>CAXTEX010000084.1:0-10743 GCA_964243445.1 uncultured Caulobacteraceae bacterium | reverse complement strand
CCGGCCATGTCGTCCAGCGTCTGGACCTCGTAGCCCTCCATCGCCGCCTGAAGGGCGCAGATCGGGTCGATCTCGGTGACCACCACGCGCGCGCCGCCTTGGCGAAGCGATGCGGCTGAACCCTTGCCTACGTCCCCATAGCCGCAGACCACCGCGACCTTGCCGGCCAGCATCACATCGGTGCCGCGGCGGATGGCGTCCACGAGGCTTTCGCGGCAGCCGTAGAGATTGTCGAACTTGGACTTGGTGACGCTGTCGTTGACGTTGATCGCCGGGAACGGCAGCTCGCCTTTCTGCGCCATCTGATAGAGGCGGTGCACGCCCGTGGTGGTCTCCTCCGACACGCCCTTGATGGCGTCGCGGATGGCCGAATAGAAGCCGGGCTTCTCCTTCAGATAGCGTTTCATCACCGCGAACAGCGCCTCCTCCTCCTCGTTCTGCGGGTCGGAGATGACGGACGCGTCCTTCTCAGCCTTGGGGCCCAACACGCAGAGCAATGTGGCGTCGCCGCCGTCGTCCAGGATCAGGTTGGGGTAGCCGCCGTCGGCCCATTCGAAGATCTTGTGGGCGTAGTCCCAGTACTCCTCCAGCGTCTCGCCCTTGGTGGCGAACACCGGGGTGCCGGTGGCGGCGATGGCCGCGGCCGCGTGGTCCTGGGTGGAGAAGATGTTGCACGACGCCCAGCGGATGTCGGCGCCCAGCGCCTGCAACGTTTCGATCAGCACGGCGGTCTGGATGGTCATGTGCAGCGAGCCGGCGATCCGCGCGCCCTTCAGCGGCTTGTCATGGCCGAACTCCTCGCGCACCGCCATCAGGCCGGGCATCTCGGTCTCGGCGATGTCGATCTCCTTGCGGCCGAAGCCGGCCAGGGAGATGTCGCGCACGATGTAGTCGGCCATGGTCGGCTCCAGCAATTCGCCGCGTCTATATCGGGGCGTCGGACCGCGGGCAACCCACATATAAGGATGTCCTTATATGACCGACAACTGGCTTCGCGCCTTCGCACCCACCGCGGGAGACGCTCCCGTCTTGGAAGACAGGAGAGACCCGGCGCAAGAGCGTTGACCCCTCCCTTGCGGCGCCCTACACAGCGCGCCTTCCGATGACCTACAGGTTGCGTGCCTGCGGGAGCGGGCCCAGGTGGCGGAATTGGTAGACGCGCTGGCTTCAGGTGCCAGTGGTGTAAAAACCGTGGAGGTTCGAGTCCTCTCCTGGGCACCATCTTTTCGCCGGTCGGCGGCGACGCGGCCCTTCAGCAGGCTCCAGTCCTTGTCCGTAGAAAACCCGGCGTCCCGTCCATGAGCGTCCACCTGCATGTCGGCGACCTGCCCGATGGCGTCGAGTTCGGATCGTGCGTCGCCGTGGACTCCGAAGCCATGGGCCTGCGCCTGCATCGCGACGCCTTGACCGTCGTGCAGCTGTCCGCCGGAGACGGGGACGCCCATGTGGTCCAGCTTGGCCGTCCGACTTACGACGCGCCCAATCTGAAGCGCTTGCTGAGCGATGCGGCCGTGCTGAAAATCTTCCACTTCGGTCGCTTCGATATCGCCATGTTCCTCGTTCATCTCGGGGTCATGACGGGTCCTGTCTACTGCACCAAGATAGCGTCGCGGCTTGCGCGCACCTACACCGACCGACACGGGTTGAAGGATGTGACCAAGGAACTCCTCGGCGTGGACATGTCGAAGGCCCAGCAGAGTTCGGATTGGGGCCAAGCCGCGCTGAGCTCTGAACAGCAGGCCTACGCCGCCTCCGACGTGCTCAACCTGCACGCCCTGAAAGCCCGGCTGGACGCCATGCTTGAGCGGGAGGGCCGCATGGGTCTGGCGCAGGCCTGCTTCGACTTCCTGCCCGCCCGCGCCCGCCTGGACGTGGCCGGCTGGGAGGACGTCGACATCTTCGCCCACAGCTGAGCGGCGCACCGTGGCCGACGTGCGACTCAGGGACGAGGTGCTGGGCCCGCTGCGGGTTCCCGCCAGAGGCGAGTCGCCGGCCGGCCCCGCCGTGGGACCGCCTTCCCCCGACCTGGTCCGCCGCGCAGAGGCGCTGGAGCGTTGGCGCAAGCGCTCGCGCCAGATCCGGTTTCTGCGGCGCGCGCTGCCCGCCGGCATCGGGCTGATTCTGCTGCTCGGTTTCAGCTGGGTGGGCGGCCGGGCGATCCTCTCCGCCCTGGCGCACGCGCAGAGGGAGCTCGGCTCCATTCACCTGATCAATCCGACCTTCTACGGACGCAACGAGAAGGGCGAACTGTACATCATGTCGGCGAGCGAGGCCGTGCGCGACGGCTCCGATCCCGACCGGATCACCCTGGTGAACCCGGACTTGAAGCAGTATCCGACCGGCGCGCCGGCGCCGATGACCACCCGCGCCCTGCACGGCGTCTACCACGAACAGCACAAGTTGCTGGACCTCGCCGGCCATGTGGTCTCCACCGACGGACGAGGCTACACCTTCCAGAGCGAAGCGGCGCATGTGGACATGGCGCACAACAGCGCGGTGGCGAACGCGCATGTCTACAGCTTCGGTCCGTCCGGCTCGATTTCAGCGGACGCCTATCAGGTGTACGACAAGGGCCAGCACGCCATCTTCACGGGGCACGCCCACACCCATCTGACCAACCAGCCCATCCCCAAGGGGCCGCTGCTGCCGCCCGCCCAGCCGGTCCTGCCGGCAGGCGCGCAGGCGCTGCCGTTCCAGATCATCAGCCACGCCGTTTCGCCCCGCATCCGCCCGCCGCTCTGAAGAGGACTTGGACATGACACGCTTTTCAGCGCTGGGCGTCGCGGCGGCCCTGGTCCTGCTCGCCGGCGCCGATGCGTCGGCCCTGCCGCCTGAGCCCGCATCGGCGCCGGTCGGAGCCCATGTGGCCGCCGCCCCGCCGCCAGCGGCGGCGGCGTCCGCGCCGGGCCTGACGCCGAGCGCCAAGACCAATGCGCCCATAGACATCACCTCGGAGGGCGTGGAGCTGTTCCAGCCCCAGCACCTGACCATCTTCAAGGGCAATGTCGAGGTGATCAACGACACCACCCGGCTGCGCACGCCCCAGCTGTGGGTCTACAACAAGGCCAAGCAGGCCGCAGCGGCGGGCGCGCCGGCCAGCGGCGCCAGCAGCCCCTTCGGCTCCGACGCGGGCGGCATCGACCACATCATAGCGGAAGGGCCGGTCTACTATATCACGCCCACCCAGAACGCCCGCGGCGACCACCTGCTGTACGAGGCGGATCCGGACATCATCACTCTGACCGGCCATGTGGTGCTGGTGCAGGGCAAGAGCGTCGGCAAGGGCGATAAGCTGATCATGTACCGCAAGACCGGCCAGAACCAGCTGATCTCCGACACGCCGCAGACGCCTACCGGCCGCGTGCGCGTGATCCTCTACCCGCAGCAGCAGGCCGCCGCAGGCCAGCCCGCCGCCAAGCCCTGATGGCCGCCGCCCTCCAGAGCCTCGACCGCAGCGCCATCCTCCATAGCGAGGGCCTGTTCGTCGACCGCATCGGCAAGTCATTCCGCGGACGCGCAGTGGTCAAGAGCGTGAGCCTACGGCTCGGGCGAGGCGAAGTGGCCGGGCTGCTGGGACCGAACGGTGCCGGCAAGACCACCTGCTTCTACATGGTCACCGGCCTGGTGGCCGCGGACTACGGCTCGATCTATCTGGACGGGGAGGACATCACCTCCCAGCCCATGTACCAGCGCGCCCGCCTGGGCGTCGGCTATCTGCCGCAGGAGACGTCGATCTTCCGCGGCATGACGGTGGAGCAGAACGTCGCCGCCGTGGTCGAGATGCGCGAGCCCGACGACCGCAAGGCCAAGGAAACGGTGGACCGCCTGCTGGACGAACTGCGCATCTCCCACCTGCGGAACTCGCCCGCGGTCTCGCTGTCAGGCGGTGAGCGGCGGCGCTGCGAGATCGCCCGCGCCCTGGCCAGCGAGCCGGCCTTCATGCTGCTGGACGAGCCCTTCGCCGGCATCGATCCCCTGGCCATCACCGACATCCGCGAGGTGATCACCTATCTCAAGACGCAGGGGATCGGGGTGCTGATCACCGACCATAACGTGCGCGAGACGCTCGGCATCATCGAGCGCGCCTCCATCATGCACGACGGCGAGGTGCTGTTCGAAGGCGCGCCGGAGGAGATCCTGGCCAACCCCGACGTGCGCCGGGTCTATCTCGGCGATCGGTTCGACTAGCGTATTCCCTTCGCGTCATGAGCGATGCCCGCGATCGCGTCCTGCAGCATCCACGGCGTCGAAACCCAGACGTAACCCTTCCGGCCTAAGGCTGCCGCGTCGAGGCGCGAAGGGGTGTCCATGGACATCGAAGTGGTGAAGCCCGACGGGCTGCAACCGGCCGACGCGGCGCGCTGGTCGGAGCTGCGCCAGGCCGTGGGGCTGGACAGCCCGTTCTTCTCGCCGGACTGGCCGCGGGAATGCGCCCGTGCGAACGGACCGGACCGGCGGGCGCGGATCGCGGTCCTGCGTGACCAAGGTCGGGCGGTGGGTTTTCTGCCCGCACGACTGTCGCGCTTCGCCGCCCAGCCTGTCGGCGCGCCCATGTGCGACTATCAGGGCGCAGCGGTGGAGGCCGGCTACCGCTTCGACCCTCGCGCCGTGGTCCGCGCCTTCGGAGTGCACCGGCTGGACTTCGACACCCAGATCGCCAGCCAGTTGGAGATGACGCCCTACATGCGAGGGCGTGCGGCCAGCCACGTCGTATGCCTGCGGGAGGGCTATGACGCCTACGCCGCCAACCGCAAGGCGGCGGGCAGCAACGTGCTGGTCGACTGCGCCAGAAAGCGCCGCAAGCTGACGCGCGAGATGGGCGAGGTCCGCTTCACCGCAGCGTCCACCAGCCAAGCTGACTTCGACGCCATGATCGCCTGGAAGCGCCAACGCTACGCCGAAAGCCGCCAGACCGACATTTTCAACGCCGGCTGGACCGGACGTCTGCTCCAGAACCTGTTCGCCGACCCTTTGGGCGAGGTCAGCGGCCAGCTGTTCACCCTGCACGCCGGCAGTACGCTGCTGGCCACCCATTATGCGCTCACCGACGGGCGCGCGCTGCATGCCTGGTTCATCGCCCACGACGAAGAGGCGGCGCGATACTCGCCCGGCATGATCCTGATCGCCGACATCCTGCAATGGGCGGCGGCGCGGGGGATCAGCGAGTTCGATCTCGGCACGGGCGGCTATCGCTTCAAGCACAGCCTCGCCAACCTGCAGCGCGAGACCGCGTTCGGTTATGTCGGCCGCCCCTCCCCTGCGACCGCCGTGCGCGCGGTCGCCTATGGGGTGCGGGACGTGGCGGAGAGACTGCCGCTCGGCCGGGTCTCGGGATGGCCGGGCAAGGCGATGCGCCGGCTCGACATCGTGCGCGGCCTGCGGGGCGGCTGGTCCTACGCCCGCTGAGCCGCCGGCTGAGGAAACGACTTCCCCTTTCCCCGGCCAAGCTCTAGGCGTCGGCGCCCATGAGCCCCACCCTGGACGACATCCGCGCCGCAGCCCGGCGGCTGCACGGGCAGATCGAGCGGACACCTTGCCGTCTCTCGCGCACCCTGTCGCAGATCGCGGACGCGGAGGTCTGGGTCAAGTTCGAGAACCTGCAGTTCACCGCCTCCTTCAAGGAGCGCGGCGCGCTGAACAAGCTGCTGCAGCTCACCGACGCCGAGCGCCGGCGCGGCGTCATCGCCGCCTCGGCCGGCAATCATGCCCAGGGCCTGGCCTTTCATGGCCAGCGACTGGGGGTGCCCGTGGTCATCGTCATGCCGCGTCTGACGCCGATCGTGAAGATCGAGCACACCCGCGGCTTCAACGCCGAGGTGATCCTGCAGGGTGAGACCTACGACGACGCCAGCGCCTATGCCCGCGAGATCTGCAGCCAACGCGACCTGGTCTTCGTCCACGCCTTCGACGACTGGGACGTGATCGCCGGCCAGGGCACCGTCGCCCTGGAGATGCTGGAGGATGCGCCGGACCTGGAGGTGCTGCCCATCCCCATCGGCGGCGGCGGGCTGATCTCAGGCATGGGCACGGCGGCCCGGGCGCTCAAGCCCGGCATCGGCATCGTGGGGCTGGAGGCGGCCATGTATCCCTCCTTCACCGCACGCATGAACGGCCAACGCCCCGACATCGGCGGCCAGACCATCGCCGAGGGTATCGCGGTCAAGACGGTGGGGGACAAGACCTACGCCATCGCCCGCTCGTTGGTCGACGAGGTGCTGCTGCTCGAGGAAGGCGACCTCGAGCGGGCCGTGGCGCTCTACGTCAATGTGGAGAAGACAGTGGCGGAGGGCGCAGGCGCGGCGTCCCTGGCGGCGTTATTGGCCTATCCCGACAAGTTCCGCGGCCGAAAGGTCGGGCTCGTGCTCTGTGGCGGCAACATCGACACGCGCCTCCTGGCGTCGGTGCTGACGCGCGAACTGATCCGCGAACGGCGCATCACGTCGTTCCGCATCATCGGCGACGACCGGCCGGGCCTTCTCGCCACCGGCTCCTCGGTCATTGGCTGGTCGGCCGCCAACATCATGGAGGTGGCCCACAACCGGCTGGCGCTCGACGTCCCGGCGAAAGGCGCGGAGTTCGACATCATGGTCGAGACGCGCGACGGCCGTCACACCGATGAGATCACAGCGGCGCTGAAGGCGCACGGCTACCCGCCCCGCTGACCCCGCCCGCAAGCCAGGTCTGCACGATGAACCCTGCCTGCGCCGACGCATTCTCAAAGCCGACATCTCCAGAGCGCCAAACCATGATCCCCGCCCGTCGCCTCGCTCTCTGCACACTACTTGCAGCCTCCGCCCTGCTGGCCGCCTGCGGTCACAAGCCGCAAGGCGCAAGCAAGCAGGAGCAACAGTTCCTGCAGACCAACGGAAAGGAGAAAGGCGTCGTCACCCTGGCCGATGGCCTGGAGTACCGGGTGGTGGCGTCCGGGCCGGCGGATGGGCCGCATCCGCAGAAGGGCGACGAGGTCAAGGTCGATTATACCGGCAGCCTGCTGTCGGGCAGCGTGTTCGACTCCACCCACGCCACCGGCCAGCCGGCCGTGCTGACGCTGGACCACCTGATTCCAGCCTGGCTTGAGGCCCTGCCCAAGATGCGGCCAGGCGACGAATGGCTGCTCTACGCTCCGCCCGCCCTGGCCTACGGGGAGAACGGCCATCCGCCGGTGATCCCGCCCAACAGCGTGCTGGTGTTCGACATCAAGCTTTTGGGCGTGCTGCAGTCGCAGCAGAACTCCGGCGTCAAGTTCGCCGGCGAGCAGCAACCCGAAGGTCCGTCCCTGCAGGTGAACGCCAACGGCCAGTGATCTGCGCCGCGCTTGACCCTGCAGCCGCGCTTAGCCTATATGCGCGCTCCCAACGCGGCGGAGTCGGCTCCTCGCGTCGATCACCTATAGTCCGCTGGATTCAGACATGTCGCGCCGTTGCGAACTCACGGGCGTCGGCCCGATGGTCGGCCACAACGTTAGCCACTCCAACATAAAGACCAAGCGTCGCTTCCTGCCGTCGCTGGCCTCCACGGCGCTTTATTCCGACGCTCTGAAGCAGAACTTCCGCCTCAAGATCTCCAAGGCGGCGCTGCGCACCCTGGACTTCAAGGGCGGCCTGGACATCTATCTGCTTAGGACCAGCGACGATGTGCTGTCGCCCCGAGCGCAGAAGCTGAAGCGCCAGGTCAAGGCGCGCACGAGCGACGCCGACAAGGTCGCCATCGCCGCCGCCTGAATGTCGCCTCGCCTGAGCTGAATGAGCGCCCGCCAAGCGTTCGCTCAGCCCGCCGTGTCGAGGACCCTGGCCACGTCCGTGGCGCCGAAGGGCTTGGACAAGGTGGGCCGGTCCCGCCAGGCGTCCGGCAGACCCGCCGGACCATAGCCGGTGGCGAAAGCGAAGGCCTTGCCCCGCGCCTTGAGCGCCTCGGCCACGGGGAAGATGGGCTGGCCGCCCAGGTTCACGTCCAGGATCGCGAAGTCGAACGCATCGGTCTGCGTATGGATGAAGTCGAGCGCCTGGGGCAGGTTGCTGGCGCAGTGCGCCACCGTATGGCCGGCGTCGTCGAGCATGTCCTCCAGCAGCATCGCCACCAGCGTCTCGTCTTCGACGATCAGCACCCGCTTTGCATGCGCCGAAGGTTCGCCACTCATACGCTACCACCCTCGATGGGACCCCCAAGGTCGCCGCGCGCTACGCCTCCAGGGATTTCCACGCGGCGTCAATCAAATACACACGAAGGGCCACGCTACGACCGGCACAGCGGCTAAAGCGCGATGACGTCCGCCCGGCCCGCCTCATCACCGTAGGCGATCCGCGCTCCGTCGGCCGACATCGCCAGCGCGCTGATCGGTGAGCCGCTGGGCGGGACCAAGTCGGACACCGCCTGTCCCGTCAGGTCGGCGACCCACACCGATCCGTCGGTACGACCGCCCGCGACCCGCGATCCGGTCGGCGCCGCCGCTATGCGGCAGACTTCAGTCCCCTCCACGTGAGCGATCTGCACCGCCTCCTTGCCCATGGGCCCGTCGGCGCCGGCGAAGGGCCAGACGATGGCGGCCGATGCGCCCGAACTGGCCATCAGCCGGCCGCGGGACAGAAAGGCCAGGCTGCGCACCTTGGCTGGATAGCCGCCCATGCGCATGTCTTTGCCGTCCGCCAGCCGCCAGCCGTGCAGCGCATTCTCCTGCATGGCGGAGACGACGAAGCGGCCGTCCGGGCTCCAGGCGACGCCGACGTGGGACCCAGCCCACTTCAGCATCTGCGGCTTCTGGTCGGCGATGCGGGCCCACCAAAGCGCCACGCCGCCGTAGGTCGCCGCCGCCAGCCTCCGGCCCTTCGACTCGAAGGCCAGAGCGGCGACGGAGCGCTCGTGGCGCATGACCCGCTCGAAGCCGCGATCCGCCAGGTCGCGGACATGCGCCTCCTTTCCGCTGGCGAAGGCGATCAGGCCGCTGACGGGACTGGCGTCGATCGCATCGATCCAGCGGCCTGGGCGCTCATAGACCCGCTCGCTACCGTCGGCCTGCGTCCAGCATACCGCGCCATCGTCGCCGCCGGTCAGCATTCCTTCGCCGCCGGGATGCGTCGTCGCGCAGAGCACGACGCCCTCGTGCGCCTGGCGTCGCGGCAGGCCGGGACTGGTGATGCTTCCGTCGCCCAGCGCGAACCAGACCCGCCCGGCGCCGTCGAAACGGGCGTCCGCCACATAGGCGTCGAAGGAGGAGGCGGTCATCGGCGGCTCAGTCTCGCCGTCCGGGCGCGGGCGGGGACGGGTCTTTACATCTGGGAGCGATCGGGCAAAAGGTCCCACCCAAGGGGCGGCCCAGACCGCCCCGCACGGGAGTTCCAGGAATGGCCGCGCAGCTTTCCGGTCCGGCGTCGGGATCGAAGTTCACCATCGCCACCAACGCCGACATGAACGTCACCCCCATGGTGGACGTCATGCTGGTGCTGCTGATCATCTTCATGGTGGCCGCGCCCGTGCCCACCTTGTCGATCAAGCTCGACCTGCCGCCCGCCCTGCCCAACACCGCCAAGCCGCCCAAGCCGCCCACCGTCGTGTCGCTGCAGAAGTCCGGCTCCATCTTCGTCGGCCAGCGCGAGACGAGCATCCCGAACCTGCCGGCCGACCTCGGCGGCGCGCTGGGGCCCGATCCGCAGGAGCAGACGGTCTACATCCGCGCCGACAAGGAAGTGAAGTATAACGCCTTCATGACCGTGCTGAACAAGCTGCAGGGCAGCGGCTTCTATAAGGTCTCCCTGATCACCGAGGACCGGACCTAAGGGGTTCAACCCTCCCGCTGGGGAGGGAGCTACATCGCCGCGTCATACCGGAGGCGGCTTGGTTGCTCCGCGACTACTCTCCCGCAAGGGAACGGCTAGGAAGCGGTTACCGCCGTCTTCTGCCTTTCGCACAGTTCACGGATGCCGCCTTCCGCCAAGCCGAACAGCGCCTCGAACTCCGCCCGCGAGAAGCCGCGCTTCTCGCCCGTCGCCTGCACCTCCACGATCTGGCCTGACCCGGTGAGCACGAAGTTGGCGTCGGCTTCAGCGCCGGAGTCTTCCTCGTAGTCCAGGTCCAGCCGCGGCTCGCCCGCCACGATCCCGCACGAGATCGCCGCCACCTGGTCCAGCATGGGATCGCGCTTCAGCACGCCCTCGGCCAGCAGGTAGTCGAACGCGCGCCTTAAAGCGATCCAGGCGCCGGTGATCGACGCGGTGCGCGTGCCGCCGTCCGCCTGCAGCACGTCGCAATCGATGGCGAACTGACGCTCGCCAAGCGCCTTCAGGTCCACGACGGCCCGCAGGGAGCGCCCGATCAGGCGCTGGATCTCCTGCGTCCGGCCGCTCTGCTTGCCGACCGCGGCCTCGCGCCGGCCACGGGTATGGGTGGCGCGGGGCAGCATGCCGTACTCCGCCGTCACCCAGCCCTGGCCCTTGCCCTTGAGAAAGCCCGGGACGCCCTCCTCAAGGCTGGCGGTGACCAGCACGCGGGTGTGGCCGAAGCCGATAAGGCACGATCCTTCAGCATAACGGTTCACGCCCGTCTCCAGGGTGACGGGGCGAAGCGCGGCGGAGGCACGGTCTAGGGCGCGCATGTGATAGTCTCGCAATCATGAGAACGGCCGCCCACCTAGACGAAGCCGGCGGCGCGAGCCACCTTATAGCATCGTGACGCCTTCCCCGCCGCTCACCGCTACGAGCATCTTCGCCCTGGAGCGCGCCGCCAGCCTCGGCGCCCTGGACGAGCGGGCCC
>CAXTEX010000083.1:0-10754 GCA_964243445.1 uncultured Caulobacteraceae bacterium | reverse complement strand
CGGCCGCCGACTTGGAGACCTTGGCGGTGGAGATGGTCTCGAACGCCTTGGCGACCGCGGGCATCGGCCCTTTGGGCATGGCGGGAGAGGCCTGGCCGCGGGCGACCAGCTCGCCGCAGCCGCCCCAGCCCGGCAGCACGCCGACGCCGCACTCCACCAGCCCCATGTAGGTCTCGGCGTGGGCGACGATGGCGTCGGACTGCAGGCAGATCTCGCAGCCGCCGCCGAGCGCCATGCCCGCCGGCGCGGTCACCACCGGGAAGGGCGCGTACTTCAGCGCCTTGAAGGTGCGCTGGCCGGTCTCGATCAGCCGCTCCACCTCGCCCCAGGCGGCGATGTTGGCGGCGAACAAGGCCAGCCCCAGGTTGGCCCCGGCGGAGAAGGCGTCGGCGTCGGTATAGACCACCAGCGCCTTGTAGCTCTGCTTCACCAGGACGATGGCCTGGTTCAGGAGCGTCATCACCGCCTCATCGAAGGCGTTCATCTTGCCCGTGAACTCGACGCAGACCACCCCGTCGCCGATGTCCCAGGCCGCGGCCGAGGCGGTCTTCAGCAGCGGCTTGGAGGCGAGCTTGACGTCCTCCAGCTTCAGCACCCCGGCGGGCCGCTGCATCGGATGGTAGGCGCCGTCCGTGCCGAAATAGGCGCGGCGGCCGTCCTCGACCTTGTAGAAGGTCCCCTCGCCCACCTTGTCCAGCAGCTCAGGCACGGGCTTGCCCTCGGCGCGCAGTCGGTCGGCGATGACCTTGGGGCCGAGCTTGTCCAGCAGCTCGAAGGGCCCGGACTTCCAGTTGAAGCCCAGCCGCATGGCCTCGTCGACGCCTAGGATGTCGTCGCTGATCTCGGGCACCAGGCTCGCGGCGTAGGACAGCGTCGGCCCCATCACCTTCCAGGCATAGGCGCCGTACTTGTCCTCGGCCGCGAGCAGGGCGCGGGCGTCCTTCGAGGCGGCGGACGACAGGGCGAACTTGGCCGAGGGCTGGTACTCGCCGGTGACCAGGCCGATGGACTCCTTGACCTTCCCCGCGGTCTTGTTGATGCGGTAGAAGCCGCCCTTGCCCTTCCGGCCAGTGTAGCCGTCGGCGATCATCTTCTCGAGCAGCGGCAGGTCGCGCACGCTGGCGTGGAAGGCGTCGGCCGCCGGCAGGCTGGCCTTCATCGAGGCGTTGATGTGGGGCATCAGGTCCAGCCCCACGAGGTCGAGCAGGCCGAACACGCCGGTGGAGGGAAAGCCGAACGGACGGCCCATCACCGCGTCCGCCTCCTCCACCGACAGGCCGGCGTCCATGGCCTCCACCACCGCCTGCTGCATCCACAGCGTGCCGATGCGGTTGGCGATGAAGCCAGGCGTGTCCTTGGCCCGCACCACCGTCTTGCCGAGCCGGTGGTCGCAGAACCGGCTCACCCGCTCGACCAGCTCAGGATCGGTCTGCGGCGAGGCGACGACCTCCAGCAGGCGCATGTAGCGCGGCGGGTTGAACCAGTGGGTGATCAGGAAGTCGCGCTGGAAACCCTCCGGCAGACCTTCCAGCAGCTTGGCCAGCGGAATGGTGGAGGTGTTGGAGCTCACCGCCGTGCCGGGGCGGCGAACCGCGTCCAGCCGCTGATAGAGCGACTGCTTTAGGTCGATCCGCTCGATGATCGCCTCGCAGATCCAGTCGCACTCAGCCACCTTGTCCAGGTGATCCTCGATGTTGCCGGCCTCCACCAGTTTGACGGCGGCGGACGACATGAAGGGCGCGGGCTCGGTCTTCAGCATCTTGGCCACCGCGCCCTTGGCGATGCTGTCGCGGTCGTTGTCGCCGGGCTTGACGATATCGAGCAGCAGCACGGGCACGCCGCTGTTGGCCACCTGCGCGGCGATGCCGGCGCCCATGACGCCGGAGCCGATGACGCAGACCTTCTTGATCTCAGCCATAGGTCAGACCGCCTCTAGAACGGTGGCGATGCCCTGGCCGCCGCCGATGCACTGGGTGGCCAGCGCGTAGCGGCCGCCCTCGCGCTTGAGCAGGCTCGCCGCCTTGCCCACGATGCGCGCGCCGGTGGCGCCCAGAGGATGGCCCAGCGCGATGGCGCCGCCGTCCAGGTTGATGGTGTCGGCGTTCAGGCCGAGCTCCTGGGCGCAGGCCAGCGCCTGACTGGCGAAGGCCTCGTTCAGCTCCACCACGTTCAGCTGGCCGACCGACACGCCGGCCCGGTCCAACGCCTTCTTAGAGGCGCCGATGGGACCGAGGCCCATGACGTCCGGAGCGCAGCCCGCCACGCCCACGCTTTTGATCCGCGCCAGGATCTCCAGTCCGTGGTTGCGCGCATAGTCCTCGCTGGTCACCAGCACGGCGGAGGCGCCGTCGGTCAGGGGCGATGAGGTGCCGGCGGTGACCGTGCCCTCCTTGTCGAAGGCGGGCTTCAGTCCGGCCAGCCCCTCGGGCGTGGTGCCTGGACGGATGCAGCCGTCCTTGGTCACCATGCCGGCCTTGGTCCTGATCGGCACGATCTCGGCGTCGAGCCGCCCGGCGGCCTGGGCTTCGCTGGCCAGCTTCTGGCTGCGCACGGCGAAGGCCTCCTGCACCGCGCGAGGGATCTGGTAGCGCTGGGCCACGTTCTCGGCCGTTTCGCCCATGCCCATATAGGCGGCGCTGGTGCGAGCCAGCTCGGGGTTGGGCATGGGATTGTAGCCGCCCATGGGCACGCGGGTCATGCTCTCCACGCCCGCGGCGATGAACACCTCGCCCGCGCCGATGGCGATCTGCCCGACGGCTGCGTGCACCGAGGACATGGACGAGCCGCAGAAGCGGTTGATGGTCATGCCGCCGACGCTCAGCGGCAGGTCGGCCAGCAGCGCAATCATGCGCGCGACGTTCAGCCCCTGCTCGGCCTCGGGGAAGGCGCAGCCGACGATGATGTCCTCGATGTCGGCGGCCTCGACGTGGGTGCGGACGATCAGCTCGCGGATCACCTGGGCGCAGAGATCATCGGCCCGCACCCGCGCCAGCTCGCCCTTGCCCGCGAAATGGAACGGCGAACGGGCGTAGCCCGCGATCACCACATTGGTCATGCGTCCGGTCTCCAATACCGTCGCGCGCAACCGCGCGGCGGGTTCACCTATACGTCAACTCAGCGGGCAGATAGCGCCGGGCGGGCGATCTGGCAAGCTTCGGCCGCCCCTCGACAGACGTCTTTTGACGGTCCTGTCAGCAAAGATGTTGCCTCAAAAACGCGCCTCCTTTGAAGTCGGTCTAAATTGCGGCATTGGCTTGACGGTCATGACCGTTGAACCGATACGGGCCGCCGCTCGGCGCAAGATCGCAGCGCTCTATTGTCGTGGACCTGCCCTGTTCCGGTCCACGGCGCGTCGTGGAGGAAGCAGATGCAGATGATGATCCCTACCTGGACAGTGCGGCGCGTCCTGCTCGCGGGCGCAGCCCTCGCCGGCGTCGCCGTGGGTCATGCTCACGCCGCGGGCTTCTACATCGGCGATCCGAACGCGCGGGCGTCCGGCCGGGCCTTCTCCGGCGAGGCCGCAGACATGGGCGGGGCGAGCCTGTTCTACAATCCCGCCGCGATCGCCGGCGTCGACCGCAGCGAACTGACCGGCAGCGTCACCGTCATCCTGGTGGACGGGCGGGTCAGCGACAGCGGCTCCACCATCACCCAGGGCGGCGTGACCACGCCCATTCCCGGAACGCAGAACGCCTTCAAGCCGGTGGAGCTCGGCGTGGTGCCCTCCTCCGATGCGGTGCTGCGGATCAACGACCAGTTCTCGGTGGGCCTGGCGGTCAGCTCGCCCTTCAGCTTCGCCACCAAGTACGACGACAACGACACCTTCGTGCGCTACGACGCGCGCACCACCCGCCTGACCACCATCGACGTGCAGCCGACGCTGGCCTGGCGACCGCTCAAGTTCATCGGCATCGGCGTGGGCCCGGTGATCGAGTACGCCAACGCCGTGCTGAACAACGCCCTGCCCCAGCTCACCGCGGGACAGGCGGACGGCTTCGACGACCTGCACGGCAACGGCTACGCCGCCGGCTACGCAGTGGGCCTGCAGCTTCACCCCACCGACACGGTCACCATCGGCGGCGCCTACCGCTCGGAGATCAGCCACACCCTCACCGGTCTCGCGCGCATCCAGGGGCTCCAGGGCATATTGGCGCTCGGCAACACCACCGGCGTCGGCTCCGCCGCGGCGGCCAGCTTCAACACGCCCTATACGGCGACCTTCAGCGTGCGCTGGCGCGTGACGCCCCAGCTGACCCTGGAAGGCCAGGGCGTGCGCTTCGGCTGGAGCGACTTCAACCAGATCACCCTCAGCGGCGGCGGCGGCCTGCTGCCCAACTTCGCCGAGAACTATCACGACACCACCAGCGGCGCGCTCGGCTTCGACTACGACGTCACGCCGCGCTTCACCGTGCGCGGCGGCATCCAGTACGATCCGACGCCCACGCCCAACATCGGCCGCGACGCCCGGGTGCCGGACGGCGACCGCTTCCTGTTCGCCGGCGGCTATTCCTTCAAGGTCACGCCGCGCATGGTGTTCGAGGGTTCGGTTCAGTACGTCGACTTCATCCCCTCCCACATCAGCCACGACGCCAGCCAGTACGGCAACATCTCGCCACTGGTGAACGTGCCCATCAACGTCCAGGGCGAGATCCACGCCAACGCCGAAACCTTGTCGGTGGGAAGCCACTTCTACTTCTGACCACGAGAAGGGGGCGGCGAGAGGCTGCGGACTGCAGGCGCTGAGCCGCTCTCCCGACATAGGGAAGGCCAAGCCATGCCGACGGCGCCAGCAGACGACTTCGTAAGCCTCGCCCATGCGGCCGGCCCGGACACCCTGCCCCTGCGCCCCCTGCCGCAGCTTTTGGACGAAAGCGTCGCCCGATCGCCCGACGCGCCGGCCGTGGAGTTCCTGGGCCGGCGCTGGAGCTACGCCCAGCTCGGCGACCTAGTGCTCCGGGCCGCGCGGGGGCTGCAGCAGATCGGCGTCAAGCCCGGCGATCGGGTCGGCCTGTGTCTGCCGAACACGCCCTACTTCCCGATCTTCTACTTCGCGGCGCTGAAGATCGGCGCGGTGATCGTGAACTACAATCCGTTGTATGTGGAAAAGGAGCTCGCCTTCCAGATCAAGGACTCCGGTACGAGCGTGATGATCACGGTCGACCTCGGCCTGGTCCTGGGCAAGCTCGGCAAGGTGGCCGTGTCCGCTGGGCTGCGCAAGATCGTCGTCTGCCCGTTCGCCGTGGCCTTGCCGACGGTCAAGAGCCTGCTGTTCATGCTGACGCAGACCAAGGACATCGCCCGCTGGCCGCGCGGCGATGATCTATACGTCGGCTACGCCCGCATGATCGCCGACCGCGCGTCGCCGACGCTGCATGACATCGACGCCCAGGACGTCGCCGTCATCCAGTACACCGGTGGCACGACCGGCCAGCCCAAGGGCGCGACCCTCACCCACGCCAATCTCAGCGCCAACTGCGCCCAGGTCATCCACCACGCCGGCGAGGCCGGCCTGGGCGAGCAGCGGATCATCGCCGTGCTGCCGATGTTCCACGTCTACGCCCTGACCTACATCCTCAACTACGGCATAGCGACGGGGGCGGAGCTGGTGCTGATGCCGCGCTTCGAGCTCGCCGCGACGATGAAGACGATCCGGGCGCGCAAGGTGACCAACTTCCCCGCCGTGCCCACCATCTACAACGCGGTGAACCACGCGACAGACAAGGTGCGCGGCGACCTCAGCTCGCTGCAGTACTGCATCTCCGGCGGCGCGCCCCTGCCGGTGGAGGTCAAGCAGAGGTTCGAGGAGCTGACCGGCTGCGTCCTGGTGGAAGGCTACGGGCTCAGCGAGACCTCGCCGGTCATCGCCACCAATCCGCTGGACAAGGGCGGCAAGCCGGGCTCGGTCGGCGTGCTGATGGTCGGTACGACCGTGGAGATCCGTGACACCGAGGACCCGCACAAGCTCCTGGCCCAGGGGGACAAGGGCGAAATCTGCGTGCGCGGCCCCCAGGTCATGCGCGGCTACTGGAACAAACCGCAGGAGACCAAGGAGACCTTCGTCGACGGCGTGCTGCGCACGGGCGACGTCGGCTACATGGACGAGGACGGCTATCTGTTCCTGGTCGACCGCAAGAAGGACCTGATCCTGGCCGGCGGCTACAACGTCTATCCCCGGGTGATCGAGGAGGCGCTGTACCAGCACGCCGCAATCCGCGAGGCCACGGTGATCGGCGTGCCTGACAAGTACCGGGGCGAGGCGCCCAAGGCCTTCGTGACCTTGAAGGAGGGCCAGTCCACGACACCCGCCGAGCTGAAGAGCTTCCTCGCCGACCACCTCAACAAGATCGAGATGCCGCGCGAGATCGAGATCCGCGACGAGCTGCCCAAGACCATGATCGGCAAGCTGTCCAAGAAGGAGCTGGTGGCCGAGGAGGCGGAGAAGCGCCAAGCCGCAGGCTAGTCGACCGGCCCAGACGTTGCGAAGCCCTTCGCGGAGCGCGACAATGGACGGCGCAGCGGCGGGAGGATCAGCGATGGGCGACACCGAGTGGGCGCCGGGACGCCTGCTCACGGTCACTGAACTGGCCGGCCGGCTCGGCGTCACGGCCCGCGCCATCCGCTTCTACGAGGACAAGGGACTGATCTCCCCCGCCCGCGCCGGTTCCGCACGGGTCTACTCCAAGCGTGAACTGGCGCGCATGCAGCTGATCCTGCGCGGCAAGCGGCTGGGCTTCTCGCTGCGCGACATCAAGCAGTTCCTGGATCTCTACGACGTCGACCCTACTCATGTGGAGCAGCACCGCCAGCTCCTGGACCGGGTGCGCCTCCGCATCGGCGAGCTGGAGAAGACCCGGGCCGCGGTGACCGAGACCCTGGCGGAGCTCGGCGAAATAGAGCAACAGACGCTGACCGCGCTGGGCGAGCCGGCCCGCGCGCGCTGAGCGAGGGCGATAGCCATGGCCTGGACGTCTGCAGACATCCCTGACCTCTCCGGGCGCACCGCCCTGGTGACCGGCGCCACCGACGGCCTGGGCTTCGAGACCGCCCGCGCCCTCGCCGCCCGGGGCGCGCGGGTGATGCTCGCCGGCCGCAACCCGGCCAAGGGCGAGGCGGCGCTGAAGCGCATCCGCGAGGGCCAGCCGAACGCCGACGTCGCCTTCGAGTCGGTGGAACAGGAGGACCTCGCCACCGTGCGCAGCCTGGCCCGGCGCGCGGGCGCGCGGCCGCTGGACATACTAGTGAACAACGCCGGCATCATGGGCGTGCCCTACCGCAAGACGGTCAGCGGCTTCGAGGCCCAGCTCGGCGTCAACTACCTCAGCCACTTCGTCCTGACCGGCGCCTTGCTGGAGGCGCTGCGCGCCGCGCCGGCGGCTCGGGTGGTGAGCCTCTCCAGCCTGGCGCATCGGGCGGGGAGCATCGCCTTCGACGACCTGCAGTCGGAGCGCGGCTATGCGCCCTTCCGCGCCTACGCTCAGTCCAAGCTGGCCATGCTGATGTTCGCCCTGGAGCTGCAGCGGCGAAGCGACCGGCACGGCTGGGGCCTGCTCAGCGCCGCCGCCCACCCCGGCGCCTCCGCCACCAACCTGATGAGCGGCATGGGCGCCTCCAAGCTGATGGCCAAGGGAGCGGCCATGGTCTCCCAGAGCGCTGCGGCGGGGGCGGAGCCCACCCTGCTGGCCGCCACGCGGGCGGACCTGCCGCCGGCCAGCTACTGGGGCCCGACCGGCTTCATCGAGTTGAAGGGTTCGCCCGGGGCCGCCAAGATCTCTGGCCGGGCCGCCGATCCCGCCGCGGCCGCGCGCCTGTGGGATGCGTCCCAGGCCCTGACCGACCAGCCCTTCGGCGTCGACGCGTGAGCAGCCTCTACGCCCTGGACGGGGTGGAGGTGCAAACGCCGGAAGACGGGGACTGCTGGGTCGCGCCCAACGCCACCCTGGTCGGGCGGGTCGTCCTGCACCGGGGCGCCAGTGTCTGGTTCAATGCGGTGCTGCGAGGCGACAACGAGCCCATCGTGGTGGGCGAGAACAGCAATGTGCAGGACGGCGCGGTGCTGCACACCGACATGGGCTCGCCCCTGACGCTCGGCCGCGCCGTGACCGTCGGCCATCTCGCGATGCTGCACGGCTGCGAAATCGGAGACGGCAGTCTGGTAGGGATCGGCGCGGTGGTGCTCAACGGGGCGCGGATCGGGCGGGGATGCCTGATCGGCGCGAAGGCCTTGATCAGCGAGAACAAGATCATCCCGGACGGCTCGGTGGTGCTTGGCGCGCCGGGCCGCGTGGTCCGGACCCTCGACGAAGACGGCCGTGCGGCGCTCGAAGCCGGGGCGCGCCATTACGTCGAAAACTGGCGGCGCTATGCGGCCGGCCTGCGGCCGACCTCCCGATCCTAGGACGTCCTAGCCGCCCATAAGGTGGAAGGCGGCGGTGACCAGAAATCCTGTCGTGGGAACGGCTATGGCCATGACGGCGGCGAGCGCGCCCATGAGGCTGAGTGTGGAAACCATCCGCTGTCTCCTCTTCGGCCGCTCCGACGGCGGCGGGTCGGGCTTGTAACACGACTCTCCGCACATCACAGGCGGTTTTTACCTTCCCCTCAAATCCTGCTGTCGTTTTGACGTGAAGGGCAATCGTGCAGACTTTGACGGTAGGGGTGCTCACGAAGGTGTCGTGCGTTGAGGCTTCATGAGCCTCGACAACCCACCCCGACCTACAAGGACTGGCTCGGCCGTGGTTGTGGGAGCCAGTGGGGGCATAGGTCTGGCGCTCACCCGGGCGCTGGTGCGCCAGGGTGGGTATGACGCCGTCCACGCCCTGTCGCGATCCGGCCTGGAGCCGCCCGAAGGCGCGCTCGGGGGACAGGTGGACATCACTGATGAGGCGAGCCTGACCGCGGCTGCGGCCGGGATCGTTGGGCCCGTGGACATGGTGATCGTGGCGAGCGGGCGACTGCAGGGCGAGGGGCTTGCCCCCGAACGCAGCCTGTCGGAGTTGACCGCTGAAGCCTTGGCGCTCAGCTTCCAGGTCAACGCCATCGGTCCGGCGCTGGTGGCAAAGCAGCTGATCCCTCGCCTGCCCAAGGATCGACGCGCCGTCTTCGCGGTGCTGTCGGCGCGGGTGGGCAGCATCGGCGACAACCGGCTGGGGGGCTGGTACGGCTATCGCGCGTCCAAGGCGGCGCTGAACATGCTGGTGCGCACCCTGGCCGTGGAGGTCGCCCGGACCCGCCCGCTCGCCATCTGCGTCGCCCTGCATCCAGGCACCGTCGACACCGCCCTGAGCCGTCCCTTCCAGCGCGGCGTGGCGGCGGACAGGCTGTTCACCCCGGAGCGTTCCGCCACCCGCCTGCTGGAGGCGCTGGACGGGCTGACGCCGAAGGACAGCGGCGGCTTCTACGCCTACGACGGCAGCCCCATTCCGTTCTAGCGCAGCGGTTCTAGCGCAGCCGCTCAGCCCAGGCTGCGGCCGATGGCGTAGAAGCGCTGGGCGCGCTGGGCCCGCAGGGCGTCCGGCGACAGGTCGCACAGGCTGCGAAGCTCCTCCTCGATCGCATCGCCGACCGCCTGGATCGTGGCCGGAGCGTCGGCGTGGGCGCCGCCGGTGGGCTCCAGGATGATCCGGTCCACGATCTTCAGCCCGATGAGCTCCTGGGCGGTGATGCGCATGGACTTGGCCATGTGCGCCGCTTGGGCCCGATCGCGGAACAGGATGGAGCTGCCGGCCTCCGGCGAGATCACCGAGTAGATGGAGTGCTCAAGGATCAGCACGCGGCTGGCGCCCGCGAGCGCCAGGGCGCCACCGGAGCCGCCCTCCCCCGTGATGGTGGCGATCATCGGCACGCCGAGCGTCAGCCCCCGCTCGGTGGAGCGGGCGATGGCCTCTCCCTGCCCCCGCTCCTCCGCGCCGACCCCCGGATAGGCGCCGGCGGTGTCCACGAAGGTGAGCACCGGCAGGCCGAAGCGTTCGGCCAGATCCATCAGCCGCACCGCCTTGCGATAGCCCTCGGGCCGCGCCATGCCGAAGTTGTGCTTGAGCCTTGTCTCGGTGTCGCGGCCCTTCTCGTGGCCGAGCACAGCGACCGCGGTCCCGCGGAAACGGCCGAGCCCGCCCACCACCGCCTGGTCGTCGCCGAACACCCGATCGCCGCGCAGCTCGACGAAGTCATCGATCAGCGCCGCCAGGTAGTCGCAGAAGTGCGGCCGGTCCGGATGGCGCGCCACCTGGGTCTTCTGCCAGGGGTCCAGGCGCGCATAGACGTCGCGCCGGAAGCGTTCGGCTCGCCCGCGCAACGCCGCGATCTCCACATCGAAGACGCCGGGATCGTGGGCGGCGGACAGCTTGGCCAGATCGTCGAGCTTGGTCTCGATCTCAGCCACCGGCCGCTCGAAGTCCAGGTAATGACGCAGCGGCGTCGACATCGGCAGGCGCGATCCGAAGGTTGAGGGAGGGCGGCGACGTGTAGGCGCAATCCGCCGGGCCTGCCAGTGCAGCGCGTGCCCCTGCAGCACATGACCGTGCAGCGCATGTCAGTGCAGCACACGCGGGCCGCCATGGTCTTTAAGCTGCGCGCTTGATCCCCACATCCGTGCTGCGGCCGCACAACGCTGGCGAAAGCCTTCGCAGTTGCGTAAAAGCGGCGCGCCACCCTCCCCGCCCGCATCAGGCCTTTGCTGAGCGCGCCCTCCCGGACGCCGTTACCCCATGTCGCTACGCAACATCGCCATCATCGCCCACGTCGACCACGGCAAGACC
>CAXTEX010000082.1:0-10908 GCA_964243445.1 uncultured Caulobacteraceae bacterium | reverse complement strand
ATCATCTCGTCATAGCTGGCCAGGCGCGCCTTGGACTTGGCCTGCCGCGCCTTGGGCGAGGAGCGGACCCACTCCAGCTCCTTGGTCAGGGCGCGCTGGCGGGCCTCGCTCTCGCTCTTCTCCTGCACCACGCGCTTCTGCTTCTGCTCCAGCCAGCCGGAGTAGTTGCCCTCGAACGGCAGGCCCTTGCCGCGGTCCAGCTCCAGCGTCCACTTGGTGACCTGGTCCAGGAAGTAGCGGTCGTGGGTGACCAGGATCACGCAGCCCGGAAAGGCCTCCAGGTGGTGCTGCAGCCAGGCCACCGACTCCGCGTCCAGGTGGTTGGTGGGCTCGTCCAGCAGCAGCATGTCGGGCTTGGACAGCAGCAGGCGCGCCAGGGCCACCCGGCGCTTCTCGCCGCCGGAGAGCTTGTCCACCGGCCAGTCGGCGGCGGGGCAACGCAGCGCGTCCATGGCCTGCTCGATCCGCGAATCGATATCCCAGAGGTCGGCGGCGTCGATCTTCTCCTGGAGGTCGTTCATCTCCTCCATAAGCGCGTCGGAATAGTCCTCCGCCATCTGCAGGGCGATGGCGTTGTAGCGGTCGAACACCCGCTTCTCCTCGCAGTCGGCGATGACGTTGCCGTAGACGTCCAGCGCCTCGTCCAGGTTCGGCTCCTGCTGCAGATAGCCGCGCTTGACGCCGTCGGCGGCGCGCGCCTCGCCGGAGAACTCCGCGTCCCAGCCCGCCATGATCTTGAGCAGGGTCGACTTGCCCGAGCCGTTGACGCCGACCACGCCGATCTTGGCGTCCGGATAGAAGGACAGCCAGATGTTCTCGAACACCTTCTTGCCGCCGGGGAAGGCCTTGGTCAGGCCCTGCATTTGATAGATGTACTGGGCGGCCATGCGGACTGGCGCTCCTGAGGTATCGTGGCGATAGCGGGACGGCGGTTATGTAGCGGCGGGGGACCCCCGACGCAACGAGAAGGCAGGCGGCCGCACGGGCGCCGGGCGCCGTTCGGATCATGGCCTCTTTCCCCTGCGCCCGCGCCCGCTATGCTTAAGTGTGGATCGGCCCCCTGCGGCCCGGCGTTCGGAGAGTCATATGGCGGTCACGGCGGACCAGGTGCTGGACCTCATCGCCCAAGAGGTGCCGACCGATCGCGCCAAGCTGGACCCCGCGGCCACGCTGGACTCCCTGGATATCGCCTCGCTGGACATGATCAGCGTCACCTTCGCGCTGGAGGACCAGATGGGCGTGGTGGTGGAGCAGGCGGACTTCGCCCACGTCAAGACGCTCGGCGACTTTGTCGACGTGGTGCTGGCCAAGGCCAATCCCGCTTGAGGTCCAGCGGGCGGCCTTGCGTATCCTGCGCCTGCGGGGCGGATGCGCGGCATGGCTGAGGGGCGTCCGGTCGTTGTCACGGGCATGGGCTGCATCACCGGCCTAGGCCAGGGACTGGAGGCCAACTGGACCCGGCTGGCCGCGGGCGAGGGCGCCATCGCCCCCATCTCGCGCAGCTTCGGGGAGCACGCCGCCCTGGGCTTCCAAGGCGCGGCGGCGGCGGTCGGGTCTTTGGACCTGTCGCGGCTGCAGTCCAGGCTGGGTCCCCGCGCCCTGGCCAATCTGGACCCGCTGTCGGTCTTCGCCGCCGTCGCCGCCGAGGAGGCCCTCGCCCACGCCGGCCTGATCGGACACCCGGTGCTGGAGACCCGCACCGCCATCCTGTTCGGCGCCGGCAGCGGGGGCAACGCCACCTTCGAGGAGGGCTTCTCGCGCATCTACGACCGCAAGACCGGGTCTGTGCACCCGATGACCATCCCCAAGTCGATGATCAGCGCGCCGGCGGCCCAGCTGTCGATGCTGTTCGGGGTGCGCGGTCTGACCTTCACCCTGTCCAGCGCCTGCTCCTCCTCCGCCCATGCGGTGGGCGAGGCGATGCACATGATCCGGGCGGGTCGCTGCGACGTGGCGCTCGTGGGCGGCGGAGAGGCGGCGCTGACGCTCGGCTCCTGGCTGGGCTGGGCCGCCTTGCGGGTGATGGCGGCCGACACTTGCCGACCCTTCTCCAAGGACCGCAAGGGCCTGGTCATGGGCGAAGGCTCCGCCATGCTTGTGCTGGAGTCGGAAGCGCACGCCCGCGCCCGCGGCGCCGTCATCTACGCCCAGATGTCGGGCCTGGGCGCCGCCTCCGACGCCCACCACCTCACTGCGCCGCACCCCGACGGCGCCGCCGGGACCATCCGCGCGGCGCACGAGGATGCGGGGCTGGCCTTCGACGAGCCGGCGCTGATCTCGAGCCATGGCACGGGCACGGTGCTGAACGACAAGGTGGAGGCGCAGGCCATGCGTGCAGTCTATGGAGCCGACATGGCGGGCAAGACCGTGATCGCCACCAAGTCGGCCCACGGCCACCTGATCGGCGGCGGCGGAGCGTTGGAGTTCATGCTGGGCATAGAGGCGCTGCGGCGCGGACTGGCTCCGCCGGTGCTGAACTATCTCGGCCCGGACCCCGACTGCGACATCCCCCTGGCCCTGGAGCCGACGCCGATCGACTGCAAGGCGCTGGTGTCCGCCTCCTTCGCCTTCGGCGGCCTGAACGCCGTCCTCGTGGCCCGGATCGCCGACTGACGGTCGGGCCTCGTGCGCGGTGTGCCTATCTCGCAACAGCCTTATCCTGGCCGACCCGCCGTAAAGCTTCGTTGAAACCCTCGGGCGCATCACTGCTTCAGGTCTGCGAGATGCGGCTTCAAGCCGCATGCTGACGGAGAGGGTGAACAGATGAGCTTGCCGCAACTGAGCGTCGTTCCCGCGGCCGCCGAAACGCCCGGCGTTCGCGCCAGCCGTCTGCTGGCGGAAGCCCGCGCGGCGGCGGACGAACAGGTCCACGTGCTGGAGCAGGCCCTGGCCACGGCGGCCGAGATCGCCCAGCAGATCGCCGACGGCGGCGAGATCTACCCCGTCGGCGTTCGCGACCTCTGCCGAAGGCTGGCGGAAGACGCCATGGCCAAGTCCCAGACGCTGGAGTCCATGCTGCAGCAGCACGGCGTCGGCCGTCGTCGCTGAGCGGCAGATCAGTCATGTGGCTGATCTGCAACAGAACCCCTTGTCCTGACGCGCGCTAAGCCTAAATCTGGCCCTGCGACGCGCTCGGGGCGTGTCGCCCCTGCGAGGTGGCTCCGACCGTGGCGCAAGATCCCTATGCCGAACTCGGCGTCGCGCGAAGCGCCAGCCCGGAGGACGTGCGCAAGGCTTTCCACAAGCTCGCCAAGACCTTCCATCCCGATCGCAACCCCGACAACAAGGGCGCGGAAGACCACTTCAAGCGCATCAGCGCGGCCTTCGACATCGTCGGCGACCCTGAGAAGCGGGCCAAGTTCGACCGGGGCGAGATCGACGCCGACGGCCGCGAGGCGCCGCCTGCGGGGTTCAGGAGCGGCGGCGGCTCGCCTTTCGGCGCGGGCGGGGCCGGCCCGGCGGGCTTCGAGGGCGTCGACCTGGACGAGATTCTCGGCGGCATGTTCGCCGGCCGCGGCCGCGGCGGCCGGAGCGCCGCCGCCAAGGGCGCCGACGTCCAGGCGCGCCTGGACGTCGATCTGGAGGAGACGATCGCCGGCGCCTCGCGCCGCGTCACCTTCGGCGAGGGACGGATGCTGGACGTGGCGATCCCCAAGGGCGCGGCGAACGGTCAGGTCCTGCGGCTGCGCGGCCAGGGACATCCCGGCCGGGGCGGGGGCCCTGCGGGCGACGCCCTGATCGAACTCGCCGTGCGGCCGCACCCCGTCTATCGGCTGGAGGGCTCGGACCTGCACATGGACCTGCCGGTCTCCATCCCCGATGCGGTGCTGGGCGCCAAGATCGAGGCGCCCACCCCCGACGGGCCGGTGACCCTGACCGTCCCGCGCCACGCCAACGCCGGCTCCCAGCTGCGGCTGAAGGGACGAGGCGCCTTCGACCCTGCGGGCGGGCGGCGCGGCAACCTGATCGCACATCTGGTGCTCACCTTGCCGGACAAGGTCGATGCGGAGCTGGAGCGCTTCGCCGAGGGCTGGCGCAAGGACCGGGCCTATGCGCCCGCTCGCCGCTGACGCCGGACCGGCCCGCATTGCCAAGCGGAAAACGAGATGGCGTAAAGCTGGGCTAAAGCCTTGCCGTTCAGCGGCCATTCAGTCCGTGGAGCCCAGGGAACACGGCCATGTTCTCGCGTAGCCTTGCGATCCTGCTGGCCATCGTGGGCCTCTACCTGTCGGCCTTCGCAGCGGCCGCGCAGCCGCGCGGGGGCGGTTGGGCCGGACGCGGCGGGGCGTGGCGGGGCGGCGGGGGCTTCGGGGCCGGCGCACGTTGGGGCGGCGCACGCTGGGGCGGTCCTGGCGGGTTCGGTGCAGGCGGCCCCGCCTTCGGTCGCGGCTTCCCGCCAGCTCGAGGCGGATTTGGGGGAGAGGGGGCGGGCTTCGGTCCGCGCGGCTTCCCGCCGGCTCAGCCGGCCTACCGGTTCGGACGGGGGGCGTTCGGCGGCGGCGATGGCGGCGCGGAGCAGGACGAGGTCCGCCGCGCCGTGCGAGAGGGCCGCAACATTCCGCTGGGCCAGGCTATCGAGGCCGTGCGTCGCCGTGCGCCGGGCCGGGAGCTGGACGCCGGGCTGGAAGCCGGGCCCAATGGCCGCCCGGTCTACCGCCTGCGCTGGGCGGGCCAGGACGGGCGGCGTCAGGACTACATCGTCGATGCGGGCACAGGCGCCGTGCTGGGCGTCCAGGGCGGCCCCTGAGGCGCCACCAAGGAGATCAAGGTCCATGCGCGTTCTTCTGGTCGAGGATGATCCCGACCTGTCCCGACAGCTCAAGGCCTCCCTGGCCGACGCCGGCTATGCGGTCGACTACGCCCCCGATGGGGAGGAGGCGCAGTTCCTGGGCGAGACGGAGCCCTATGACGCCGTGGTGCTGGACCTCGGCCTGCCCAAGACCGACGGGGTGACGGTGCTGGAGCGCTGGCGGAAGGCCGGCATGGCCTCGCCGGTGCTGATCCTGACCGCCCGCGGCGCCTGGAGCGAGAAGGTGGCGGGCTTCGACGCCGGCGCCGACGACTATCTGACTAAGCCGTTCCACACCGAAGAGCTGCTGGCGCGACTGCGCGCCCTGGTGCGCCGCGCCGCCGGCCACGCCCAGCCGGCGCTCTCCTGCGGGGCGCTGCGGCTCGATCCCAAGGCGGCGCGGGCCAGCGTGGACGGCGAGCCGCTCCGCCTGACCTCGCTGGAATACCGGCTGCTGCACTACCTGATGCTGCACCAGGGCCGGGTGATCAGCCGCACCGAGCTGGTGGAGCACCTCTACGACCAGGACTTCGACCGCGACAGCAACACCATCGAGGTGTTCGTCGGCCGCCTGCGCAAGAAGATCGGCCCCGACCGCATCGAGACCGTGCGCGGCCTCGGCTACCGCCTCCTGCCGCTGAAGGGCGAGGCGGCGGCTTGATCAGGCCGGCCATGTCCCCCTCCTCTTGCGGGAGAAGCAAGGAGCCCAGCGTTGCTGGGACGCGCGAGGAGTCGACGTGCGGGCGGCGGCTGTAGACGGTCCCGCGACCCCTCACTCCCTCTCCCGCAAGGGCGGAGGGTCCAAGACCGACTCCCTTGTCGCGCGCCTGGTGGGGCTGGCGGCGGTCTGGTGTCTGCTGCTGCTGGTGGGCATGGGCGTGGCGCTGACGCTGTTCTTCGACCACGCGGCGGTCAGCCGTTTCGACACCGACCTCGCCGACCTCGCCAACGGCCTCTATGCGGGGGCGGGCGTGGAGGCGGACGGCGCGGTCAGCGCCCCGCCGATCACCGACGACCGGGCGTCGCGGGCCTACTCAGGCAAATACTGGCAGATCGCCGACTGGCCCGGCGACGGCCGGCTGCATGCCCTCGCCCGTTCACGCTCGCTGTGGGACCAGGTGCTCAACGCCCCGGCGGCGACCATCGCCCAGTCCCGGGCCGCGCCCGGCGCGCCGGTCTACTACGACGCCACGGGACCGGCGCAGGACGGGCGCGAGCCGCTGCGGGCGGTGGCGCTGCTGGCCTATCTGCCCGGACACGCCGCGCCGGTGGTGTTCATGGCTGCGGAGAACCGCGCGCCGCTGAACCGTGACGTGCGCCGTTTCGCCTGGACCACGACCGCGGCCCTGCTGCTGCTGGGCGCGGGGCTGGTGGGCGCGGTGGTGCTGCAGGTGATGGTGGGTCTGACGCCGCTGTTCGCCATGGGTCGCGAGATCGCCGCGGTGCGCAAGGGCAAGGCCCAGCGGCTGGCCGGCCCCTATCCGACCGAGCTTGCGCCGGTGGCGATGGAGCTGAACGCCTTGCTCGACCACAACCAGCAGGTGGTCGAACGCCAGCGTACCCACGTCGGCAACCTGGCGCACGCCTTGAAGACGCCCATCTCGGTCATGCTGGCCGAGGCCGAGCAACGGCCGGGCGCTTTGGCCGAAGTCGTCGACCGCCAGGCCCAGGCCATGCGGCTGCAGGTGGAGCACCACCTGCGCCGCGCCCGCGCCGCCGCCCGCGCCCAGGGCTCGGGCGAGCGGACGCCTGTGGCCGAGGTGCTGGACGAGATCGCCCGCACCCTGGAGCGCATCTTCCAGGCGCGCGGGGTGGATGTGGACTGGGAGGCGGACGACGATCTGGCCTTCCTCGGCGAGCGCCAGGACCTGCAGGAGATCGCCGGCAACCTGTTGGAGAACGCCTGCAAGTTCTGTCGGGCCCGGGTGCGGGCGCAGGCGCTCCCGACCGGACCTGGCCGCCTGCGCCTGACGGTGGAGGACGACGGGCCGGGGCTGGAGCCCGACCAGGCGGTCGAGGTGCTGAAGCGCGGCGCGCGCCTGGACGAGAGCGGGCCGGGTTCGGGGCTTGGCCTGTCCATCGTCGACGAGCTGGCTCGCGCCTACGGCGGGTCGCTTCGGCTGTCGCGCTCCGGCCTGGGCGGTCTTCGCGTGGAGCTCGATCTGCCGCGGGCCGAGGCCTGAGCCGCAGGGTCGCGCTTCGCGGGGCCGCTCGCCTGGGCTAGGGAGCGGCCATGTGGGTGTTCTGGATCGTGACCGGGCTGCTGGCGGCGTTGAGTGCGGCCCTGGTCATCGCCAAGGCGGGCGCCTCGGCGCGGGCGGCGGCTAAGGGCGGCGACGATCCCGCCCTGCCCGTCTACCGTCGCCAGCTGGCCGAGCTGGACGAGGCGGCGGCGCAGGGACTGCTCGGCCCCGAGGAGCACCGCGCCGCCCGCGCCGAAGCCGCCCGCCGCCTGCTCCGCACCGCCGACGCCGCACGACCGCCAGAGCGGACGGGCGGGCGGACGAGCCGGCTGGCGGTGGCCTGCTGCGCCGTCGTGGCCGCGGCCCTGGCGCTTTGCGGCTACATCGTGCTCGGCCGGCCGAGCATGGCCGACGAGCCCTACGCCAAGCGGCTGGCGGGCTGGCGGCGGGCCGATCCCTCGACCCTCGATCCCACCCGCATGGCCGCCGTGCTGCGCGACATCGCCCGCAGCCGCCCCGAAGACCCGCAAGTCTGGGGCTTCCTCGGCCGCGCCGAGATGGCGGCGGGCGATCCCTTCGACGCCGGGCGGGCCTTCGCCAAGGCCGCCGACCTGACGCCTGACAGGCCGGAGCTCTACGCCGCCGAGGGCGAGGCCCTGGTCCAGGACGCCCAGGGCAAGGTGACGCCGCAGGCGCAGGCGGCGTTTCGGCAGGCGCTCAGCCTCGACCCGCGCAACGCGTCGTCGCGCTACTATCTGGGACTGGCGCAGGTCGCTGGCGGCGACCGGGCCGCGGGTCTTGCGGCTTGGCGCGCGCTGGCCCGTGAGCTGGCGTCGGGCGATCCGCGTCGCCCCGGGCTGCTGGCCTCCATCGCCAGGGTGGAGGCGTCAGGCCCGCCGAGCGCGGGCGCCGCTGCGGCGCCGGGCGGAACAACGGCGATGGCCCGGTTCGGACCGCAGGCGGCCTTCATCCAGGCCATGGTGGCGCGTCAGGCTTCACAGTTGCAGAGCCGGCCCGACGACGCCGCTGGCTGGGCGCGGCTGGTGCGCGCCTATGGCGTGCTCGGCGATGCAGCCGCCCAGGAGCGGGCGTTGGCCCAGGCGCGACGCATCTTCATCGGTCGCCCCGATGTCCTGGCGACCATCGAGGCGCAGGCGCGTCCGCAGGGAAGCTAGGGCCGGCGCTCAGCCTTCCGGCCAGAGGTCGGCCAGCGCGCCCTTGCGGTTGAGCATGCGGGCGGCGCGCTTGACCACCATGAGCAACCGATCGGTGCGCGGGTCGGCGTCATAGGCCAGGTGCGCGCGAGACAGTCCCTCCAGCACGAAGCGCGCCAGGTCGCGGCTGGCCTGGAAGCGCGGCGTCACCCCGGCCTGGACCAGTTCGGCCATGTGCTCGCCGACCTGGGCCCGGTCGAAGGCCTCCTGCGCGCCCCGGAGCCGGTCGCGCAGCGGCGCGTCCGTGCGGGCCGCCGCCTCCAGCTCGGCGAAGGCGATGAAGGGGGCCTGGTGCAGCAGCCGCCAGTAGCTGTCGATGGCGTGCTCGGTGCGGTCCACGCCCGCGGGCGTGCGGCTTGCCGCCTCCTCGAACAGGCGTGCGCGGGCGGCCTGGATGTGGGGGATGACGCTGTCCAGCAACGCCTCGCGACTGGCGAAGTGGTATAGCATGGCCCCGCGGGTGAGCCCTGACGCCTCGGCGATGACCGCATTGCCGGCCGGATGGTAGCCGATCTCGGCGAACAGCCGCATGGCCGTGTCAAGGATTCGCGCTCGCGTGCGCAGGGACTTGGGGCTGTCCCCCGCCTGACGCGGACGTATCTCCATGGGCGCCTCGAAGGCGCGGTCACCGACGTCGTCGAACACTGCGTCCATGTTCCACACCGAATGCTGCAGTGCAACCAGTCCCTAGATAGGGTGCGTGCCGGCTCCAGCCTAGCGACAAAACGTGCAGACCGGATGAAAGCGGGGCTGTGGGTTGACGCGCGCCACAGGGCTCGCCTCCTTGCGCCTTTGTGCCTATACGCGGCGCTTCGGCGACGCTCTGCAGGCGTTCCGGCTGGGGACGAGACGCTGGACATGCGGGGTCGCCGCTGACTACCCCATCGCCGCCTTTCCAGGCCTCGCCTGCGCCCGTGACGGCCTGCTGCGGGAAGCCGGCCTGATGCGCATCATGCTGATCACCGACGCCTGGGAGCCCCAGGTCAACGGCGTGGTGCGCACCCTGACCCGCACGGTGCAGGAATGCCGTGAGATGGGCCACGTGGTCGAGGTGGTCTCGCCGGACCAGTTCAAGACCCTGCCCCTGCCCACCTATCCGGAGATCCGGCTGGCGCTCGGCGCCTACGAGCCGATGCAGGAGCGGTTCAAGGCCTTCGAACCCGAGGCCATCCACATCGCCACCGAAGGCCCCGTGGGCTTGGCGGCGCGGCGGCTGTGCATCGAATGGAAGCTGCCCTTCACAACCAGCTACCACACCCGCTTCCCCGAATATGTCGCCGCCCGCTTCCCGGCGCCGGTGTCGGCCGGCTACGCCTACATGCGCTGGTTCCACCGGGCGTCGGGGCGGGTGATGGTGGCCACCCCCACGATGCGCGAGGAGCTGTCCAAGCGGGGCTTCCGCAACCTGTCGCCCTGGTCGCGGGGCGTGGACACGATCCTGTTCCATCCCGACCGCGCCGCCCAGTTCCCGCAGGTGCTGCAAGGGGTGGCGCGTCCGATCTTCCTGAACGTCGGCCGGGTGGCCCCGGAAAAGAACATCGAGGCCTTCCTGGCGCTGGAGCTGCCCGGGACCAAGGTGGTGGTCGGCGACGGCCCCGCGCGCGAGGGACTGCAGGCCCGCTATCCGGACGCCGTGTTCGCGGGCTCCCAGTCCGGCGAGACGCTGGCGGCCTATTTCGCCCACGCCGACGCCCTGGTCTTCCCCTCGCTCACCGACACCTTCGGCCTGGTGATCCTGGAGGCCATGGCCGCCGGCGCGCCAGTGGCGGCCTATCCTGCCCCGGGACCCATCGACATCATCCCGGGGTCCGGCGCCGGGGAGGTCAACGAGGACTTGCGCCAGGCCTGCCTGGACTGCCTGACGCTCGACCGCGCCGTCGTGCGCCGCTATGCGGAAGGCTACTCCTGGCGCCAGTCGGCGGAGGAGTTCGTGCTCAACCTCCAGCCCTACCCGGAGCCTCAGAAGACGCGTTTCTGGCGGCGGCTGCGGCGGCTGGCGCGGCTGCGACGGCGCGCAGCCTCGCGGCCGGCGGCCTGATCGACCGAGCCGTCATCGACCGGACCTGCAGCGGCCCGGCCTGTCCAAATCGGCCCCATGGCCGTGTCAAGGCCCTCGATCTACCTCGCTGGAGCCTCGGCCGCGAGTTGACGCGTTGCCGCTATGTTCTCTCCGAGGCGGCCGCGCGCCTGCTGACGGGGGAGGTCGCCCTGCCTAGCCGTCCTGCAGTCCGTAGGCTGCGTGCAGGGCCCGCACGGCCAGCTCGGTGTAGGCCGCATCGATCAGCACGCTGATCTTGATCTCCGAGGTGGAGATCACCTGGATGTTGACGCCGCGTTCGGCGAGGGCCGTGAACATGGTCTTGGCGACGCCTGCATGGCTGCGCATGCCCACCCCCACCACCGACACCTTGGCCACGTTGTCGTCGCAGGCCAGGTCGTCGAAGCCGACTTCGGCCTGCAGGCCGCGGATGATCTCCAGCACCCGCGCGGCGTCGCGTCGGCCGACGGTGAACTCCATGTTGGCGGTGCCGGCGGTGCTGCGGGCGTGGGACTGGACGATCATGTCCACATTGACGTTGGCGTCGGCGAGGGCCGAGAAGATCCTCGATGACACGCCGGGCAGGTCCGGCACGCCGTAAAGGGTGATCTTGGCCTCGTCGCGGCTGTAGGCGACCCCGCTGACGATGCGCTTCTCCACGATCTCCTCCTCCGCACAGACGAT
>CAXTEX010000081.1:0-11059 GCA_964243445.1 uncultured Caulobacteraceae bacterium | reverse complement strand
CCGGCAGCTGGAAGCACAGCCCGAAGGCCAGCAGCATGTGGGTGACCAGGTCCAGATAGTCGCTGACCCTGGGCAGCAGCTCCACCTGCACATTGGCCGAGACGATCTGCTGGGACAGCGAGAACCACAGCACGAAGGGCAGCATGATAAAGTAGACCAACGCCGCCCCGCACAGGAACAGCACGGGCGCGGCGATCAGGAACGGCAGGAAGGCCGCCTTCTCGCGCTTGTAGAGGCCCGGCGCCACGAAGCGGTAGAGCTGCCAGGCAATGACCGGGAAGCAGATCATCAGCGCCCCGAAGCCGGCGAGCTTGAGCTTGGTGAAGAAGAACTCCAGCGGTGCGGTGAACACCAGCCGCAGGTTGTTGTGACCGGCGTACTTGTGCAGGCCGGTGATGGCGAACAACAGGTCGAAGGGGCCCTTGTGGCCGCCGGCCTTCTGCTCGGCGATCAGGCCGCCGGCCAGCTCGAACGGGCGCAGCAGCAGCAGGTAGATCTGCTGGGAGAAGAAGAAGCAGAAGATGAAGCCGACGACCAGCGCGCCGGCGCAGGTGATCAGCCGGGCGCGCAGCTCCGACAGGTGCTCCAGGAGCGGCGCGCGGGAGGCTTCGATCTCGCTCTCATCGGCCACGCTCACCCGGCGGGTTCCTGCGGCGAGACGGGATGGGCGGAGGCTGCGGACGCGGCGCCCGCCATCTCAGGCGCTGAAGCAGGCGGCGTCGGGACTGCGGTCTCGGGCGCCTGGGAAAGCGTCAGCGGCATCATGGCCGGCTTGGGCGCGTCGGGGCCGGCGATGATCTCGCCCTCGCGCGGGCCGACGCCGGCGGGCGGCGGGGCGCCGAACTCCCGGTGCAGGGCCTCGAAATGGTCGTCCAGGTCCTTGGCCACCGGCGCTATGACGTCGCCGCGACGCAGGGCCTCGACCTCCTTCTTGAGCTCGTCGAGTTCGGACTGGCGGGCCATCTCATCGAAACTGGCGCGGAACTCCGCCGCCAGCCCCCGCATCTTGGCGGTGAACTGGCCCACGCGCCGCAGCACGACGGGCAGATCCTTTGGGCCCACGAAGATCAGGGCGGCGACGGCCACCACCATGATCTCCTCGGCGCCGGCGTCCAGGAACATCGGTCAGGTCCAGGCGGACGGGCCGCGGCGGGATCGCTGGATCAGCGCCGGACGTCCTCGGCCTCGGTCATCGGCGCGGCCGCGGTCGGAGGCGGCGCGGGCGCGATCTGGACGGGCGGAGCGGCGGCGGCCGGCGCGTGGTCCTCGTCCTTCAGGCCTTCCTTGAACGCGCGGATGCCCTTTGCGGCGTCGCCCATGATCGAGGACAGCTTGCCGCGCCCGCCGAACACCACCCCGGCCACGCCGAGGACGATCAACCAATGGATTGGACTGAGGCCGCCCATGTCACCTGCTCCGTGCGAGGAGCCGTTCGGCTCCGCAACGCCATGCGAGACGCCGATATAGGCCTTCTCGCGAGCCGACGCCAAGGCGCAGCCGCGAACGGCCGGCGCAACCCTTCACTTCAACGCCGCCGGGGTCTCGTCGAGCTCCGGTTCAGGCTCCTCGGGACGAGCAGGCGGCCTGGCCGTCTTGCGGCGCTTCAGGTTGGCGCGTAGCGCTGCGGCCAGGGCCGCGCGGCGGGCGTCGTCGGAGGTCGCAGCCATGTCTCGCCTCCTTCACCGTCGGTTAGGGCTGGGCGGTCATATTGCGGGACATGCGCGCTCAGCGTGCGGGGAAGCCGTCGTGCGGTCCTTATATCCGGTGGAAGTCAGCCTGCAAAAGTCCGATCCGCACGCGGAGCGACGGGTCAGACTCTTCCTGCAGCTCGCCGTGCTGGTGTTCTGGGGGCCGTGCTCGGCGCTGGACCTGATGCTGCTCTGGCGCGACCGAGGCGGCGACGGCGCCTACGCCTTCGTCTTCGGGCTGCTGTTCCGCCAAGCCCTGGTGTTCCTGGCCCTGTGGTTCACCGTCTCGCTCGCCCACGGCCTCATGCGTGGACGCGGGACGCCCGCCGAACCTCGCCGCCGCAAGCGCCGCCGTTCCAGCGAGGGCCAGGCCCGCTCCATCACGCCGGTCCGCTACAACCGAGGCCAATAGCTCGGCCCATACAGGCTCAGCCGTCCGACGGGGTGCGAGCCGCCGCGGCGCGGCGGGACGGCGCGACGCCCTTGAGCACCGGGCGCAGCAGATGGTCGAACTTGTCGAAGCCGTCGCGCACCATGGCCTCCAGATTTTCGAACCGCTTGTCCCAGCCTTGCACCGTCATGTCCAAGGCCACGATGTGGCGTTCGATGATCGCCACGCCCTCCACCCGGTTCTCCAGCTTGTCGATCCGGCTGGTCATCTGGCGCTCGCGCTCGTCGCGGGCGCCCTGCTGGCGGGCGCTGGCCAGCATGTGGCGCACGAGCACGATGAACACGCCTAAGACGCCCGCCGCCGAGCTCGCTCCGGTCCAGGCCACAGACGTCATGGGCGGGCCTCCCCGGGCCTGCCGGCGCGCACGCCGGTGCGCATCTGGACCGCCAGCCGCTCGGCCCGCGCCCCGACCTGGGAGCGCCAGGGCTCGCTGGCCAGCATGCGCTCGGCGGCGGTGGCGTACGCGCCCGCGCGGACCGCCTGGAGCGTATGGCGAAAGGCCAGCAGGCCCTCCAGACCAAGATTGAAGGCCATATTGGCCAGCACGTCCTGGCGCTCAGCGCATAGGGCGCGCCACCAGGGCAGGCGCGCGTCCAGCCCCGTCTCCGCGCGCGCCAGATCGGCCTCCAACGCCTGCAGACAGGCCTCGCGCGACCAGGACAGGCCGGCTCGCACCTCGGGCCCGGTGTGGCCGACGCCGATGGTCCACACGCCGCCCGCATCGGCATAGGCGTGCAGGCGCAGGCCCTCGTCGGCGACCAGCTCGTCGCGCAGGGCGGGCGTGGTCACGAGCGGCCCTCGCCAAAGGCGCCGAGCCAGGTGAGCAGCGCGCATATAGCGGCGGGAGCGGCCACGGCGGCGCAGCCGATCAGGTCCATCCAGGTCATGGGGCGGTCCTTCTGAACGAAAAAGGCCGCCCCCTGCGTCTCGGCAGGAAGCGGCCCGTGCGATGGCGGCAGGGAGAAGGGCGGGGCTCAGTCGGCGGGCGGCTTGGCGCTGCCGAAATAGTAGTCGTAGACGGTGCCGAACTTGGCGATCACCACACCGACCACGACGTTGACGATGTCGCGCACCGCCGGCGTCGCAAGGCCGGCGAACAGGGCCGCCTCGCTCGCCGCCACCAGCACGACCACAGCCAGCGCCAGCCAGCCGCGGGGCGGGAACAGTTTGATCATCGCGCGCCTCCTTTCGGGCTTGGAGCTTCGGGCTTGGGGCTCAGGCCTGGCTCACCGCGCCGTAGGAGCCGCCCGCGTAGCCGTTGGCGTGGATGCCCGCCTCGATCGGCGTGGGCGCCGACGAGTTGATCGAGCCCGCCACCACGCCCATCCGCCCCATGCCGGCGTAGGCCGAGACGCCGAGCCAGCCGGAGGCGGTGGCCGCAGGATGGCGCGCGATCGCGGCGGTGTCCTCCAGGCTCCAGCTCAGCAGGCCCGAACGGCCGTACCAGGGCTGGAACAGGCCGACGCCCACCTGGCCGCTCTGGATCTGCACCCGCGAGGCGCCGGCGAAGCGCACGTCGCAGGTCCCCTGGATGTAGAGGCCTGCGTTGTAGCCCTCGGGATTGCCGGTGCACATCAGCACGTTCAGGTCCACGTCCTGGAACAGCAGGCTGGAGCGGGTGAGTACAAGGCCGTTGGTGTGCACGTTCCCCGCGTCCACCGAGCACTCCAGCACCGGCCGCGCGCCGCCGCCGAAGCCGTGCAGCTCGAGCCGGCAATCGGTGACGACGAGGGTCTCCAAGACGGTGGGCGTGCCGGTCTCGTGCGTCTGGCCCTGGGCGAAGAAGATGCGGTTCAGCTTGTCGGGCCGCAGGCGGGTCAGGGCCATGTTGATCGTTTTCAGCGGCGCTGAGGCCGCGCAGCCGATCACCGCGTCGTCGCCGGCGGCGGCGTCGATGTAGAGGTCGTTGTAGGGTTGCAGCTCGAAGGCCGGGTAGGTCACGACGCCGTTCGCGAACGGATATCCGGCGCTGCGCACGCCCTGGAAAGTGAAGCTGTCGGCGTAGGCCGACCAGAAGGCGAGCGGCGCGCTGAAATCGCCGCTCGTCCACTCCGGCGCGCCGAGGCTGACGTCGGCGCCCACGCCGGCATAGACCAGCGGCAGGCCCGGCATGTAGGCGAACAGGTTGTCCACCTGCACCCGCGAGGCGTAGGCGCTGATGGCGTGATCGGAGATGTCCTCGCACTCCAGCACCGCCGCGCTCAGTCCCGAGGCGTAGACGTTGAGCGCGACGTTCCAGCCCTCCAGCACCAGGGTGGCGGCCGTGGCCTGGTCGCCGGCGAAGACGCAGAGACCCGTGCGCGACAGGTTGGCGTTGGGCGGCTGGGTGTTGGGATCGGTCAGCCCGAAGCTCGGCCAGTTGGGGAAGGCGCGGGCCGCCGGCACGGGCGTCGACGGCGCGCCGGCCAAGTCGCCGGACAGATAAAGCGCCCCCAGGCTGCAGCCGTTGGCGTCCTGGTCCAGGATCAAGCCGCTGTAGAGGCAGCGGCTGAACAGGCTCGGCACGCGCCCGACCCAGGAGGCGTTGGCGATCGGCCCGTGCCAGAAACCCTGCACCGTCACATTGTCCAGCACCCACTGCGGCGCGCCGACGAAGCGGATGGGCGAGAAGGCGGTGGCGCGCGTCGTGTAGACGAACAGGTTGCGCAGGCCGCAGCCGGTCAGGTGCGTATAGGTCCCCGCATCCACATCGGCGCCGCGGATGTAGGTGGTGGGCGCGATGCGCTGGCCCGTGGCGGCGACGAAGCCGACCGCCTCGATGGCGCCGCCGGCGGGCAGGTCGAAGTCGACCAGGACGCCCGAGCCGCTGGCCTGGCCGCCGGCGAAGTCCTCGAAGAAGCCGCCGGCGCCGAGGTCGCCCTCGATGACGACGAAGGGGTTGAGATAGACCGGGGCGGTGATGCGCAGCACGCAATTCCGCCGCAGGCGCACGACCCCGCCGCCCTGCGCAGCGGAGCCGTTCACCGCCGGGCTGAGATGGGCGATGTTGGCGTTCAGCGCGGCGGTGTCGTCGGCGACGCCGTCGCCGATGGCGCCGAACATGGCCACGTCGGCGACGGGCTCGGCCAGTTGGAACCAGCGCCCGTCGGCGGTCTGCACCCGCCAGGCCGTCGCGCCGGTGTTGACGCTGACGGCGTAGCGGGCGGAGCCGACGCCCGTCCTGGAGTAGCCGGTGGTCTGGATCAGCGACACGCCGGCCGGCACGCTGAGCCCGGAGAGCTGGGTGAACAGCCCCGCCGACATGGGATCGCCGAAGGTCAGGCCGCTGATCTTGGGCGGGGTGTAGGCGAGCGACGATATCTGCAGGTCGTAGGCGCCGAACGGCAACGCCAGCCCCAGCTTGCCCAGGGCGTCGGCGGAGACCTGCGCGCCCTGCGGCTGACCGGCCTCGTCGTACAGCGTCACGGGCGTCACGCCGCCCGCGAGGTAGGCCTGGACCGTGGCGTTGGGCAGCGCCGCGCCCGTGTCGTGGCGGACGGCGTAGAACTCCATGTATTGCATCGGACCTCGCACGAGCCCCTCTCCCTCGACGGGAGAGGGAGGGGCCCATGGCGAAGCCATGGGAGGGTGAGGGTGAACCGCCGCCGCAGTCGACGGCGGACAGGTTCAAGCGCGACGGCGGCTGTTCACCCCCGCCCCGGCCCTCCCCCGTCGAGGGGGAGGGAGAAGATTAGAGGCTGCCCGATGCTTTCACGGGCCGCACCTCGCTGATCTTGCGCACCGAGGACGGCACGGCCGCCCACCGGCCCCCCGGCGGCGTGTTCGCCTCGATGGTCGTCTGCGCGCCCGTGACGATGGCGCGGACCGAGCCGTCGGCGGCGTAGATGGCGGCGCGCAGCCTTGCAGGCGTGATCGGTCCGCTCATCGCTTGAACTCCTCAATGGCGATGCGCACCCGCCCGACGGTGCAGCTCGACGCCCCCGGCGCATTGGGGATCTCGGCCCACAGGGTATAGTCGGCGTCCTGGCCGGCGGGGGCGTCGTCGTCGAAGGTGAAGGGCGTCCAGGGTGTCTGGAAGTTCGACCGCGCGATCAGCGGAAAGTTGTCGATCTCCATGCCCGCCCGGCGCACCGAGAGCAGCACGCCCGCATCGTCGCTGGAGCCGTTGCCGAGCACCACCAGGCAGTCGAGCTTCAGCCGCCCGCCGCTCGGCTGATAGATCAGCTCGCCGACCTGGACGTAGGCCGCGCCCTTGGTCAGGGCGATCGAGGGGCTGGCGTCCAGCGTCGCGCCGTAGGTGATGGCGTTGGGGGCGATCTGGTCGGTGTCGGCGGTGTCCAGCGTCGCCAGGGCGCCCTGGCCGATGATGCTTTGCGCCTGCACCTCGACCGCGGAGGAAGAGGTGTTGGGCGTCAGCGGCATCTCGTAGGCCACGGCCTGGTCCAGACCCTGCAGCGCCTGGCCGTAGAGATTGAAGCTCGGGAACTTCAGATACAGCGTCTTGCCGGCCTGCAGCGCGTCGTAGCTGTAGCGGAACACGTCCGCGTCGATGCGCACGAACTCGGCCCCTGCGGGATGGTCTGTGATCGGGGTGCCGTAGAGCCCCCGCCGGATATAGCCGCCCAGCGTATAGGCGTTCGGCCCGGTCAGGGTGGCGTCGCGCCAGGCGATCATCTCGCCGCCGATCACCGACAGGGTGGCGCCGCCGTCCGCATCGGCCTGGGTCGCCGGGTCGAGCTCGGCCAGGCTGACGGACAGGTCGAGCTTGAGGGCGTTCACCGTGTCCGGGTCGCTCCCCGCCGGGAAGTCGGCGGTGGAGACGCCGTAACGGGCGCGGCCCTGCACCTCGCCGACCTTCTGGTAGCTGAGGTCGTCGAAGGACGCCCAGACCTCGCAGCCGCCCCAGTCGGGCCCGACGCCGGCGACCGCCGCCCAGGCCTCATAGCCGACCGAAGACGTGCTTACCCCGCCCGCGCTGGCGCTGACCGACGCCACCGCCTGGGCCACGTAGCCGACCGGCGGATTGATCAGCACCGGCGGCGACACCGGCCCAGGATCGGCGGCGAAGTTGGAGACATAGCCGCCGGCGCTCTGTCGCGTGTAGAGGGCGGCGTGGGCCGCGCCGACCAGCATCTCCTCGGCGGTGCACGAGATCGTCCCGTCGCTCTCCTCCTTCACCTGGGTCAGGCGCACCAGCACCCGGTCGAGCCGGCCGCTGGTGAGCGTCACCAGGTCCATGGGATCGAGCAGGCCGTAGCGCTCGTCGAGCTGGAAGCTGTAGGTGCGCCGGACGTGGCAGGCCCGCTGGACCAGCAACTGCGCCACGTGGCTCGCGACGCCGGCGTCGCAGATGCAGTGCAGCGACACCGGGTCCTGACGGCAGAGGCCGAAGGCGTCGATGTTGGCCTGGTCGCGCGCCGGCGCTATGTCGCTGGCGTAACTCTGGGCGCGGTCGAGGAACTCGACCTCCACGGAGTTGTAGGCGTCCGAGCCGCGCTTGACCTCGCGCTGGACCGGATCGGCGTTCGACTGGGCCTGGAAGTCGTCGTCGTCCAGGTCGTAGAGCGGGTCGAGGTCCGGCGACCAGCTCACGCCGTTGCCCTCGACCGGAGTGTCGCCGTAGGGAATGATCTTCAGCACGCCGTCCGACCAGACCGCGTCGGCGTTGGAGGCGGTCAGGATGTCGGTGAGCACGTCCGCCCCGGTGCGCTGGGCGTCCAGGTACGGCGAGAGCAGCAGGCCCGTCGCCAGGCAGTAGGTCGCATAATCGCTCAAGTTCGACAGGGCGGCCGCCGGCCATTGCGGCACGCCGGCGAGCAGATCGGCGACGATGTCGGCGGCGTTGGCGTCGTCCAGGGTCGCTGCGCCAACGACCTGTCGGATGGCGGACTGCACCTCGAAGGCGTGGTTGGCGACGGTGGCGCTGTCGTTCAGCGCGTAGTTGGACGCGCAGACGTAGGCCAGGCCCGAATAGCCGATGGCGTGATCGGCGTGCGCGCCGACCAGATCGCTCCAGGGCGGCTGGCCGACAGCGCCTGTGACCAAGCTCAACCCCGCCTGCGCCAGAGCCGTCGTGGAGCCGTCGGTATAGGTCGACTGGTCGCGCCAGATGGTGCGCACGCCCGCGACCGGGCCGGCGCAGACGCCCAGCACCACGCTGGCGCTGTAGCTGTAGCTCTTGGCCGCGCCGCTCCCGCCCTTGCCGCCGGCGCTGGACGACTTGGACACCGACTTGAAGTCCAGATAATCGAGCAGGTTGCACGAGGCGCGGTAGGTGCCCCATCCCTTGGGGATCACCGCCGCCTTGACGCTCTGCTGCACCTGCACGCCGACATAGCGGTTGGCGACGCTGGAGGTCGTGCTCGCGCCCATGCTCAACGCTCCGGCATCAAGGTGAACAGCCGCAAGGGCCGCCGCTTCAGGTCCTCGTCGGCGTCGAGGTCGCCGAGCACCACGCCGAGACCGCGGACGGCGTGCACCACGCGCACTCCCGGTCCGACCAGGATCGCGCCGTGGCTGAAGGTCCGCCCGTAGCGCCAAAGCGCCAGGTCGCCGATCTGACATTCGGTCCGGGCGATCTCACGGCCGCCGAGCGCCTGGACGTGGCCGACGTAGAGCTCCTCGCCCCGGTGCAGGTGCCACTGGCTCGCGTAGGCGCCCACGTCCGCGGCGCCGATCGCTCCGGCCGCCGCATAGACCGCCAGGGGCAGCTGGGCGCAGTCTACGCCGACGCCCTTCAGCCGTTGGCGGTGGGCGTAAGGCGTGCCGAGCCAGCTCAGCGCCTCCGCTACCACCTGCTCGCGCAGGACGGCCGCGCTCACGTCGGCAGGCCGGTGGACGGCGACGGGATGAAGGGCTGGCCGCGGAAGCGCGGCAGGTTGGCGAACTTGGACGTGCAGTCGGCCATCGACAGCGCGCAGCCGGGATAGGCTGTGAACGGGTCGCCGGCGGCGGGCGGGCTCTGCAGCGGCACGACGAGCTGGAAGCCGCCCGCGCCGTCGAAGCTCTTCACCGTCACCGTGGCGCCGGCGTTGGCTCCGCCGGTGAAGGCGACCTTGCCGAGGGAGAACCAGCCGGACGGCTGCGGCAACGCGCTGGAGAAGCCGGTATAGGTCGCGCCTGCGCCGACGACCGAGCCCGCCACGCCGTAGCTCGCCAGCGCCACCCCGCAGCGGGCGTCGCCGAGCGCATTCAGGCACGAGGTCTGGTAGGTGTCCGCCGGCAGGTTGGCCGACAGCAGGTCGAGCCAGGACGAGGCGTGCACCACCACCTGGGTGGCGCCCAGCGACTGGGCCTCCGACACCCGCCCGGCGAAGCGGATGTAGGTCCCGACCGGTCCCTTGGTGGCGAGATCGGAGAAGCTGGCGGCGAAGGCGCGCTCGATCTTCACGCTGGCGCCGTCCAGGCCGTAGTCCTCGACGAAGTCCAGGAAGGGTTTGCCCTGAACCGTGTGGCGCACGTCGGCGTAGAGCGTGATGTCGACGGTGGAGACGTGCACGCCGCGCTGGCTGTCCACCCCTGCGTCCTGGCACAGCGGCCCGAGCCCGAACGTTGCGCCGTTTGCGCTGACCGCCGTGTCGGTGGAGGCGTAGCGCAGCACGCCGGCCCCGTTGGCCAGGGTGAAGGTGTAGAGGTCCGCCCGCACCCAGGCGGTCGCGGTGAGCAGGAAGTCGGTCAGGGCGAGGGATGCCGTCTTCATGGTGTGGCTCTCCTGCTCATCCTCCCCTGCGAAGCGGGGGAGGGGGACCCCGCTTCGCAGGGTGGAGGGGGCTCGCCGGACGCGACGGCTCTCCACGAGCCCCCCTCGCCACGCTCCGCGTGGTGCCCTCCCCCCGTTTCGCAGGAGGAGATGAATGTGGCGGCGCCCCTGCTCATGGCTTGACGCTCTCGAACTGCAGACCGTCCAGGCTCCACAGGCTGGCCACCATCTGGGCCGGCGAGATCGTGTCCTGGGAAAAGCGGCACCAGAACAGGAAGGAGCCGGACCACACGATCGCGGCGCCCTCCGCCGGCGGCGCGGAGAAGACGATCTGGCCGTACTCGCCGACGCTGAAGCCCGTGGACGCGACCCCGCCTACGCTCAGCGAAGGATTGCCGTTCAGCACATAGACGGGCTCGACAAAGGCGTACGGCGTGCCGGGCGAAACCGTGCGGGTGAGCTGGTAGGTGGTGGTGACGCCGTCGGCGATGGCGACCTGCTGGCCCGCGACCAGGTTGTCGGTGGGATCGTAGTAGTAGAACGACCCGAGCTGGCCCTGGCGGGTGTTGAAGAAGCCGTAGAGCTTGGCGAGCTCGGCGGCGGTGATGCGGTCGCGGATGAACTCGTAGCCGAGCTTAAAACGCCAGGTGGGCGTGGCGCACTGGGTGGCGCGCACCTGACGGCCGCTGGCCGAGGTGCGCACGGTGGTGGACCAGACCGGCGTCTTCTCCTCGAAGAAGCCCTGGCCCGGCAGGCGCGGGAAGACGTCGGGATCGTCGGCGAGGTCGGGCGTGGTGACCAGCCAGCGCATCGGCAGATAGGGATAGCTGGTGCTCATCGCGCAGAGCCTCCGAGCCTGCCGGGCGTCAGCGACAGCCGCTGGGACGCCGAGGTCAGCGCGCCGGTGATGGCTTCCGGATTGGAGCGGGCCAAGCGCGCGAAGCTCGCCGCGTCCACCGCCTGGATGTTCCAGTGGTGGTGGGTCGCGCCGCCGCCGCCCGCGGTCCGGCCGCCCGATGCGCCGAGACCTGAACCCGGACCGCCCTCCCCCAGGCTCCAGCCGCCGACCGCGGAGCGCAGCGGCGAGGCGATGGAGGAGGGCAGCACCATTTCGTCCTTGTGCAGGCTGGCCAGCGCCCCGTCGTAGGGCACCTGACCCCAGCCGCCGGCGGCCGAGACCACCTGGCCGCCGAACTCCAGCGCGGCGGCCAGCGCGGTGGCCGCCGCGGCGGGGGCGAGCGCCGGGCCGACGATGGGCGTGGAGGCCACCGCGGCGAAGGC
>CAXTEX010000080.1:0-11121 GCA_964243445.1 uncultured Caulobacteraceae bacterium | reverse complement strand
GGCTGAAGCGGGCGTCGGTCTCGTCGCCGGGCGTGCGGGTCAGGCGCTGGACCTGCCCGCTCGCGGCGTCCGCCAGGTAGAGGTCGCCGCCGGCGGGCACCAGGATCGAGCGGCCCTGCTCGTCCCACCTGTACTCCACGACGCCCTGGGCGGAGATGCGCTGGCGCTCGCGCCGGCTCTTCTCCGCCTCGCTCATCGCCCCGCCCCTGGGACTGACGGCGTCGGCGTCCACCAGTCGTCGAGGCTCGCCGCCCTGGGCCGGCATGGCCCAGAGGTCCTGCACCGTGCGGTCCTCGGCCTTGGCGCGCAGGAAGCTCACCTGCTTGCCGTCGGGGGAGATCTGCACGCCCTTCGCCGCCGGGCCGGAGAGGTCGGGCGCGGCGAATACCCGCTCGGGCGTCAGGCGCTCGGCATAGGCCGGGGCGGCGAGGCCGAGCATCAGGACGGCGGCGAGGAGCAGGCGAAGGAGCATCTGAGGTCCGCAACGAAGGGGTGCGGGACAGTGCCTGCGCTCCGACCCAGGCGCAACGCAACGGATCGTCACTCCGTCCTCTCCCGATCCAGAGCGGGGTTCTGGAGCGCCCCTGCGGGCTTCGAGACGCGAGCAGGCTCGCTCCTCAGCATGACGAATGAAGCAGAACTCCATGCCGCTCGTCATCCTGAGGAGCCCTCGAAAGAGGGCGTCTCGAAGGACGCAGCGCTCTTCACGCGGCCTCTCAGAATGTCAGCCCCGTCAGCCCTCGCGCCGCCAGCCAGCCGGTCAGCCGCGCGTTGACCGCGTCGGGCGCCTCCTGCTGCACCCAGTGCGAGACGCCGGGCAGCCGCTCCAGGGTGAAGTCCGCCACCAACGGGCCGTAGCCCTCGGTCAGCTCGAGGCCGAGGGCGGTGTCCGCCTCGCCCCAGATCATCAGGGTCTGGGTATCGATGCGCGGCCAGGGCGGCGCCGGTCCGCGACGGCCGATGTTGGCGCGGTAGTAGTCGATCATCGCCTTCATCGCGCCCGGCTTGAGTGCATTGGCGCGGTAGACCTCGAGCACCTGCGGCGGAAAGGCGGCCTTGTCGGCGGCCATGCCCAGGAAGGCCTGCGCCACCCCCTCGGCCCGCCGCGCGGTCATCACCGCCTCCGGGAGCCAGGGCAGCTGGAAGGCGGCCATGTACCAGGAGCGGCGGCGCTGCGCCCAGGAGTGGCGCATGGCGTGGGCGAACACCGCCGGATGGGGCACGTTCATGACCACCAGGGCGTCCAGGGGTCGGGCCTGCTGCATGGCGAAGGTCCAGGCGATCATGGCGCCCCAGTCGTGGCCGACGAGCAGGCGGCGCCGCGCGCCCAAGGCGTCGAACAGGGCCGCGGCGTCGGCTACCAGATGCTCCAGCCGATAGGCCTCGCGCCCGCGCGGCCGGTCGCTGTCGCCATAGCCGCGCAGGTCCGGCGCCACAGCCCGCCATCCGGCCTGCGCCAGCGCCGGCAGCTGGTGTCGCCAGGAGTAGCGGCTCTCCGGAAAGCCGTGCAGGCAGAGCGCCACCGCGTCGCCCTTCCCCGCTTCGTCCACCGTGAAGCTCAGCCCGTTGGCCTCGATCCGGCGGGTCGAGATGACCGTCGTCGTCGCGGAGGGGTTCATGGCGCGGCCCGCACGGGCGGTTCGGCGTTGCAGACGTCCACGGCGCCCGCCGGCCGCTCGAAGAAGTCGTCGTGACGGTTGGCGCGCACCTGCACCCAGCGGGCGAAGCTTGTGCTCCCCTCCGCCAGGCGCTGGAAGCGTGGGCGCTCGGCCGGCGCCATGTCGACGGCGAGCCGCACCCGGCGGATCGCCAGCCGTTGCGAAGCCTCGGTGTAGAAGCCGAGATCGCCCTTGCCCCGCGGCAGCGCCGCCAGGACGTCCATGCCCGCCAGCACCCGGCCGACGACGGCGATGTTGCGGTCGAGCGCGCGGGGCGGCTGGCCGATCACCGCATAGAGCTCGGCGCCGGAGCCCACGTCGGGGGCTAGGTCGCGCCCCACGCCGACCATGCCGTAGCAGTGCACAAGCCAGGCGCGCCCCTCGCCCTGCGCCGTCGGAAAGCCGGCCGACGCGCCGACCACGGGGGCGTAGGCGTCGGCGTACGGCAGGCGCTGGACGGCGAGCCCGGCTGCGGCGCGGTCGTACTCGGCGGGCGGACGCGCTGTGACGTCCGGCGGCAGCGGCTTCTTGCCGTCCGGATCACCCCACTGCGCCACATAGTCGTCCTGCACCCGCTCCACCGCCAGGCCGTCGTACCAGCCGCCGTGCGCCAGCCTGCGGATGTTGGCCGCATGGACCGGGGCGAAGGCCTCGGCCAGCGCGATCACCACCCGCCCGCCGTTCACCAAGTCGATCACGAGCAGGTCCTGCGGATCATAGTCCGCCCAGTCCGCCGCCGGCGCCCCCGCCAGCACCGTCGCCGGCGTCGCCGGCGCGCCCGCCGCGACGGCGAACCCCGGACAGGGCGCGAGGCTCGCCAGCAGGAAGACGGCGCGGAAGGACGGCGGGATCATGGACGCCAGCCTGACATGAAGGGGCGGTGCGACGGAAGCACTACACAGCCTTCGTCATCCTGAGGAGCCTCCGCAGGAGGCGTATCGAAGGACGCAGCCCATCTCAAACGGTCTCTTCAGTCCTTCACCACCCGCACCCGCTTCTGGTCAGGGTCCGCCGGGTCGAGGATGAAGGCGCCGGCGGCGATGTTGGCCTCCAGATAGGCAACATGGTCGGGGGTGATGCGCTGGCCGGGGATCAGGCGGGGAACGCCGGGGGGCGCGGGGGCGATCAGTTCGGCGCAGACGCGGCCGGCGGCCTTGGCGTAGGGGACCATCTCGGTGGGCGCGGCGAAGGCGTCCTGCGCAGGCGTCGCCATGTGCACGGCGAGCCCGCCCAGCCCCGGCGCCTCGCCCACCGTCCGAGCCGCCTTGGTCGGCGAACGGCCGCGGCGGTGACGCGCCAGGGCGTCCACCGCCTTGACCAGGCGGCGGGCCTGGGTCGCGGTCACGCCCACGCTGACCACCGCCAGCAGGGTGCGCGCGCCGCTGAGGCCCATGCTCACGTTGTGGCGGCGCTTCAGCCAGTCGTCGGCCTCGAACCCGGTCAGGCCGAGGCCCGAGACGTCCAGCGTGATCTTGGTCAGGTCCATGTCGTGGGCGCCGTCGCCGTCCAGCCGCTCGCGCCCCATGAGCCGCACGCCCTCGATAGCCGAAAGCGCGAGGCGCATCCTGCGCGCGCGCCGCACCACGCGGCTCCAGATGCGCTGGCCATGGCGGGCGTGCTCGCGCCGGGTCGCATCCAGGCTGGCCAGGATCGCCACCGACGGGCTGGTGGTCTGGAACAGCTCATAGGCCAGCGCCAGGCGCTGCGGGTCGATGCGCTCGCCCTTGAGCAGGATGACGGAGCCCTGCGCCAGGGCCGCCATGGTCTTGTGCACGCTGGCGACGACAGCGTCCGCGCCGGCCCGGACCGGATTGACCGGCAGCTTGTCGCAGAAGCCGTAGGCCGCGCCCCAGGCGGCGTCGACGATCAGCGGCACGCCGTGGCGGTGGCAGATCTTGGCCAGGGCGCCGATGTCGCTGGTGACCCCGAAATAGGTCGGGCTGACCACCAGGGCCGCCTTGGCGTGCGGGTGCGAGGCGAGCGCCGCCTCCAGGGCTGCGGCCGCGACGCCATGCTCCACGTCCCAGTCGGCGTCGATCGTCACCGGGATGATGCGCAGGTCCAGCCCGGCGAAGACCGCCGCGGCGTACTCCGCCTTGTGGGCGTTCTGCGCGATCAGCACGGTCTCGCCGGGCCGGGCCACTGCGGCCAGCACCGTGTGCAGGCTCTGGGTCGAGCCGCCGGTGGAAAAACGGCACTGGTCCGCGCCCCAGGCCTGCGCGGCCAGCCTGTGGGCGCGCTGGAGCACCTGGCCGTGCTCCACCCGGTCGTCGAGGCCCTTGGGCGTCAGCACGTCGGCCTCGAACACGCCGCGGCCGATCAGGCGCACCACGTCGGGCGTGGCGGCACGCCCGCCTCCATGCCCTGGCGCTCCGAACCCGATCGGCGTGCGACGTTGAACGGCGGCGAGCGCCTCGAGAATGGGCGCTGAGCGTTGGGTCACGGGCGGCTCCGAAGAAAGGGTCCGCAACCGCCTTCGCAAGGCCGCTGTGGAAGACGAGATGAAGTCTGCGGCCAGCTTGCACAAGCTGTTCGAGTCATTGCGAAGCGCGAGGACCGCAGCCGACCCTGTTTGCCGACTCGGCATCCACTATAGCGATTAGGAACTCAAGGCGGGGGTCGCGGGTTGCAGCACCATCGTCGGAAGAAGCGCCAAAGCCGCATCACCGACCGGGCCGCTGCTGAGTAACATAAATGAATATCTCTGTTTTGCCTGCTCGGGCCGAACTCGACCCGAGTTCGGGTTGGAACGATCCTATACGTCTGCACCGTCGTCTGGCGCATTGGAACCGTCGGCGGCTGGCCGTAGCCAAGCCCTCGGACGACTGGGCCGCTGACGTGCACGAGACGCTGCAGATGCAGATGGTGGAAGGACATTTTGTGGAAACCCTCCGCTCGGAGGTGAGCGCACAAGCGGCGACGGCCCCGACCGATGTGGAAGGCTTCATCGCCTGGTTCGAGGCGCTGAAGGACGAGGGCGCCGGCCAGTACGACCCGCTGTTCGACTGGCTAGCCGACGTCGCCACCCTGGACCAGATGCGCTGGTTCCTGCGGCAGGAAGCGGCCGGCGAAGCCGGCTTCGACGATCTTGTCGCCATGACTCAGGTCAAGATGCAGGCGACGGCGAAACTCGAACTCGCCCGCAATTACTGGGACGAGATGGGCCGCGGCTCCGCGGGCGGCATGCATGGTCCCATGCTCGAGCGCACCACCGTGGGACTGCAGCTCGACCCGTCCATCGAGACGACGGTCTGGCAATCGCTGGCGCTCGCCAACGCCATGACCGCCTTCGCCGCCACCCGGCGCTACGCCTACCACTCCGTCGGCGCCCTGGGCGTCGTCGAGCTCACCGCGCCGACCCGCGTGGCCAAGGTGGCGCAAGGGTTGAAGCGGCTGGGTGCGGAGCCCAAGCTTCGCAAATACTTCGATCTACACGCCGTGCTGGACGTCAAGCATTCCGAGGACTGGAACCGGGAGGCCTTGCGGCCCCTCGTCGAGGCCGATGCCGATTGCGCCCGGTTCATCGCCGAAGGCGCCCTGATGCGGCTGGCCTGCGGCGCGCGATGCTTCGAGGTCTACCGGTCGGAGCTTTGGCGATCCACCCCGCGCGTCGCTCAGGCCTGAGCCGTGTCGGACATCGTCGTGACGCCTTGCGGGTCGGCCTGGACCATCCGCCACGAGCGTATCCTGTTCGAACGCTTCGACAGCCGCGCGGCCGCCATGGCCCGGGCGAGGGAGCTTGGCCGCCTGATGCGCTCCCGAGGGACCTGCGTCGCCACCCGCTATCGGGACTTCGGCCGCACCGTCTGACGAAGGTCCGCTGAGCCGTCCAGGCCCGGCCGCCGACGGCGTTGGCGTTGCAACGGAGGCGTCACGGGTCGGTCATTGATCGCGCCTAGGCTCCCGCCGTCGTTCACGAGAAGACGATCCATGATGTCGCGTCGCGGCCTGATCCAAGCGGCCTCGGCCTCCGCGGCCCTGCTCCCGACCGGCGCCCAGGCGAGCATCGCACAGCCGTCCCGCCGCCTGGCGCCCCAGGCGCAGGTGTTCGGACACCGAGGCGCCTGCGCCCTGCGGCCCGAGCACACCCTGGCCTCCTACGCCCTGGCCATCGCCGACGGGGCCGACTACGTCGAGCCCGATCTGGTGATCACCAAGGACGGGGTGCTGGTCGCCCGCCACGAGAACAATATCGTCGAGACCACCGACGTGAAGTCCCGGCCCGAGTTCGCCAGCCGCCGCGCCACCAAGACCATCGACGGCGAGGCGATGACCGGCTGGTTTACCGAGGACTTCACCCTCGCCGAACTGAAGACCCTGCGCGCGGTCGAGCGCCTGCCCAAGGTGCGGCCGCAGAACACCGCCTATGACGGCGAGTTCCAGATCCCCACCTTCGAGGAGTACCTCGATTTCGTCGCCGCCGAGTCGGCGCTGCGGGGGCGGCTGGTCGGGCTGGTGCCGGAGATCAAGCACTCCACTTATTTCGCCTCCATCGGCCTGCCGATGGAGGACCGCTTCCTGGCGGTGCTCGCCGCCCACAGCTACGCCCGGCGGGCGCCGGTGGAGATCCAGTCCTTCGAGATCGCCAACCTGCGCTATCTCCGCTCCAGGCTCGGCCGCCCCGCCAACGTGCGGCTGATGCAGCTGGTGGACATGGGCGAACTGAGGCCGGCCGACGTGGCGGCGGCGGGCGGAACGCTGGACTTCGCGCACATGACCTCGCCCGACGGCCTGCGCGAGATCGCGACCTACGCCGATGTGGTGGCGCCGCCCAGCCGCTCGCTCATCCCGCTCGGACCCGACCGGCGGCTCGGCGCGCCGACGACGCTGATCGACGACGCCCACCGCGCAGGCCTGCTGGTGCACGCCTGGACGTTTCGGCCCGAGAACCAGTTCCTACCGGCCGACTTCCAGGACGGCGCCGGCCCGAACGCCCGCAACCCGGACGGATCGGGCGCCGAGATGACGCGGTATCTGAACATAGGGCTGGACGGCTTCTTCACCGACGACCCTGCGATCGGTCGACGCGCCGTTGCACAGTCCACCTGACAGCGCCAGGCGGCGGGCGCGCGGCTCTGTCCGCCCATCCGAGCAGGGCTCAGGCGCCTGCGTTTAATAAAGATGAACAACGCTTGTCGGTTCGGACATGATGTGACCATGATTTCGCCTTGAAACACGGCGGGCGCCAATGTCGGACATCGTGCTGGGGATCGGGCTCGGCGGCGGTCTATATCTGACCTTCGCCGCGATGATGTGGCTTTCGTCCAGTCGTTGACGGCTGAACGTCCTCGCGATCTCACGGTGCAGACCGCATCGCAGATGTGATGTCCCGCGGAGCTAAAGAGAATGTCCAGGTATCGCTTCCACGTTCGTGACGGGGTGAAGATACTTGATACCGACGCCATCGAACTGCCCGATCTTTTCGCCGCAAGATCCTATGCGATCAGCCTGACCAGCGATCTTCTCCGCGAGTACAGGCAGGCCTCCTGGATCGACGAGGACTGGAAGATCGTCGTGACCGACGAGCGCAACATCGCCCTGTTCGTGGTGCAGATTTCAGCACTCTTCTTGTCCGAAAGGCGATGAGGCCCAGGCGGGAGCGGGATGCCGCGCCGCGACGGTGACGATCATGCACGACGGCGAAGGCGCGAGCGCCGTCTGGCTGCCGATCGTGGGCGGCTGAGGCTAGGCCTGCGGGTCGGCGCGGAACGGCGCCGTCGCCAGCATGCGGGCGGTCTCCAGACAGGCCAGGGCCGCTTCGCGACCCTTGTTCTCCGCGTCGGGCCGGCTGCGCACCTGCGCCTGCTCGTCGTCGTAGGTGGTCAGGATGCCGAAGCTCAGCGGGGTCATGACGTCCAGCGATCCGGTCATCAGGCCCAGGCTCGCCGCCGCGCTGATGTATTCGAAGTGGGCGGTGTCGCCCTTGATGACGCAACCGAGGCAGACCACGCCGTCGTAGCGGCCGGTGCGGGCCAGCGCCTTGGCGAGGAGCGGAAGTTCGAACGCCCCCGGCGCGTCGAACACGTCCTCGTCCCGCGCCGGGGCGCCGGCCTCGGCGAGCGCCGCCGTGGCGCCGGCCCGCAAGCCCTGGGTGATCTCGGGATTGAAGCGGCTGACCAGCATGGCCAGGCGCGGCGGCGCGGCAGGGCTCATCGCACCGGCTCCGGCGTCGCCGCCGACTTGATCAGATCGTGGCCCAGCTTGCCGCGTTTGGCGTCCAGATAGGCGCGGTTGTGGGGGTTGGGTGCGATGCGCAGCGGCACGCGCTCCACCACCTCGACGCCCAGGCGTTGCAGCGCCTCCAGCTTGAGCGGATTGTTGGTCAGCAGCCTCACACGCGTAAGGCCCAGCGCACGCAGCATCTGGACGGCGATGGCGTAGTCGCGCCCGTCCGCCGGCAGGCCGAGCGCCAGGTTGGCCTCCACCGTATCCATGCCGGCGTCCTGCAGGGCGTAGGCGCGCAGCTTGTCGAACAGGCCGACGCCTCGCCCCTCCTGACCTCGCAGATATAGCACCGCGCCCCCGTCCGGCGCCTCGGCGATGCGCTGCAGCGACAGCCGCAACTGTTCGCCGCAGTCGCAGCGTAGCGATCCCAGCGCGTCGCCGGTGAGGCATTCAGAGTGCAGCCGCACCAGCGGCGCAGCCCCGAACGGCCGCTTGAGCAGGGCCAGGTGCTCGACGCCATCGAGTCGGCTGCGGAACGCCTGCGCCTCCAGGGCTCCGGCCGCAAAGGCCGTCGGCAGCCGCGCCGCGGGCGAGACGTCCACCCACTGCTCGGTGGCCAGGCGGTGCTCGATGATCTCGCGCACGGTGAGCACGGGCAGGCGATGGCGGGCGGCGAAGGCGTCGAGCTCGGTCCGGCGCGCCATGGTCCCGTCGGGGTTCATGACCTCGCAGATCACCGCCGCGGGCTCCAGCCCGGCCAGCCGCATCAGGTCCACCGAGCCCTCGGTATGGCCGGCGCGGCCGAGCACCCCGGCGTCCACGGCCCGCAAGGGGAAGATGTGGCCGGGCGAGACGATGTCGGCGGCGGTGGCCTCCGGGGCTACGGCGGCGGCGACGGTGCGCGCCCGGTCGGCGGCGGAGATGCCGGTGGTCACGCCCGTGCGCGCCTCGATGGAGACGGTGAAGGCGGTGCGCCGCTCGGTCCTGTTCACCGCCACCATGGGAGCCAGCCCCAGCCGGTCCACCCGCTCGCCGGTGAGGGCGAGACAGATCAATCCCCTCGCCTGGCCGGCCATGAAGTTGACCGCCGCGGCGTCGGCGAACTGGGCCGCCACGACCACGTCGCCCTCGTTCTCCCGGTCCTCGTCGTCGACGAGCAGCACCATGCCGCCCGCGCGCAGGTGGGTCAGGGCGTCTGATAGGGCTGGCATAGCCGCTCCACATATTTGGCCATCACGTCGGCCTCGACATTGACCCGCGATCCGGGACGCAGCGCCTGGAAGCCGGTGGCCGTCCAGGTGTGAGGGATGATCGTCAGCCGCACCCGGAACCGCCCGTCCGCAGCCGGAGCGTCCACCGCGTTCAGGGTCAGGCTGACGCCGGACACGGCGAGCGATCCCTTCTCCACGCAGTAGCGGTGCAGGCTCGCCGGCAGCGCCAGCGTCACCTCCGTGCTGCCGGCGTGCGGCGCGATGCCCTCGACCTCGCCCACGCCGTCGACATGGCCCTGCACGAGGTGGCCGGACAGCCGGGTCGAGAGCTGGGCCGAGCGCTCCAGGTTGACCACCGAGCCTTCGCGCCAGTCGCCGAGGGCGGTGCGGGCCAGGGTCTCATGGCTGACGAAGACGCGCGCGATCTCGCCGGCGCTGCCGTCGGCCACCGTCAGACAGACGCCGTCCATGGCCACGCTCTCGCCGAGCGCCAGGTCGCCGTAGCCGGTGTGCATGTCGATCACCGCGGCGTCCGCCTGCCGCGCGATCGCCGTGACGCGTCCGAGGCGATCCACTATGCCGGTGAACATGCGCCGCCTCCGGACGAGCGGGCGCTGCGGCCTGGAGACCGGATCAGGTTTCGGCTAAGAGGGCGGCGACGGCTCACATGCCGCAGGTGTGCGGCCGCGCCTGCTCTGACAAGCCTGTCCATCTCCTCTTGGAGCCTAACATTTCAGAACCTGCCGCAAGGCCAGCCCCGCCCGCCACTCCGTCAGGCCGCAAGGGCCCGGACGTGAGCGTCACCCGCGCCGGCGACTGGTCCGAAGGCCTGCTCAAGGCGCGGGTGTACGAACAGCTGCTGCTCGACATCATCGCCGGCGACCTGCGGCCCCTTGGCGTGCTGGACGAAAAGGCGCTGGCGACGCGCTACGCCTCCGGGCTCTCGGGCGTGCGCGAGGCGCTGGGCCGGCTTGCCTTGGAGGGTCTGGTGGTGCGCCGTCCACGGGTCGGGACGGTGGTGGCGCCCCTCGACATCCGCGAGATCGAGCAGGCGTTCGAGGTGCGCCACATGCTGGAGGCCCAGACCGCCGCGCTGGCCGCGCGCAACGCCGCGCCCGAGGACCTTGAGGCGCTGCTGCACGCCTTCGACGGGGCGGAGGCGGCCATCGCGGCGGGCGATCTGCGCGCCCTGCTGATGATGGACCGCGTCTTCCACCGCGGCGTCGCGGCGGCCACCAGGAACCCGCTGCTGGCCCGCTATGTCCTGGCGCTGCAGAACATCGCCGCCCGGTTCTGGATCTACGCCATGGAGAAGCAGTCGCCGCAGGATCAGCAGGGCGACGTCGACCGGCATCGCGCCCTGGCCCGCGCCATCGCGGCCCACGACGCCGCGGGGGCGCAGGCTGCGGCCGCCAGGCTCGTCGGCGACCCGCCCAGCGCCTATCCGAGGTGAGGGGCCAGACGGCCCCCGTCGGCGGGGTCACGGTCAGCGCCGCGTCGTGATTTCAACCTTGCGCCTCATGCGTGGTAGGCTCGAGCGATGACGGACGAGATCGAGAAGACGCCGAGCGAGAAGCTTGCGGAGCTGGTGGCCAGGCGCAAGGCGGCCGCCGGCGGAGGACCGGCCAACGGCCTCCAGGGCCAAAAACGCTCCGAGCGGGCCGCCGCCGCCCTCTCGGCGTCCAAGTCCAAACCCGCCCTCCGCAAATAACGCCGGAGCGGCGCCGTCCGAGCGCCGCGGTTCGCAGGTCTGACGGGGGAAGCGGAAGCGCGCCGTGGCTGGGGGACTAGGACTCGAACCTAGAACGACGGTACCAAAAACCGCTGTGTTACCATTACACCATCCCCCAAGGATGGCTTCGCGACAGGGGCCGGCGAGGCCTTCAGCGAACGGCGGCTGGGATAGCCCATGGTCCGAGGCGTTGCAACACGCGCCGACGCCCGGCCGCAGGACGCCCGCCGCTTGCGGGCCCTTTTTCTGAATGCGAAAGCGGCCATCCGCATGGCCCCCCAGGTCGCGGCTTTGCTCGCCCAGGAGCTCGGCCAAGACAAGGCCTGGCAACTGCAGCAGGTAGAAAAGTTCAAGG
>CAXTEX010000079.1:0-11226 GCA_964243445.1 uncultured Caulobacteraceae bacterium | reverse complement strand
GTTCCAGAACGGGCCGAACTTCGGTCGCGATGTCTTCGTGCCGCTGGAGAACATCATCGGCGGGCCCGAGCGGGCGGGACAGGGCTGGCGCATGCTGATGACCGCGCTGGCCGCCGGCCGCGGCATCTCCCTGCCGGCGCAGTCGGGTGCGGCGACCGCGTTGACCGCCCTGACCACCGGCGCCTACGCCCGGGTGCGCCAGCAGTTCGGCACCCCCATCGGCAAGTTCGAGGGCATTCAGGAGCGGCTCGCGCGCCTCGCCGGCAACGCCTATGTCGTGGATGCGGCGCGGCGGCTGACCTGCGCGGGGCTCGACGCCGGCCACCATCCGTCGGTGATCTCCGGGCTGATGAAGCTGCACGCCACCGAGATCATGCGCATCTCGCTGACCGACGCCATGGACGTGCACGGCGGCAAGACCATTATCGACGGGCCGAAAAATTATCTGGGCGCCAGCTACCGCTCCGTTCCCGTGGCCATCACGGTGGAGGGAGCCAACATCCTGACCCGCAGCCTGATGGTTTTCGGCCAGGGCGCCATCCGCGCCCACCCCTACATGCTGAAGGAGATTCTGGCGCTCGGCGACGCCAACAAGGCCCGGGGGCTCGACCAGTTCGACGAGGTGTTCTGGAAGCACGTCGGTCACGCCCTGCGGACCATGCTGCGGGCCGCCGGGCGCAGCTGGACGGCGGCGGCCTTCGCGCCCTCGCCCGACGCGGGGGCGGCGCGGAAGTATTACCGCCGCCTCGGCCGCTACTCCGCCGCCTTCGCGCTCACCAGCGACATGGCGCTGCTGACGCTGGGCGGACAGCTCAAGCGGCGCGAGCTGCTGTCGGCGCGCCTCGGCGACATCTTGTCGGAGATGTACTTCCTCTCCGCCGCCCTGAAGCGCTGGGAGGACGAGGGGCGCCAGGAGGCGGACCTCGGCGTGCTCGACTACGTCATGGTGGCGGGCTCGGCGCGGATCGAAGCGAGCTTCGATGAAGTGTTCGCCAACCTGCCGAACCAGATCGTGGGCGGTCTGCTCCGCTTCGCCATCCTGCCGCTGGGACCTCGCGTGCGCGGACCGTCCGACGCCTCCATCCGCGCCTGCGCCGACATCCTGCTGGAGCCGAACGCCACGCGCGACCGGCTGGTGGAGGGTTGCTACATCGGCGGCGGCGAGACGGCGATCGGCAAGCTGCTGCACGCCTTTCAGCTCACCGTGGAGACCCAACCCATCCATGACCGGCTGCGCAAGTCCAAGATCAAGGCGTGGAAGATCGGTCGCGGGCAGGGGCTGGTGAGCGACGAGGAGGCCGCGCGTCTGGAGGCGGCCGACCGGGCTGTGGCCGAGGTCATCGACGTGGACGACTTCTCGCCCGAGGAGCTGACCCAGCACCGCGCGGTGGAGGGGCCCGCCCGCACGTCGGCCGCCGAGGCCGGCGCCCAGACCCGCTCCCAGAACCCGGAGCCCCCCGCCTCGGTGAAGGGCCCCGCCGCGGCGCCCGCCCGCCAACCGGAGCCGGCGGAATAGTTCGCTGTCCTTCTCTCCCCCTGCGAAGCGGGGGGAGGGGACTACGCGCAGCGTGGTGAGGGGCTCCAGCGGAGAACGGCGCGTCGAGCATGGCGCGCGCCCTCCACCCCGCTGCGCGCAGTCCCGCTCCCCCGCTGCGCAGGCGATGAGATTGGCCGCCATCATGGAGATACCTTGCTGATGAGCAGCACCGACGCCCGCACGGTCTACATCGTCGATGGCGCCCGCACGCCCTTCCTCAAGGCGCGCAACAAGCCCGGTCCGTTCACGCCCGTCGACCTGGCCGTGCAGTGCGGCCGGCCGCTGCTGGTGCGCCAGCCCTTCGGCCCGGACGCCTTCGACCAGGTGATCCTGGGCGAGGTGAACACCGTGGCGGACGAGCAGAACCCCGCGAGGGTCGCGGCGCTGCGGCTCGGCTGCGGGCCGGCGATGGTGGCCTTCACCGTGGCGATCAACTGCGGCTCGGGCATGCAGTCGATCGACACCGCCTACCAGTACATCCGCCAGGGCCAGTCAGACCTGATCCTGGCCGGCGGCGCGGAAAGCCTGAGTCACGCGCCCCTTATCTTCGGCCAGGAGATGGTGGAATGGATGGGGACGCTGAACGCCGCCAAGAGCGCGGTGGACCGGGCGCGCACCTTCTCCAGCTTCCGTCCGACCATGCTGAAGCCGGTGATCGGGCTGGTGCATGGCCTCACTGACCCGATCTCAGAGTTGGGCATGGGCCAGACCGCCGAGATCGTCGCCCACCTCTTCCATCTCACCCGCGAGCAGGCCGACGCCTATGCGGTGCAAAGCCATCACCGCCTGGCCCGCGCCCAGCAGAACGGCTGGCTGGACAACGAGGTCGAGCTGGCCTTCGACCACGACGGGAACGTCTACGACCACGACGACGGCGTGCGCCTGGACAGTTCAGTGGAGAAGCTGTCCAAGCTGAAGCCGGTGTTCGAGCGCCCCTACGGCAAGGTCACCGCCGGCAACTCCAGCCAGATCACCGACGGGGCCAGCTGGGTCATCCTGGCCTCGGAAGAGGCGGTCCGCCGCCACGGCCTGACGCCCCGCGCGCGCATCGTCGACAGCCAGTGGTCTGCGCTGGACCCCTCGATCATGGGGCTGGGGCCGACGCTGTGCTCCACCGAGATCCTGAAGCGCCAGAAGATGACGCTGGCCGACGTCGACCTCTGGGAGCTGAACGAGGCTTTCGCCCTGCAGGTGCTGGGCTGCGTCGCCGCCTGGAAGGACAGGGACTATTGCGAGCGGGTGCTGGGGCTGGACAGGGCGGCGGGCGAGATCGACCCCGAGCGGCTGAACATGGACGGCGGGGCGGTCAGCCTTGGCCACCCGGTCGGCGCCAGCGGCAACCGCATCGTGCTGCATGCGGTGAACGCCATGGACCGGCTGAAGCTGAAGCGCGGGATCGCCACCGAATGCATCGGCGGCGGCCTGGGCGGCGCCATGCTCGTCGAGCGGGTGTGAGCGTCGTGCCTGTTGTGTCAAAGCGCCGGCCCTTCTCTCCCCCTGCGCAGCAGGGGGAGGGGACCGCCCGCAGGGTGGTGGGGGGGGCTCCAGCGGAGAGCCGTCGCGTCAGGCTGGAGCCCCCTCCACCCTGCTGCGCAGGGTCCCCCTCCCCCGCTGCGCAGGGGAGAAGATACACAGCCGCCGGTCGTGCTGTCCGCCTATCCGAGGAGTCCGCCTGATGGCGATGCAAGGCCTGATCAAGGACCCGGCCTGGGAGGCGCTCAAGGGCCGCGAAATGGAGCTTGGGCCGACGCCCGCCCAGGCGGCGGCGAGCCCGTACCGCAACTGGCGCGTCACCCGCGACAAGGACGATGTGGCCTGGGCCGTGCTCGACAAGGCCGGCGCCAGCGCCAACACCATCGACGCGCAGGTGCTGGAGGAGCTGGACGGTCTGCTCGACCGTCTGGGCCAGCTCCGTCCCAAGGCGCTGGTGATCCGCTCGGGCAAGGCCAGCGGCTTCGCCTTCGGGGCCGACATCGGCCAGTTCCGCCAGATTACCGACGCCGCCGACGCCGCACAGGCCATGACCCGCGCCCACGCCGTGGTCGACCGGCTGGAGGCCCTGACCATCCCGGTGATCGCGGTGGTGCACGGCCCGGCGCTGGGCGGCGGCCTGGAGATCGCCCTGGGCTGCCATGTCCGCATCGGTGTGGAAGGGTCCTCCTACGGCTTCCCCGAGGTGCAGCTCGGCCTGCATCCGGGGCTCGGCGGCACGGCCCGGCTGCCCCGCCTGATCGACCCGATCGAGGCGATGACCGCCATGCTCACCGGCCGCACGATCCACGATCGCAAGGCCAAGTCGCTCGGCCTGATCGACGTCCTCGTGCCCGAACGCCACGTCCACGCCGCGGTGATGGCGGCGGTAGCGGGCGAGCTTCACCCGTCCAGGCCCAGGCTGATCGACCGGCTGAAGGAGTCCGCGCCCGCCCGCCGGCTCGCCGCGCGGCGGATGCGCAGCCAGGCTGACAGCCAGGCCCCCCACGCCCACTATCCCGCGCCCTATGCCCTGATCGCGCTCTGGGAGACGCATGGCGGCGACTTCGAGGCCATGAAGCGCGCCGAGATCGACAGCTTCGCCCGGCTGCTGGTCACGGAGACCTCGCGCAACCTCGTGCGCGTCTTCTTCCTGCGCGAGACGCTGAAGGCGCTCGCCGGCAAGCGGCCCAAGGTGGCGCATGTGCACGTCATCGGCGCGGGCGCCATGGGCGGCGACATCGCCGCCTGGTGCGCCTGGAGGGGGCTGACGGTCACCCTGGGCGACCTTGATCCCAGGCCGATCGCCGGAGCGATCAAGCGAGCGGCCAAACTATACGCCAAGATCGGCCACAGGGACGGCATGCGCATCCGCGACGCCCTGGACCGGCTGATCCCCGATCCGAAGTCGCAGGGGCTCGCCAAGGCCGACCTGGTGATCGAGGCCGCGCCCGAACGGCTCGACCTCAAGCACAAGATCTACGCCTCCATCGAGCCGCAGATGAAGCCGGGCGCGGTGCTGGCCACCAACACCTCCTCCATCCCGCTGCAGGCTCTGGCCGAGGGGCTGCGGCATCCCGAGCGGCTGGTCGGGCTGCACTTCTTCAATCCCGTATCCAAGATGCAGCTGGTCGAGGTGGTGCGCCACGACGGCGTCGATCCGCAGGTGGAGACCCTCGCCCGCGGCTTCGCCGGCCTGATCGATCGCCTGCCGGCCCCGGCCAAGAGCGCGCCCGGCTTCATCGTCAACCGCGCCCTGACCCCCTATCTGGCCGAGGCGCTCATCCTGCTGGACGAGGGCGTGCGTCCTGAGACCATCGACCAGGCGGCCGAGGACTTCGGCATGCCGGTCGGGCCTATCGAGCTGTCCGACCAGGTGGGGCTCGACATCGCGGTCGCGGTGGCGGACTCGCTAAAGCGCGACCTGGGCTGGGCTCTGCCCGATGCGCCGGACTGGCTGCGCGCCAAGGTCAAGGCCGGCGATCTCGGGGCCAAGACGGGGCAGGGGATCTACGCCTGGGTTGATGGTCACGCGGTCAAGGCCAAGGACGCGCCCGCGCCCGACGCGGACCTGGCCGACCGCCTGATCCTGCCCATGCTCAACACCTGCGTCGCCCTGCTCCGCGAGGGCGTCGCGGCCGACGAGGACGTGATCGACGCGGCGATGATCTTCGGCTCCGGTTTCGCGCCCTTCCGGGGCGGCCCCATGCACTACATCCGCGCCCGTGGAGCCTCCGACATCCGGGCCAGGCTCGTGGAGCTTGCGGCCAGGCACGGCGAACGCTTCACCCCCGATCCGGGCTGGGAGACCCTGGAGGCGCCATCCGGGGCGGGGTGACACAGAGGAGACATCGCATCGCCGCCGACATCCTGTAGGCTCGTCTCGATGCACATCCTCGTCGCGACACCCTGCTACGGCGGCCTCGTCACCCAGCGCTACATGCAGTCGATCTGCGGCCTGCTCGCCTACGGCGCCCAGCGGGGTTTGAGCATATCGGTGGAGCTGCTCGGCTACGACTCGCTGATCCCCCGCGCGCGCAATGCGCTGATGACCACCTTCCTGGACCGGGAGGAGGCCACCCACCTGATGTTCATCGACGCCGACATCGGCTTCGCCCCCGATCAGGTCGAGCGGCTGCTCGCCTTCGACGAGGAGGTGGTCGCCGGCATGTATCCGCTCAAGATCATCCACTACGACGCGGCGGTGAGCGAACGCGTTGCGGCGGGGGAGGCCATGGAGACGGCCCAACTCCGCTACGTCGGCGCCCTGGCCAGCGGCGCCGAGGCGCAGACGCGCGACGGCTTCGCCACGGCCGTCTACGCCGGCACGGGCTTCATGCTGATCCGGCGCGCCGCGCTGGAGCGGATGATCGCCGCCTATCCGGAAACGGCCTACAGCGCCGCCCACACCGCCGCCGTCCCGCGGCGGAGCGCCAACCAGTACGCCCTGTTCGACTGCGGCATCGAGCCGGTCACCCGCGAATACCTGAGCGAGGACTACGCCTTCTGCCACCGCTGGCGCGGGATCGGCGGCAAGCTGTGGCTCGACACCCAGAGCCGCCTCATCCACGTGGGGCCTCGCGACTTCGCCGGCGACTCCAGCCAGAGGCGCGGCCTGATCTCCAGCGATGCGTTCCGCCCGCAGTAGGCGTCCCGCAGCCTGGAGCCGAGCCAGTTCCCGAAGCCCTGGACCGGCGTCGTGCCGAGCGGTTCCGGGGGAGCGGTTCAAGCTGGTATCGGCAGGCCGGTCCTCGGGTCGCGGGGGCGGCGGCGATAGTCCTCGCCCAGGAACATCTCCACTTCGCGGAAGTGGCGCGGGTCGGTCCAGACCCTCCAGGCGCCCAGCGGACGGACGCTCGTGAAGTCGCGCATGGCCTCGGCCCGATAAGCCCCGCCGATATCCACGAACAGCACCCTCGCCCCGGCTTTCAGGGGCGAGGTGGTCTCCGCCTCGTTGCCGGGACGGCTCTCACGCACCCAGGCGGTGAGCGGCGGCGCTCTGACCGGCCAGTCGCGGCGGCCGTAAAAGGCCAGGGCGTTAAAGGTGAAGCGGTCGTCCACGGTGATGGCGGAGAGACGGTCCGGCCCCAGCGCGCGCGCCTCTGCGGTCACCAGATGGTCCACGGCTTCCCAGCCCCGCGCCCGCTTGAAGCTGTTGGCGAAGCCCAGCCGATCGGCCAGGGCCTGGGATGTGCCCGCCGCCAGGAACACCATGAGCGTGGCCAGGCCGGTCGCCGTGGCGAGCCCGAGCCACAACCTCGCCCGCCAGCGCACCAGCCAGGCCGCCACCAGCAGCGCGGCCGGCACATAGGCCACCGCAGCCCAGTTGGCGTTGGCCCGCGCCAGCACCGATTCCAGCAGGATCAGCACCAGCGCCGGGGCGGCGAGGGCGCCCAGCGCGCCGTCGGCCGCCGGCTCCTTGCGGCGCAGGGCGATGGCGCCGCCGACCAGCAGGACGCCGAACGGCACCGGGCCGAAGACCCCCAGCTGCGAGATCAGGAAGCCCGGCTCGGTACGCGAGTCCAACAGGTGGAAGCGCGCCCGGGCATGGATCGCCGGCCCCGCCGCGGCGCCGTTCAGCTCCGCGTCGTGGGCGGTGTGACTGAGCGTCTGGAAGCCGTGGGCGGCGTTCCACAGCAGGTTGGGGGCTAGCACCAGCAGGGCGAGCCCCGCGGTCGCGGCGATCTCGATCGGGCGCCAACGCCAGCGCACCGGCCGCGCCAAGGCCGAATGGAGCAGCAGTCCGAGCGCGATGTACAGGATCGCATATTTGGCCAGGCCGCCGAGCCCCAGCGCCACGCCGAGGCCCGCCGCGAAGCCCAGTCGCGCCCGCGCGCTCTCGCTGGTCAGCCAGCCCGCATAGCCCCACACGGCGAAGGCCGAGCACGCCATCACCAGGGAATCGGTCGCGATCACCGCCGCCGACAGCTGGACCCCAGGCGCCAGGCTGTAGAGCATGGCGCCCCAGAACCCGGTCCAACCGTCGTAGAGCCGCCGGCCCGCCCGCGCGAGCGCCAGGGCGGCGGCGGCGTGGGCCAGGGGCGCGGCCAGCCGTACGAACCCCTCGCCGTCGCCGAGCGCCGTGGTCGCCGCGATCGCCCAGGCGACCATGGGCGGCTTGGAGAAATAGCCGAACGCCAGGTGGCGGGACCACAGCCAGTACTGCGCCTCCTCCGGATAGAGCTCGATCGGGCTGACCATCAGGCCCGCCACGCGCACCAGGGCGAGCAGCCCCACCAAGGCCAGCGTCCATCTCCAGGCGTCACGATCCGCCCCGCCCGCTGCCGTCGTCGCCGTCAATCCACCCGCCTCGCAAGCAAGCACGGGCTCTAACGGGCTAGACGGTCCTCCAGCAAGGGCGGCTTTCGCCCGGGTCCTCGCACGCTGATCAGGCCTGGCGGTCCTCGCGGCCTTTGCAACGCCCCTTTCGTGCGGCATGGCTCGGCTTGACCGTCACGCAGGCGCCCCCCGCCTGCGCGAACCGCTTGATGAGGCCGATCCGCCCCATGCCGCCGCCCCTGCCCAAGCTGCCCGCCGAATGGTCCGCCCACCGGGCCATGTGGGTCGGCTTCCCGAGCCATGAGGAGCTCTGGCTCGACGACCTGGCCGCCGCCCAGGCCGAGGTCGCAGCCCTCGCCCGCGCCCTGGCCGGGCCGGGAGCCGAGCGGGTGCGGCTGCTGGTGCGCGGCGACGCGGCCGCAGCAGCCGCCTGCGCCCTGCTCGGCGAGGGCTCCGGCGTGGAGATCGTGCGCGGCCAGTTCGGCGACGTCTGGCTTCGCGACACGGGCCCGATCTTCGTCAAGCGCGGGGAGGAGACGACCGCCTGCGCCTTCCGCTTCAACGGCTGGGGCGGCAAATACGTGCTGGACGACGATGATCTCGTGGCCGAACAGATCGCCGCCGCCGCCGGCTCGTCCCGGGTGGAGCACGACTTCGTGCTGGAGGGCGGCGCCATCGACACCGACGGCCTGGGCACGCTGGTCACCACCCGCCAGTGCCTGATCCACCCCAACCGCAACCGCGGTTGGACCCAGGCCACGGCGGAGGCGGCGCTGGGCGAAGCCTTGGGCGTACGCAAGGTGCTCTGGCTGGGCGAGGGCTTGGCCAACGACCATACCGACGGGCATGTGGACAACCTCGCCCGCTTCGTCGCCCCAGGCGTGGTGGTCTGTCCCGTCGGCTTCGGCCGCGACGACCCGAACACGTCCGTCTACGGCGAGGCGGCGGCGTGTCTGGCCAGCACCACGGACGCCCGCGGCGTCGAGGTGCAGGTGATGCGCCTGCCGTCTCCGGGCCGCATCCTGGACGCCGACGGCGATGTGATCCCCGCCAGCCATATGAACTTCCTCATCGCCAACAAGGCGGTGATCATGCCGGTCTATGAGGAGCAGGCGAGCCCCTTGGCGCTCGATGCGCTCGCCGCCCTGTTCCCCGAGCGCGAGGTGGTCGGGCTGTCGTCGCGGGCGCTGCTGACCGGCGGCGGCAGCTTCCACTGCATCACCCAGCAGGAGCCCGCCTGATGGCGCGCACGCTGACCCTGGCGGCGATCCAGACCGCCTATGGCGAGGACATGGCCGCCAACATCGCCGCCACCGCAGACCTGGTGCGTGAGGCGGCGAGCCGAGGCGCCCAGGTCATCCTGCCGTCCGAGCTGTTCCAGGGACCCTACTTCTGCGTCACCCAGGAGGAGCGCTGGTTCGCCACCGCCCACCCGTGGCGGGAGCATCCCTGCGTCATCGCTCTGGCGCCGTTGGCGGCGGAGCTGGGCGTAGCCATTCCAATCTCCATCTTCGAGCGCGAGGGGCCGCACTACTATAACAGCCTGGTGATGGCGGATGCGGACGGGGCCCTGCTCGGCGTCTACCGCAAAAGCCACATCCCCGACGGCCCCGGCTACCAGGAGAAATACTACTTCCGCCCCGGCGACACCGGCTTCAAGGTCTGGGACACGAAGTTCGGCCGCATCGGCACGGGCGTCTGCTGGGACCAGTGGTATCCAGAGGCCGCCCGCGCCATGACCCTGATGGGGGCCGAGGTGCTGCTCTACCCCACCGCCATCGGCTCGGAGCCCCACGACGCCAGCCTGGACACCCGCGACCCCTGGCGCCGCGTCATGCAGGGCCATGCGGTGGCCAACGTCATCCCCGTCGTCGCCGCCAACCGCGTCGGGACCGAGCCCGGCGCGAACGGCGGCCCCGAGACCCCGGGCGGGGGCCAGAGCTTTTACGGCTCCTCCTTCATCGCCGACCACCGCGGCGACCTGATCGCCGAGTTCGACCGGGAGGCGCAGGGCGTGCTGACCGCCACGGTGGACCTGGACTTCCTCCAGACCCACCGCGCCGCCTGGGGCTTCTTCCGCGATCGCCGGACGGACCTGTACGAGGCGGTCGGGCCGAGGCGGGTGTTTGAGGGGCGGTGAGGCGCGACCGTGTCTTGCCCTTGCACCGAGATCAGATTGTAGCGACTTGGTCGTGTGGAGATTGAATTCGATCCGGCCAAGGACGCAGCCAACCTCGAAGCACCAGGTGTCGCTCGCGTCTGCTGTGGACCTTTACGTTATTCACATCGAGGAGGATCGCCGAGTTCCATATGCAGAGATGCGCTACCGGGCTTTCGGACTGCTTGAAGGTTTGTCGCACTGCCTATCGTCTACCTACCGCGGCTTCAGACTCCGCGCTCTCAGTTTCCGCCGCGCGCACCGGAAGGAGTTTAGACGCTATGTCTCCTGATCAACGCCGCAAGATCGAGGCCCGACTCGCAGCGCTGCCGGAGCCTGACCTTGACGACCATGACAACCCTGAATGGACTGAGGAATACTTCGCCCGAGCGAAGGGGCCGGAAAGCCTGCCGCCCGAGGTGCTGGCAGCCTTCCCCCGCACTCTCGCCCGGCTGCGCGGCGCTCAGAAGGCTCCGACGAAAGCCCAGGTCACCCTGCGGCTCGACCGCGCCGTGCTCGAGCATTTCAAGGCGGCGGGCCCGGGTTGGCAGTCTCGGATCAACACCGCCTTGCAGGACGCCGTGCGGAAGGCGTGAGCTACAGCGTCGCGACGAGGGTCAGCGGACGTCGATGCGGAAGCTATCTACGCGCTTCGAATGTAGCGGGCGTAATCGCTCCCATCCCGCGCCTGCTGGTCTCTACTGCTTGCAGGTGGCCGCGTTGAAGCAGAAGCTGTTGGCCCTATTCTGGATATAGCTGGCGGTGTCGGCTCCGTCGCGCGCCTGCTGGTCCCACTCCAAGGCCGTATGGCATTCCTGTTGCGAGAATCGGGTGCCGGTGACGACGATGGGGCGACAGATCCGCTTCTCGGAATAGACCTGCACCGGAGTGAGCGCCGGCTTGGCGAGCGCGGCCTTCTGCACCCCTGCCACCACGGTCGCGGCGTCCGCCGAAGCCGGCGCGCCCGCCTGAGCTAGCGCGACGATCAAGGTCGCCAGTGTAGTCGTAAGCATTTCCAGGCCGCCTGCACGTCTCGCCGGAACGTCGGCGACTGGCAGCGTGCGAACGGCTCCTTGCCGGTGTCAAGCCGAACGGCTGCCGACGTGGTGTTGAAAGGCGTCTAAGCTGTGCTGGGCAGCGCTCAACTGATTGAGCGCCCATTGCGCGGCGTCGCGGACGACGGGCGAGGCGTTGTCCAGCCGCCCTGCTGCGACCGCCGCCAGCGCCGCGTCGCCCGAGTTGCCGATGGCGTAGAGCACGTTGCGCACGAAGCGGTCGCGGC
>CAXTEX010000078.1:5278-11247 GCA_964243445.1 uncultured Caulobacteraceae bacterium | reverse complement strand
CCGACAGCGACTGGGTGGTCAAGCTGATCGACGTCTATCCGGACGAGGTGGCGAGCGACCCCAAGCTGGGCGGCTACGAGCTGGGGATCTCCATGGACATCTTCCGGGGCCGCTATCGCGAAAGCTTCGAGCGCCCGCAGCCGATCGCCCCCAACACGCCCGAGCTCTACCGCTGGACCCTGCCCACCTCCGACCACGTCTTCCTGCCCGGCCACCGCATCATGGTGCAGGTGCAGTCGAGCTGGTTCCCGCTCTACGACCGCAACCCCCAGACTTATGTGTCCAACATCTTCCACGCCAAGCCGGCCGACTATCGGGCGGCGACCCAGCGCATCTTCGACGGCGGCGCGCACGATAGCTACATCACCCTGCCGCTGCTGCCGATCACCCCGGAGGAGGCCGCCAGCCCTGGCCCAAAGCCGCCGCCCGCTTGATCGTGAGTTGGCGCGGCCGTGCGTCCTTCGGGACGCCCCTGCGGGGCTCCTCAGGATGACGAGGTCTGCGGACTGGATGCTTGTTCGTCATGCTGCTGTGGCGATCCTGACCTGATTGACGCCGCGGGGAGCCTTCCCCCAAGCCGCTTGACCCTGTAGCCCCGCGCCATGAGTTTGGAACGGGACGGGCTGCCGACGCCGCAGCGTTACTGGGCGGTGGCGGCCATCTGGCTGGCGATCGCCATGGCGGTGCTGGACACCGCCATCGCCAACGTCGCCCTGCCGGCCATCGCGCGAGACCTGCATGCGGCGGCTTCGGACTCGATCTGGGTGGTCAACGCCTATCAGCTGACCATCCTCGTCTCGCTGCTGCCCCTGGCGGCCTTGGGCGAGATCGTGGAGTACCGCCGGGTGTTCATGGCCGGGCTGGTGGTGTTCGTCCTCGCCTCGATCGGCTGCACCTTCGCCCGCGACCTGCCCCAACTCGCCGCCGCGCGGGCCATCCAGGGCCTGGGCGCCGCCGGCGTCATGAGCGTGAACGGCGCGCTGGTGCGGTTCACCTATCCCAGGAGCCAGCTTGGTCGCGGCGTGGGGCTGAACGCCCTTGTGGTGGCGGTCGCTGCGGTCGTGGGGCCCAGCCTGGCGTCGGCCATCCTGGCGGTGGCGTCCTGGCCGTGGCTGTTCGCCGTCAACGTCCCCATCGGGGTGCTGGCGTTCGCCCTCTGCCGTTTCGCCCTGCCGCAGAGCCCGAAGTCTGGAGGGCGGCTCGATTGGGCGTCGGCGGCGCTGAACGTGCTCGCCTTCGGATTGCTGATCACCGGCTTGGATGCGTTGACGCGGGGCGTCGGCTGGCCCGGCGCGGTGGCGATCGGGGTCGGAGCGGTCGCGGCCTTCGCCCTGGTCCGCCGCTCCCTCTCCCAGGCGCGACCGCTCGCCCCGGTCGATCTGATGCGCAGCCGCCTGTTCAGCCTGACCGTGGCGACATCTGTGGCGTCCTTCGCCGCACAGGCCCTGGCCTTCGTCGCGCTGCCCTTCCACCTCCAGCTCGACCTGCACGACAACCAGGTCGCGACGGGCCTGTTGATCACGCCGTGGCCGCTCGCGGTCGGCGTGGCCGCGCCCCTGGCGGGTCGGCTTGCGGACCGCTATTCGGCGTCGCTGCTCAGCGGCCTGGGGCTTGCGGCGCTCGGGCTCGGTCTGGCGCTCATCGCCTTCGCCCCGACGCACGTCGGCGCGGCGGGCGTCGCCTGGCGCATGGCGCTGTGCGGCTTCGGCTTCGGCTTTTTCCAGGCGCCCAACAACCGGACCATGCTCTCGGCGGCCCCCCTGGCGCGGAGCGGCGCGGCGGGCGGCATGCTGGCCACCGCCCGGCTGACCGGCCAGACCATCGGCGCCACGCTCACCGCCATCCTGTTCCACGCCAGCCGGCATGGGCCGGTGTTGGCCATAGGCGCCGCGGCGGGGTTCGCCGTCGTCGCTTCGGCGGTCAGCTTCTCCCGCCGCCCCGACCGCGAACCGGCGGCTGCATCCTCTGTCGTGACCGCGTCGTAGCTGGCGCCTATGCGAGGCGAGCCATGGCCGACACCTTGACCCTAAGCCGCCGCATCCTGCTCGGCGCAGGCCTGGCGAGCGCCTTGCCGCTGCGTCCGCAGGCCCAGACGCCGCCGCCGCCGCGGCTCCCTCTGAGCTTTCAGATATGGCGCAACGGGACGATGATCGGCGGCCACAAGGTCGAGTTCCAGGGCGACGATCAGGATTTCGTCGTGGCGATCGAGGCGCACATGCTGGTCAAGTTCGGCCCGATCCCGGTGTTCCGCTACGAGCATCAGGGCCAGGAGACCTGGCGCGGCGGCCGGTTCTTGACCCTGGAGACGCACACGACGACCAACGGGCGGCGCGAGCAGCTCACCGCCATGCGTTCTGAGACCGGCGTGAGGATATCCACGGGCGAGGATCGTTCCACGACGTCGCCCGCCGGCGCCCACCCCCTGACCCATTGGAACTGGTCCGTGCTGGAGACGCCGCTGTTCAATCCGCAGACCGGTGCGGCCGTGCATGACGCCGTCGTCCGCTCCGCCGGCCAGAGCGCCCGGTTGGCCGATGGGCGCGCGGTGCCCGCCACCCGCTATGTGCTGAGCGGCCAAGCCGACATCACCGACTGGTATGACGAGCGCGGCGCCTGGACCGGGCTTCGCGGCAAGGCGCCGGACGGCTCCTTCATCGACTATCGCCGCGTCGCCTGAAGCGGTTCGCCGCGGCCCAGGCTGACCGATGGTCTTGGCGCCGGCGGGCCGCCGCGCAGCTTGACGCCCTTCAGCGCGATCTTCACCGCCTCCCAGTGGATGCCGGCCATCACCCTCAAGGTCAGCAGCGGATGGGTCGCACAGGCGTGCAGCACGGCGGCGTCGGTGAGCGGACGTCGCCGGGCCACGAAGCTGGCCGTGAGGATCACGCCCTGGACGTCCACCGCGTCGATCTGCACCCGAAGCGTCTCGCCCGGCGCCTGCACCCGGAAGTCGTAGTCCAGCCCCATGTCCAGAAAGGGCGAGACGTGCAGCCGCTTGGCCGCGCTCTGGCGGATGTCACGCTCGCCGGCCGGGACCGGGATGAGATAGCTGTGACGCTCGCCGAAGGTCGAGGTGACCTCGTAGACGATGGCGCGGAGCTCGCCGCCCGGCGTGTGGCAGAAGTAGAGGCTGAGCGGGTTGAACACATAGCCTAGCATCCGCGGCAGGCACAGCAGCCGGATCGGACCGCCCGCGATGGCCAGTCCGGCCTCGTCCAGGTGGCGCTCGATCTGGCTGCGCAGGGGCGTGGCGGTGCCGTCGCCATGGTCGCGGGCGCGAAAGCCCAGCAGGTTGAAGCGCTCCAGCGAGAACCAGCGCAGGCTGCGATCGAGGCCTGCGACCTCGTCCAGGTCGAGCAGCAGCATGAAGACGCCGTAGGCCAGCCGATGGGACCGCGGGCGGAAACGCGTGTGCCCCACCCGGCCGGCGTAGATGGCCGAGCCCTGGGGCGCCGTCACGCCGCGACCCTGGTCGGCTCTGGTCTGCTCGCCTCCAGGTGGATTCGCCCCGACTCCCCGGCGACGTTCCAGGGCCGGCGCACACCGCCCATCTGTTCGGCGACGGCGAGGCCGGACTGCAGCCCATCCTCGTGGAAGCCGGCCCCGAAATGTGCGCCGCAGAACCAGACGCCGCCCCGACCCTGAAGCGACCATAGCCGCCGCTGGGCCGCCAGGCTCGCCGTATCGAACAGGGGGTGATGATAGACGTCCTCCGCCAACACCGTCTCCGGGGCGGGCGGACGGCGGGGGTTCAGGGTCACGAACAGGTCCCGCTCCGGCGGCAGGGCCTGCAGCTCGTTCATCCAGTAGGTGACGCAGAAGCTGTCCGGGTCGCCGCGACGGCCCATGTGGTTCCACGCCGACCAGGCGGCTCGCCGCTGCGGCATGAGCGAGGCGTCGGTGTGCAGCACCGCGGTGTTGCGGGAGTAGCGGATGGCGCCGAGCACCGCCTGCTCCGCACCGTTCGCCCCGGCCAGGAGCTTCAGCGCCTGGTCCGCATGGGTCGCGATGACGACCTGGTCGTACAGCACCTCGTCGCCGTGCCCGTCACGCACGACCACGCCGGAGGCCGTGCGGCGGACCTGGGATACGGGCCGGTTCAGCACCACGCGGCCGCTGAAATCGGCCATCATGCGTGTGACGTAGCGGCGTGACCCGCCTTTGACCGAGCGCCACTGCGGGCGGTTGACCAGCTTCAGTAGGCCGTGATTGTCGAAGAAGCGGATCAGCGCCTCGGCGGGATAGTCGCGCGCCTGGGCCGCGGTGCTCGACCAGATGGCGCCCACCTGGGGCAGCAGGTGGTCCTCCTGGAACGCCGGTCCGTAGCGGCCCCGCTCCAACACCTCGCCCAAGGTGGCGGGCTGCAGCTCTAGCGCCGCCAGCATCTTCGGCGCATCCCGATAGAAGCGGATCAGGTCGGCCATCATCGACCAGAACCGCGGCCGCAGCAGGTTGCTCGGCTGGGCGAGGATGGCCAGCGGATGAGCGCTGCCGTACTCCAGACCGCCGTCGTCCAGCGACACGCCGAACGACATCTGCGCCGCCTGCGTCTCGATCTCCAGATGGCCGAACAGGGCCGTGAGGTTGGGGTAGTTGGCCTCGTTGTAGACGATGAAGCCGGTGTCGACCGGCGTGGGCCCGCTCGGCCCGGCCGCATCCACCGTATGGGTGTGACCCCCAAGCCGGGCGTCGGCCTCGTAGAGGGTCACCGCGTGGCGCCGGTCGAGCAGCCAGGCGCATGAGAGGCCGGCGATCCCGGAGCCCACCACCGCCACCTTGAGCTTCGATGCGCCAGGCGTCTTTGCTGAGGTCATGGCGGCCTTGTGCCTGCAGGGATTGTGCGAGCTACGACCTTAGCGGAATGTCGGATGCAGGCGCATCCGCCTCGCACGCGGTGACGTAAATGCTCCCAAGTTCGTCGGAGAGACTCTTGAGGGCAGCGGCGTCGAGCGGGAGGGCGGCAGGGAAGGCCGCAAAGCCCCTCTCGCGGCCCTTCGCGCGCATGGCCGCGAAGTTCGGGGCCGCGGGGTTCGGGGCCGCCATGGCGCTGGCGGGCTGTTCCGGCGTCGGCTTCCTGAACGCGGTGGAGCCCAAAAGCGACGTCGCCATCACCCACGACGTCGCCTACATGGCCGGATCCCGGGGCGGGTTGGACGTCTATCGTCCCAAGACCGCGGCGGCGGGCGCGCCGGTGGTGGTCTTCCTGTACGGGGGCGGCTGGGACTCGGGCCGGCGCCAGGACTACGGCTTCGTCGGCGCGGCCCTGGCGTCCAAGGGCTATCTGACCTTCATCCCGGACTACCGGATTTATCCCGAGGTGCGCTGGCCGGGCTTCCTGCAGGACAACGCCCGCGCGGTGGCCTGGGCCAAGGCGCATGCGGCCGACTATGGCGGCGATCCGCGCAAGCTGTTCCTGCTCGGCCATTCGGCGGGGGCCTATGACGCGGTCATGCTGGCGCTCGACCGGCGCTGGCTCGCCGCCGTGGGTCTGGAGCCCCGGCGCGATCTGCGCGGCGCGATGGGCCTGGCCGGGCCCTACGACTTCCTGCCTCTGACAAGCGATGAGCTGAAGACGATCTTCGGTCCGCCGCAGGGCCGCCCCGACACCCAGCCCATCAACCATGTCGACGGCGCCAACCCGCCCCTCTTCCTGGCCACCGACAGCGCGGACAAGACGGTCGATCCGGGCAACACAGCGCGGCTGGCCGCCAAGGTCCGCGCGGCCGGCGGGGCTGTGGAGACGCGCGACTACAAGGGTCTTAGCCACGCCCTGCTGGTCGGGGCCATCGCCGCGCCGCTGCGCTTCCTCGCCCCGGTGCTGCGCGACGTTAGCGCCTTCATCGACGCCCATGCCGCCGGGCCCCAAGCCACCGGGCCCCAAGCTACCGGGCCCCAAGCTACCGGGCCCCAGGCCACCGGGCCCCAGGCCACCGGGCCCCAGGCCACCGGGCCCCAGGCCACCGGGCCCC
>CAXTEX010000078.1:0-5178 GCA_964243445.1 uncultured Caulobacteraceae bacterium | reverse complement strand
AAGCTACCGGGCCCGGGGCCGCCCGTGCGCCGGAGGCCTCGTCTTGATCCTGCTGGTCCTCGGCGTGCTGCTTGTCATGGCGGCGGTGATGATCGCCGGCTGGACGGTGCAGCGGAGCGCCAACAACGGCGGCTGGACCGACGTGTTCTGGACCTACGGCACAGGCGCGACCTGCGCGCTCGCCGCCCTGGTCCCCTTCGGCGGACATCCGGCGCCGACGTGGAGACAGCTCCTGGTCGCCGTGCTCGTGGCGATCTGGTCCTTGAGGCTGGGGACCTACGTCGCCGTGCGCGTGGCGAAAGGACCGGAGGACGCGCGCTACGCGGCGCTGCGCAAGGACTGGGGAGGGCGCTTCCAGCTCAACATGTTCGGCCTGCTGATCGTGCAGGCCCCGGCGACGGCGCTGCTCAGCGTCTCGGTGCTGCTCGCCGCGCGCAATCCGCTGGCCGACGTGCGCTGGCTGGACGTGCTGGGTGCGGCGATCCTGGCCGGCTCGATCCTGGGCGAGGGCCTCGCCGATCAGCAGATGAAGGCCTTCAAGGCGGACGCATCCAACAAGGGCAAGGTCTGCGACGCCGGCCTCTGGGCCTGGTCGCGCCATCCGAACTATCTGTTCGAGTTCGTGGGCTGGCTGGCCTATCCGGTCATAGCGGTGCAGCTCACCCATCCGTGGACCTGGCTGTCCCTGCTGGGTCCGGCGGCCATGTTCACCATCCTGCGCTTCGCCACCGGCGTGCCGCCGCTGGAGGAGGCGATGGTCCGCTCCAAGGGCGACGCCTACCGCGACTACCAGGCGCGGGTCAGCGCCTTTTTGCCCCGCCCGCCCAAGGACGTCGCCGCATGAGCGCCATCTCCAGCGTGATCACCGCCTTCGAGGGCGCGCCCCTGCCTGATCCCGTCCGCCGCGCAGCGGTGCGGATGCTGGTGCTAGGCGCCCGGCGCAACCTGGCCGGCGCTCCGGGCCAAGGCGACGCCGCCTTCGCCGAGCAGATGACGATCCGCCCGATCGCCGAGCACGTCCAGGCCGCCAACGACCAGCACTACGAACTGCCCGCCGCCTTCTTCCAGCATGTGCTGGGACCGCACCTGAAGTATTCCTGCTGCCTGTACCCGACCGGCGTGGAGACGCTGGAGCAGGCCGAGGCCCTGGCCCTGACGGAGACCTGCGTCCACGCCGACCTGCGCGACGGCCAGCACATCCTGGAGCTCGGCTGCGGCTGGGGGTCGCTCAGCCTCTGGATGGCCCAGACCATGCCGAACGCCCGCATCGTCAGCGTGTCCAACTCCGCCTCGCAGCGCGCCTTCATCGAGGCGCAGGCCCGCTCGCGGGGGCTGGACAACCTGACGGTGGTCACCTGCGACATGAACGCCTTCGAGACCGAAGCCCGCTTCGATCGCGTCGTCTCGGTGGAGATGTTCGAGCACATGGCCAACTGGCGCGCCCTGCTGGGCCGCGTCCGGGACTGGCTGCGCCCCGACGGGCGACTGTTCCTGCACGTGTTCAGCCACAGGACCACGCCCTACCGCTTCGACGCGAGCGACCCCGCCGACTGGATCGCCCAGCACTTCTTCACCGGCGGCCTGATGCCCAGCCACGCCCTGGTGCGCCAGTTCGGCGACCTGTTCGCCCTGGAGGCCGACTGGCGCTGGAGCGGGACCCACTATGCCCTTACCGCCGAGGACTGGCTGAAGCCCTATGACGCCAACGCCGCGGAGATCGGCTCGGTGCTACGCGAGACGTACGGCGCGGACGCCAAGTTGTGGAGCCGGCGCTGGCGGCTGTTCTTCCTCGCCACCGCGGGCCTCTTCGGTCACGCGGACGGGGCCGAGTGGGGCGTCAGCCACTATCGCCTGAGCCCGGTCAGGGCCTGAACCCTCCTGCGGAGATCCATGATGTTCAAGATCACGATCGCCTACATCGCCACAGGTCTGGTGTTCCTGACCCTGGACGGCGGCTGGCTCTCCCTGGTGGGTCCGACCCTGTACAAGCCCGAGATCGGCGCCCTCTTGGCCGAGAAGGTGCACGCGCCGCCGGCCGTGCTGTTCTACCTGATCTACATCGCCGGGCTGATCTACTTCGCGGTCGCGCCCAATCTTGACAAGGGCTGGGCCAAGGCGGCGGTCTCGGGCGCGGTGCTGGGCCTGGTGGCCTACGGCGCCTACGACCTGACCTGCCAGGCTATCATGAAGACCTGGTCGACCAAGGTCAGCGTCGCCGACATGGCCTGGGGCGCCTTCGCGAGTGCGGCGGCGGCGGCGGCGGGGGTCGCGATCACCCGGGCGGTCTCCCCCAGGCTCGGCGCCTGAGATGGCCAGCCTGACCGTCGCATCCGCCCGCGCCGCGCCGTCCTGGCCCCGCCTGCGGCGGCGAGCGGGCTTTAACGTGCAGATGCTGGCCCTGGCGTTGCGCCACACCTGGAGCGCGGGCGTGCTGAACTTCGTCGGTCCTGACGGTTCGCTGCATCGGATCGAAGGGGCCCATCCCGGACTCGAGGCTCGCCTGGAGGTGCGCGACAGCCGCTTCGTGCGCCGCGTGCTCGCCACCGGCGACGTCGGTTTCGCCGAAAGCTACATAGCCGGCGAGTGGGACAGCCCCGATCTGGCGCAGCTGCTGACCGCCTGCTCCGCCAATTTCGACCAGATCGGCCGGCTGATGGACGGAAGCCCCATCCTGCGCCTGCTGAACGCGACGGCCCACGCCCTGAACCGCAACAGTCGTTCGGGCTCGCGACGCAACATCTGCGCGCATTACGATCTGGGCGACGACTTCTACCGCCTGTGGCTGGACGCCGGGATGAACTACTCCTCGGCGCTGTACGCCGGGGATGCGCTGGACCTGGCGGCCGCCCAGCGCGCCAAGCACTCAGCGCTCGCCGACGCCATGGGCCTGCAGTCCGGCCACAGCCTGCTGGAGATCGGCTGCGGCTGGGGCGACTTCGCCCGTTTCGCCGCCTTGGAACGCGGCGCCCGGGTGACGGCGATCACCGTCTCGCGGGCTCAGCACGACCACACCGCCCAGCGCATCCAGCGCGACGGTCTGGGCGAGCGGGTGGAGGTCAAACTCTGCGACTACCGCGATCTGCACGGGCGCTTCGACCGCATCGCCTCCATCGAGATGCTGGAGGCGGTGGGGGAGGCCTATTGGCCGACCTACTTCCGCAAGCTGCGGGAGCTGATGGCGCCGGGCGGACGCGCGGGTCTGCAGGTCATCACCATCCAGGACGCCCTGTTCGAAGGCTATCGTCGTCGCCCGGACTTCATCCAGCTGAACATCTTCCCGGGCGGCATGCTGCCGAGCGAACGGCGGCTGCACGAGGAGACCGACCGGGCCGGCCTGTCCTGGACCGGCCTGCGCCGCTTCGGCCAGGACTACGCCCGCACCCTGGCCGACTGGGGTCGCCGCTACGCCGACCAGGCTGAAGCTGTGCGCGGCCAGGGCTTCGACCTGCGCTTCGATCGGCTGTGGCGCTATTACCTGGCCTACTGCGAGGCGGGCTTCCGCACCGAGCGCACCGACGTGGTGCAGCTCGGGCTATCGCCGAGCTAGGTCCAGACCGCGCCGGTCAGAGGCGGGTTAGCTGGCCGGTGGCGATGACGGGGCCGGTGGGCTGGCCGGTCGGGGAGCCGCCCCTGGGCTCGACGGAGACGGCCAGCACGCCGCTCGCCAGACCGCCCGCGCCAGCCGTGGAGATGAGCTGGACCGAAGCGCCGAAGGTGGCGACGCCCAGCGCGACCGGCTTACCGCCGGTCGGTATCAGCCAGAGTTCTGGAGAACGGTCTGCGCTCGCGGTCACCGAGGCGGGCGTGAGCACGATGGCCCGGCGGGTCGGATCGTAAAGCGCGACGAAGACCGCCGGACCGCTGGGCGTTCCCGACAGGCGTGCGGTCAGGACGGGCGCTGCGCTCGACTGTGTCCGCGGCCAGACGAGGGCCAGGGCCAGCACCGCCGCGAGCGCCGCCGCCGCGCCTGCGGCGCTCCGCCAGGCCGTGAGCCGACGCCTGAGCCTCAGGACGACTCCACCGCCATCCTGGCCCTGCTCCAGCCGCCTGGCCACGGCGGGCCAAATGTCGGCGCCAGCCGGCACGGCAGGCACTTCGTCGATCAGGCCGGCCAGGCGCGCCCGCCAGTCCTCGACCTCGCGCGCGAAGGCGGGGTCGGCGGCGGCCCGGAGCCGGGCCGCCCTAAGCTCGGCGTCATCCAGCACGCCGAGGGCGTATTCGGCGGCAAGGGCGTCGCTGTCTTCGCCGCGCGGGATGTCCGGATCGCTCATCGCTCCAGACAGCTCCGCAGCCGCATAAGGGCGCGGCGCACCCAGCTCTTCATGGTGCCGAGCGGCGCGCCGGCGGTCTCCGCCAGGGAGGCGTAGGTCTGGCCGTCGAAGAAGGCGGCGCGGATGTAGGCGGCATGGTCCGGCTCGAGCTCGGCGAGACAGGCGTGAAGCTGGTCGGCGGACTGGTCGCGCTCCATCGTCTCGCTGGCCAGCATGGAGGGGTCGGCCGCTTCGGCGGCGAACTCCAGCGGGCGTGCGAGGTGTTTCTTGCTCGCCCGGAGCCGGTCGATGGCGCGGTTGCGCGCCAGGGTGGCCAGCCACGTGATCGGGCTCACGCCACGGTCCGGATCGAACGATCCGGCGCGCCGCCACACACTCACGTACACGTCCTGCAAGACATCCTCGGCTTCGTCGCGATCCCTCAATATACGAAGGCACACGCCAAACAGTTTCGCCGAGGTCTGATCATAAACCTGTTGGAGGGCGGTCTTGTCGCCTGCCGCCACGTTTCGGAGCGCCAAGACCAACCGCTGACGATCCGCCGTTCCGTCCACGCCCGCTTCGCTCCCGCCCCGGCGTCCCCGGCGTGATCTCTACACGGCCATGAGCCGGGCGCGCAATGCGGGCTCTCAATTCATAACGTCTCGTGACGTCTTCTTGCCGGTCGATCGTCCGCCGGCGCTAGGGCCAGAGCCAGGCTGCGCCGCGCACGCCGGAGTCGTCGCCGTGACGGTTGCGCACCAGGCGCGTGGCCACCGTGTCGGTGAACAGGTAGGGCCGCATCGCCTGCGGCAGGGCGGCGTACAGGGCCGTCACGTTCGACAGACCGCCGCCGAGCACGATGACATGGGGATCGAGCACGTTGCAGATCACCGCCAGCCCACGGGCGAGGCGCGAGACGTAGCGC
>CAXTEX010000077.1:0-11367 GCA_964243445.1 uncultured Caulobacteraceae bacterium | reverse complement strand
CGATCTGGAAGCTCTCCCCCAGCCGCTTCTCCAGCGTGCCCTGCAGCTTCTCGTCGACCGTGGCGCGCATCTGCTCCAGCTTGGCCTCGTTGTCCTTGCGCAGCTGTTCCAGGCTGGCGGCGAGGGTCTCGCGCAGCTTCTCCTGGCGCGCAGCATCGGCTTGGGTCATGGCCTCGACCTTGGCCGCGACCGCTTCGAGGGCGGTTTTCTGCGCCGCTTCGGCGCGCAGCCCCTGGGCTTCCAGCCGCTCGCGCAAGTCCTTCATCTGGGCGTTGGTCTCGCCGAGGCGGGTGGTCTGGGCGTGGCCGAAGGCGTCGTGGGCGTCCTTGAACACCTGGCCCAGCCGCCCATGCCCCTCGCCGACCTCACGGGAGAAGGCGGTGAACCGGACCTCATGGCCCTGTCCCTGACGGGCGAAATGGCCGTGCAGCTCCTCGCGCAGCGCCCGCAGCTCCTCGCGCAGGGCCGCAGGCCCGCGGCCGGCCTCTACCTCCAGGCGGTCCAGGCGCGCGATGAGGTCCGGAGGGCTGGCGGCGCGGGCGCGGAGGGCCGCAAACGACAGGGCGGCCGCGACGAGGGCGGCGAGCAGGGTGAGGGCGATCAGCAGCAACAGCATGGACGCGAGTCTATCGTTTCGGCCGAGTCGCCGCCATGCGCCCGACGCCGCTCCGCCGTCCCGTGACACGATCCTGTCGCCCAACTGCTAGAGTAAGAGCGGCGGCGAGCCTCGCCCAAGCCTTGAAGGACGGATCGGAATGCGTTTTCGCCTCGCGCTCTGCTTCAGCGCCGGTTTCGCCGTGGCGGCGTCTTCGGTCCATGCGGGCCAGGGGCCTCGCCACAACGTGGTGATCTTCGTGGCCGACGGGCTGCGTTCGGGCATGGTGACGCCGCAGACCGCGCCGACCATGGCGGCCATCCGCGCCGAGGGCGTAGATTTGCGCAACAGCCATTCGGTCTATCCCAGCCTGACCACGCCCAACGCCTCGGCCATCGCCACGGGCCACTGGCCGGGCGACACGGGCGACTTCGGCAACGTGCTCTACATCGGGGCCGCGACCAGTTCGTCCACGCCGTCGCCCTTCGCCGCGGTGGAGGACGACGAGGTGCTGGGCGGGCTGAACACCCGCTACAACCAGAACTATCTGGGCGAGGAGAGCCTGATGGCCGCCGCGCGCCACGCCGGCTACGCCACCGCCTCGATCGGCAAGCTCGGCCCCATCGGCATCCAGGACGTCACCGAGCGCGACGGGACCGGCACGGTGGTGATCGACGACCTGACCGGCCAGCCGGGCGGCTTTCCCCTGCGCCCCGACATCGCCGCCGCCTTCAAGGCCGCGGGCGTGGCCCCGGTGGCGGAGGACCGCGGGCTGAACGGCAGTCCCGGCAACGATCTGGGCGGCGGCGTCTGGACCGCCAATGTGCAGCAGCAGGACTGGATGACGGACGCGGCGACCAAGGTGCTGCTGCCCTACTTCAAGGCCAAGGGCGCGCCCTTCTTCATGGTGTTCTGGTCGCGCGACCCGGATGGCACCCAGCACTTCCAGGGCGACAGCCTGAACACTCTGAAACCTGGCATCAACGGGGCTACCTCGCTCGCCGCAATCCGCAACGCCGACAACGATCTGGCGCGCCTGCGCGAAACCCTGCGCCGGCTGGGGCTGGAGCGGAGCACCGACATCGTGGTGCTGGCGGACCACGGCTTCTCCACCATCTCCAAGCAGAGCCGCACCAGCGCGGCGGCGAGGATCGACTATCCCGACACCCCGCGCGGCTTTCTGCCCTCAGGGTTCCTGGGCGTGGATCTGGCCCTGGCGCTGCATATGCCGCTGGCCGACGGCGCCCGTACGCCGGTCGACCCTGCCCAGGGCGAGCATCCGCGCAACGACGGCGCGCTGATCGGCCCCGACCCGCTGCATCCTGAGATCGCTGTGGCCGCCAACGGCGGTTCGGACCTGATCTACCTGCCGGGCGGGGACGCGGCGGCGATGGCCCGGCGGGTGGTCGAGGTGCTGACGCGGGAGGACTATACAGGAGCGATCTTCGTCAACGACCGGTTCGGCGACATCCCCGGCGCTCTGCCCATGAGCGCCGTCAACCTGAAGGGCCGCGCCTTGACGCCAGAGCCCGCGATCATGCTCAGCTTCGCCAGTCACGCCACGGGCTGCGCCGACCCCGAGCTCTGCGCCGTCGAGATCGCCGACACGGGCCTGCAGCAGGGTCAGGGCATGCACGGCGGCTTCAGCCGCGCCGACACCCACAACTTCATGGCCGCCATCGGCCCGGATTTCCGCCGCGGCTACCGCGATCCCGCGCCCGCCTCAAACGCCGACGTGGCCCCGACGCTCGCCCATGTGCTGGGGCTGGACTGGCCGCACGTCGGCAGGCTGCGCGGCCGGGTGCTGGGCGAGGCGCTGCCGGGCGGGGCGGAGGCGAGCGCCGCCCCGAAGGCGATCCGCTCCACGCCTGCGGCCAACGGCTTCGTCACAGTGCTGGACGAGCAGGACGTCGGCGATCATCGCTACTTCGACGCCGCGGGCGCGCCGGGAAAGGCTGTCGGACTCAAGTAGGACGGCTCCCCTCACCCAAGAGGAAAAGGGAGCCATCAAGACCTCGTCGCCCTGGCGCCCAGCCCCCAGATGCGTCCGCCCTGGCGCGCCTGCCAGGCCGTCAGCACCGGCAACGCCAGCGTCAGGTCGCGTCCGCGCCGGATCAGCGACAGGGCCAGGGCTGCGGCGGGCGAGACGCCGAACAGGGCGCCGAGCAGGACCAAGGCGCCCTCCTGCACGCCGAGCGCGCCGGGCACCAGGAAGGCCAGCGCCTTGGCGCCCGAGGTCAGGCTGTCCACCACCAACGCCCCACCGAGGCTCACCCCCGCGTGCAACAGGTGCAGCGTCAGCCAGGTCAGCACCCCGGTCAGCACCCAGGCCGACAGATGCGCGCTCCATGCCAGCGCCAGGGCGCCCGGTCGGCGGCGCATGTCGGCGAAGGCTTCGGCGACGCTCGGCCCCCCATCGTCCGTCGCACCCCTGCGCGAGACCCGGCGCAGCAGCCGCTCCACCACGCCCGCGCCGTGCGCCTGGGCCCAGACCAGGCCGATGGCCATGACCGCCAGGCCCGCGATCACGCCGAGCACCGGTCGTCCCAACGGATTGTGCGGGCGCAGCGCCTGCAGCAGGGCCGCGCCCAGGGCGGCGTAGGCGACCTGGGTGGTGAACTCCACCGCCATGTCGGTGATGGTGGCGGCGGTGGCGAAGACGCCCTCCACGCCCTCCAGCACCAGCGCGCGGCCGCCGAGCGCTATGCCGCCGACCTGGGCGAGGGGCAGGGCCGAGGAGGCCGCGTCGCGCACCAGCCGCGCCCAGACGAACCGGCCGAGCCGCGCGTCCGGCCGGCCCCGCCCGAGCAGGGCCCAGGCGCAGCCGGCGAGCCCGGCCAGGCCGAGCTGGAACGCCAATGTGACTACGAACCCGCCTGGCCCGAGCGTCCGCACCGACGCCCAGACCGCCGGCAGGCCGGCGCGCGCGAGCAGCCAGGCCAGCAGCGCCAGGCCGAGCGCCGCCGCCAGGACGGCGCGGCCCTTCACGCGACGGCGAGCTCCTCCTCGACGTCGAAGCGGGCCATGTAGTCGCGGTAGCGCTCACGTTCCTCGCCCGGACGCATGCCGAAATCCTCGAAACGGTAGACGTTGCGCCCATAGCCGCCGTCCGGCTTGCGGGCCACCTGCTCGTCCAGCCGCGCGCGGTAACGGTCCGACAGCTCCAGCCCGAAATGGTCGTAGAGGCGCTGCACCGTGGCCACCGGCTCGGCGGTGAGGGCGCGATAGTGCACGTGGAAGATCTGGTTCGCCGGCCACAGGTCCTGGGCGTCCGCCTCGATCATGCGGTTGGCGCCGCCGGCCCAGTCGACGGTGATCTGGCGGCCGACCGCCGCCCGGTCGACACGCCTGGCGAAGGGCCGCCGCAGCACCTCCGTCAGGCGCGCCACCGAGGGCAGCACCTTGAGCGGATCGCGGTGGGCGAAGACGATGCGGGCGTCGGGATAGGCGGTGCGCAGCGCGTCCATGGCGAAGACGTGGTCCGGCGACTTCAGCACCCAGCGGCGCGGCTGCTCGCCCCCCAGGTGCTGCAGCAGGCGGCGATGGATGCGATAGCCGTCGGCATGTCCCGCCTGGTCCAGCCAGCGCTTGTAGGACGGCACGTTGTAGGAGGTATCGAAGCGCAGGCTGCGGAAGCTGTGGGCGGTGAACTCCGTGCACTCCTGCGGCGTGCGTGCATCGAAGGGGTGGAGGCTCTTCAGCTCCGGCGCCAGGCGATGGAAGAAGCTGAACTGCTGCTGCACGCGTTCAGGTCCGGCTCCGCGCCCGGAGGCGGGATGGTCGGGGTAGGGATAGATCGCCTGCCAGCAGCGCGGCGCCAGGCTCGCATCGTCCTCGGCCAGCAGGGCGTGCAGGAAGGACGTGCCGCTCCTCGGCAGGCCCATGACGAAGATGGGCTTTTCCAGCGGCCGGCGGGTGATGGACGGGTCCGCCCGCTCCCGGTCGGCCAGGATCAGCAGGTTGGTCAACAGCCGCATGTTGTCCCAGTGGGTGGACATGCGGCCAAACAGGTTCAGGTCGGCCTCGCCATGATAGGCGGCCTGGAGCCGGTCAAGAGCATCGGCCACCGGCTGGGGCCCGAAGTCGTCCAGCCCCGTCTTACGCCGGGCCAGCGCCATCAGCTCCGTCGCCGAGCGCGGGCGGGCGCGCAGGACGAGCCCTGAGACGCGGTGCGCGTCCTGGAGCCAATGGATTTCGGTCAAACAGACCTCCTCGCGCGCGACCGGACGCCAACGCCTCGACGCCATGAGCGTTGCGGGCGTGGCGCGCCGCAGCGACGGCCAAGCTTAGGCGGGGGCGCACCCTTCGCGCAAGCGGCGCGGCGGCCGCATCCCCTCGGCCTATCCGGCGACCCGGGTCTCATGGATCGCCGTCAAGCCGGCGAGCCGCCCAGCAACAGCGCCCGCGTCTCGCGGAGCCATCGGTCGGCGTCAAAGACCTGCTCGGCCTTCAGCCGGGCCGCGCGGCCGATCTCGGCGCGTGCGCCGGCGTCGTCGATCAGGCGGCGCAGCTGGTCGGCGGCGAAGGCGAGGTCCGGCTCCGCCCACCAGCCCAGTTTGTACATCGCTTGGCTGTCGCGCACCGGGCTCTGGGTCCAGGGGACCAGCACCGCCGACCCCGCGTCCAGGAAGTCCATGACGCCGGACCAGGCGGTCGCCACCACCGGCTTGCCGAACCACAGCCCCTCCGCCGCCAGCAGGCCGAAACCTTCGGCCCTGTGCAGCGACAAGATGACGTCGGCGCTGGCGATCAGCCGTCCCATGTCGGCCTCCGGCAGCGGTTCGCGCATCAACCGGATGTCCGGCCGGTCGCCGACCGCCGCCATCACCTCCGCCTCCATCGCCTGTTCGGCCGGATGACGCCCGCTCGTCAGCTTGCAGACAAGCAGACTGCGTCCGTCCGGCCGCGGCGCCGCACGGCGGTAGGCCTCGATGGCGCCAAGCGGGTTCTTGCGGGCCAGGGTCGACTTCAGGTCGAACGCCGTCAGCACCACGCAGGCTTCTTCCGGAAAGCCGAACTGTCCGCGCGCGGGTCCGGGCCGGGGCGTCATGAACACCGGGTGGGCCACCACCCGCACGTCCATGCCTTCCGGCGCCGCGGCGCGGACCGCTTCGGCGGTGAAGTGGGAGGGGCACCAGACCTCGTCGACATAGTCGAAGGCCTGTCGCCAGCCGGTCGGCAGCGTCGGCAGCTCCCAGGCCCAGTAGCCGATGTGGCGACGCCCGCGCAGGCCGCGGCCGCGGGTCTGCTGGATCCAGCGGTAGAGCTCAGGCGGGTTGAAGTGGGTCACCAGCACGCCCCCGGCGCCCTCGCCGCGCGCCAGCGCGTCCATCGTCCGCAGGCGCGCGTCGCCGTCCAGTTCGGTGGCGACCTGGAGGGCGTCGCTGAGGTCGCAGGCCTGCACGGCGACGCCGCCGCGCTCGAGCGCGGAGGCCAGCAGCCGCACGCCGCGCCCTATGCCCAGGCTCGAACGGTAGAAGCCCGCCAGCGTCACGGGCTCGCCGCGCGGATGGCCCGGCCTCCAGTTCATCCTCACGAGTAGGGGCGTCAGCCGGTCGGCGATCGCCTGCACGCCCAGGTGGGCGGAGGCGCGGAACCCGTCCGGCAGCGCTTTCCAAATCCGTTTCACGCCTGGACCCGCCCCACGGGGCGGCGTCGTTGAACGCCGCCGGGCGCCCGCGATGAGGGCGCTGTCCGCAGATGCTGGAGTACGGTACCGGCCCCCGCATTGGCAAGGCGGCACCGGGGGTGCGGCCCTGCCTCGTGCATCAAGGCTTGGGCGCCAGCCGCCCGAGGTCGTGCAGCGCCAGCATCAGCAGGCCGAGGTGCGACGCGTTGACGATGCTTCGAGACCAGATCAGCCCCATCAGCTCGGTCATCGGAATCAACGCCACCTCGATGTCCTCGCCGGGATCGAGCCTGGGCGCGCTGATCCGCTCAACGCCCTGGGCCATCACCAGATGCGTGCGATTGGTGAATTTGGCGGGGTCGGCGCTGAGGCTGGCGGCCAGCCGCCAGGACGGTCCGGCGAAGCCCGTCTCCTCAAGCAGCTCCCGCATGCCCGCCGCGCCGGGGTCGGCGTCGACGGCGTCCACCACCCCGCCCGGCAGCTCCAGCGACGTTCCGCCAAAGGCATGCCTGTACTGGCGCACGAGCACCACCCGGTCGTCGTTCGTGGTGGCGAACACATGGGCGAAGTCCGGATAGTCCAGCACGTAATAGGGCTCGACCCGACGCCCCGACGCGGTGACGCAGTCGTCGGCCCGCAGCTTGATCCAGCGATCCTGCAGGATCACGCGCGAGGCGCTGACGGACCAGGGCTTCATGGCCATCGCGCTCCGCCCATGGCCGCCTGGCGGAAATCCTGGGTCAGCCGAGGTCTCCGAACGGCGTGGTGGGCGGCGAGGGGCTCGAACCCCCGACCTTCTGGGTGTAAACCAGACGCTCTGACCAGCTGAGCTAGCCGCCCGGGTCCGGCCTTTTCGCAGACGCGACCGGCGGCGCCAACCGGACTGCGGCGCGCCGGCGTCAGAGGGTCGCCCGAACGCGATTACGCTGGGCCTGCAGCACCTGGGCGAGGGTCTGGTCCAGCGGCGACCGAACGCGCCAGCCGAGGCGGTCCTGCAGCCGGCTCGCATCGCCCGTCATGCGGCGCACCGAAGTCGGCCGCAGCCGCCGGGCGTCCACCTCCACCGTGATCGGCGTCTTGGCCTGAGACAGCAGGGCGTCGAGGAGGTCGCCGATGCGGACCGCCCGACCCGAGGCGATGTTGAACACCTCCGCCGGCTCCAGCCGCCCGCGCGCGTCCAGCATCGCCACATAGGCGGACACCACATCCTCCACGTCGAGGAAGTCGCGTTCCTCGTCCAGATTGCCCACCTGCAGCACGGGGGCCGCTAACCCCGCCTCGATCCGGGCGATCTGGCCGGCGAAGCTCGGGATCACGAAGATGTCGCTCTGGCCCGCGCCGGTGTGGTTGAAGGGCCGCGCCACGGTGACGGACTGGCCCGTCAGGCCCGCCTGGCGCACGAGCAGGTCCGCCGCCGCCTTGCTGGCGGCGTAGGGGTTGAGCGGCTGCAGCAGAGCGGCTTCGGTCACCGGGGCGGGATCGCGCAGGCTCGCGCCGTACACCTCCGCGCTGCTGACGAACAGCAGGTGGGCCTCCGGCGCATGGGCCTTGAGGGCCAGCACCAGGTTCAGGACGCCGCCGAGGTTCACCTCCCAGGTCAGCCGCGGGGCCTCGGCCGAGGCGGCGACCGCGGCGACCGCGGCGAGGTGGACGACCACCTCGGGGGGCCTGGCGGCGATCCAGGCGTCGACGGCTGCGGCGTCGGTGATGTCCAGGCCGTCCTGATCGTCTGCGGCGTCCTTGGCGGGGGTGTCGAGCCGCCAGTCCGGGAAGACCTGCGCCATGCGCGCGACCAGGCGCGAGCCCACGAACCCTTGCGCCCCGGTGACCAGAGCGCGCGTCGGCGGTCCGGGATCGGGCGCCGTCACGGCCGCTGGAAGCTCAGCCGCTGAACGTCGGCATCGACCATCTCGGTGATCAGCGCCTCGAGGCTGGTCTCGTCGCGCCAGCCCAGCGCGGCCTGCGCCTTGGCCGGCTCGCCGAGCAGCACGTCGACCTCCGCCGGCCTGAACAGCTTGGGATCGATGTGCAGGTGATCGTCCAGCTTCAGCCCGAGATGGCGGAAGGCGATCTCGCACATGTCGCGCACCGAGGTGGTTCGGCCGGTGGCGATGACATAGTCGTCCGCCTTGTCCTGCTGCAGCATCAGCCACATGGCGCGGACATAATCGCGGGCATGGCCCCAGTCGCGCTTGGCGTCGATGTTGCCGAGCGACAGCCTGTCGGCCAGACCCAGCTTGATGCGGGCCGCGCCGTCGGTGACCTTGCGGGTCACGAACTCGATGCCGCGCAGCGGACTTTCGTGGTTGAACAGTATGCCCGAACTGGCGTGCAGGCCGAAGCTCTCGCGATAGTTCACCGTAATCCAGTGGCCGTACAGCTTGGCCACCGCATAGGGCGAACGCGGATAGAAGGGCGTTGTCTCGCTCTGCCGCTCCTGCTGCACCAGCCCGTACATCTCCGAGGAGGAGGCCTGATAGAAGCGAGCCTGCGGGCGCATGACGCGCACGGCCTCCAGTATGTTGGCGACGCCGACGCCGGTCACCTGGGCGGTCAGCAGCGGCTGGTGCCAGGAGGTGCCCACGAAGGACTGGGCCCCCAGATTGTAGACCTCATCCGGCTCGATCTCGGAAACGAGGCGCAGCATGCTGGACAGGTCGGTCAGATCGCCGTCGACGATCCTGACCTGCTCCACCACGCCCAGCCAGCGCAGCCGTCCGTCCTGGAACCCGCCGGTGCTGGTCCGGCGCGCCATGCCGAAGACCTCATAGCCCTTGTCGAGCAGCAGCTGGGACAGATAGGCCCCGTCCTGCCCGGTCACGCCCGTGATCAGTGCTTTGGGCAAGACGCCGCTCCGACGAAATGACGAGCGTGCGCCGATTGGACCTGACCGTTCCGGACCCGCTTCGGCGTCTGGCCCCGGCGTCCTGGCGAGGGGCCGTGGAGGTTCATGCTTCTTCCCGTTCCTGGCTGGCCAGTTCGGCAGCCGCCGGTTAGTAGCCGAGGCAAGCGCCGCGTCAACCGTGATGGGCGGACCCAGGAGCCTGACCCATGCTGACGAGCAGGCGTCTGAAGAACATGGCCAAGCAGGCGCTTGGACGTGAGGCGGTCGGCGGCAGTTTCGATGGATTGTCGGGTCGGGTCTTCTCTGGCTGGGTCGCCGGAGAAGGCGGGAGCTTGGTCCACATCAAGTTCGGCGACAGGGTCGTCGGCCGGTGCATGGCCAGAACGCCGCGCCCCGATCTTCTCGCTGCAGGCGTCCAGGGATGGGGGTTCGTGCTCCCCGCAAGCGGCGTCGAACTCGAACTCCGTCGGCTGATCGACGCTGAAGCCGTAGCGCCGGCCAGTCTGCACGCGACCGACACGGCAGGGCGAGCCCTTACCGGCGGATCAGTAGAAATCGAGGCCGGCGCCATCGTCGATCTGATCGCGGTCTCAATGGCGTTCCGGGTTCTGGGCGCGCCCATCGAAAGCACGCTGAATGACCCGACCTGATATCCTGTTCGAGCCCTTCAATCCAAACGGCGACTGTAACGTACCCCTCATCAAGTACCAGGAATTCACCATCCGGCGTTTCAAGATAGATCGGGAGTATGACACTTCTGAGGACTTGGGACGTTTCCAAGCTCTATTGTGGTACATAGAAGGCTATAGCGTACATCGGCGATCAATGATGTTGCCCTATTCCGCCGAACAAGTTCGATGGCTAATGACGCCCAATGCGCCGCACGAGTCACCCAAGAGTCTGCCACGCATAGTGGAGGTGTTTCAGAAGCGCCTGCACCCTCAATCCGAATATCTGACTGAAGATGACGCCTATGTGAATCTGGTTTACTGGTGGTGTAGCGAGTTGTCTCCCTCCATCGGATTGGAGAAGTTCTGCATCCCACAAAGGTTCATCACGCTTCTAAGCAAGTCTGTTGGCAACGACAGTCGGCTGTACACATACAGCGCTTTCATGAGCCGCTACATGGATGACAGGACAGACTTGGCGTGGTTGTCCGAAACGCCGTCGGAGCGTCTCGCCAGTTATATCAGGGTGCTGATGGAGCCGATGGGCGTCCACTACGCCTTGTTCTTCCCTCGTGACGTCATGTCGGGGTTGAGCGCGCTTGCCGCTACGGGATCGACGCCCTTGCCGCGCCTGAGTGTGGCGGATGAAGAGATCGAAGCCGTCCGGCGGCGCGCGGCTCAAGCCGTCGCCTACATCAAGCGCCACGAGATGCTCAGGTCGGGCAAATACAATATTTCCGCTTCGATCATCGGTGCGGATTGGATGAAGCTGTTCTACAAGCCCGCCAAGCGGGCCGCAGGCGGTTCGGCTCCGATCCTGCTGGACGGTCGTGGCTCGACGTTCCCCACGCCTGTGCGCCTGATCGGGCCGATCAACTCACAATCCGGGCTTGGCCAGGCCACGCGCATGACCATCGACTCGCTTGCAGCTGCAGGCGTTCGTCCCAAGGCGCTGGACTTCTACCTCGACAACCCCGCCCCTCGACTGAGCATCTATGCGCAGGATCAAGGTGAAAGCACCGGAACCATCGACTCAACCGAGCCCGTCATAAACCTGATCCATCTGAATGGAGAGAGCGTCCCGCTCGCCCCGGCGTTCCTGGACTGTAAGCTTTTCGAGAACACCTATGACATCGGATACTTCTTCTGGGAGCTTCCGAACCCTGCGCGATGTCACGAGTTGGCGCTCGAACTGCTGGACGAGATCTGGGTGTCTTCAGACTTCAATGCCGAAGCCTATAGGAAGCTGACGGACAAACCGGTCCACAAGGTCGGCATGGCGGTCCAGGACCTCCCGGTCTCCAGCGACTCCCGGGCGGCGCTAAGGTCCAGATACGGGCTGGCGCCAGATGCGATCGTCTTCATGACCACCTTCGACAGTTTCTCCTTCATCAAGCGCAAGAACCCGCAGGCGGCTTTGAGGGCTTTCCTGGCGGCCTTTTCCGGTCGCGATGCGGACGTTGTCCTGCTCATCAAGACGCATAACCTCAGGGCCGTGCTCGGCGAGTCCAAGGCTTCAAACATGGTTGGAGAAATCCTCGCCCTCGCCGAGTCCGATCCCCGCATCCTGCTGATCGACGAGACCCTGCCCTACGCCGATCTCATCGCGCTGGAGTCGGCGTGCGACTGC
>CAXTEX010000076.1:0-11689 GCA_964243445.1 uncultured Caulobacteraceae bacterium | reverse complement strand
CGTAGCGCAGGCCTTCGTTCTGCAGGTTCACCATGTCGCCGTCCTGCTTGAGGAAGCGGCGCGCGCCCGCCGCGATCAGCGGGCGGAGCAGGGTGAAGGCCGGATGGTCCGACCAGATCAGCTGGGTGATGCGGGTGCGGGTCGCCGTCGCCGGCGTCAGGCAGGTCAGGGCCAGCACTTGGCGCGCGCCGACCTGCACATGCTCCCAGCGTAGCCCCGGAAGACGGAAGGTGATCTCGGTCAAAGGCTGGCCGCCGAGCAGGCGGTAGGCCCGGCTGTTCTTGGACGGCGCGTGGCGGACCATGGCGAAGCCGAGCTCGCGGGGCTCGAACCGCTTGGCCTTGTCGAGCTGCTTCTTGGCCGAACGCCACCACCACTGCTGGTGCACATAGGGGCCGTGCGCGGGGTCCATCAGGCCGACGATGGCGTGGTCCACATGGCTGTCGAAGTCCATCCGCTCCACGATCTGGGGGCTTCGTCCGACCACGCCGGGGAAGACCGGCGGCGCGTCGGCCGGATCGGGCGCGCGGGGATCGGCGGCCATGTGCACGAACACCAGGCCCTGGCTCTCGCGCGCGAGATAGCGGCGCACCCGGATGCGCGAGGCGTCCATCTTCTGGCCCTCGGCCAGGGACGGGATGGCGGTGCAGACGCCGTCGCGCGCGCCGAAGCGCCAGCCGTGATAGGGACAGGCCACCTCGGCGGCGGCAGCCTCGCCCTCCACGATCCGGCCCGCCGAGAGCGGGGCGGCGCGGTGGGGACAGACGTCGCGGAGCGCGAACACCTCGCCGCTCCGGTCGCGCCCCAGCAGCACCGGCTCGCCGAGCACTTCGTAGCGCCTCATCGCCCCGGGCTTCAACGCCGAGCCGAGTTCCACGAAGTACCAAAGGTCGTAGAGGAAGCCGCGGCCGAAGGTCGTCCTGACCTCGGCCTCGCGCGTCCTGGTCTCGCCGTCCGCCATGGGCCGCTGCATAGCAGAGATCGCGCCTGCGCCGAACCCGCGCTCAGGTGCGCGGGCCGAGCCCCTGTCCTGCAGGCGCGGCGCACCCGGCGTAGCGGCGACCCCCGACCTGCACGACGGCGCTCAGCGGGTAGCCCAAACCGGTGGTGGCGTCCTGGCAAGGTCTGGCCTGGGTGGTCAGCGTGACTGCCTCGCCGGACTGGCCCGCCTTGCCCGCCAGAACGCCGCTCCAGACCACGCCCGCCGCCCCATGGTCGACCCGCTGCGCCGTGACGGCCAGGACAGGCGCATCGCCGGCGCTGAAACGGAGCACGCCGCCGCGCAGCAGAGCGCTCCACTGCGGCTCCCCGCCAGCGTTCAGGGCGGCGGCTGAGACGGCGGCGCGACCTGGACCTCCGCCCGCTCCCCGCCCGCAGGCGGAGACGAGCAGCAGGGGGGCGAGCAGCAAGGGAGAGAGCAGCAGGACGAGGAGACGGGTACGCATGACAGGCTTTCGCAGGCGCTGCCCGCCGCAGGGCGACGCAGCGGGGCGCGGACCCTTTAGCGCAATCCTGCGCGGCGGCTAGTCGCTGCGGCGCGTGCGGCCTATGGCTGAGCAACCCCGCCGGGCCTGCGGGCTTTCACTTCCGCCGGCGCGCCCGGCCCGAGGACACCTGCACCATGCTCGCCTTCGCTCTCGCCGTGGCCCTGTCCAGCGCCGACCTGCAGCGCTGGATCGACGACCAGCCCGAGGTGCGCGCCTACGAACAGGAGCGGGCGCGGGGCCTGCGTCCCCCGCCCGCGGACGCCTTCCGTCGCCAGCCGATCCTGTCTCGCGCCGTCGCCTGCCGAGGCTCCAGCCATGCGACCGCCGCAGCGGTGAAGCTGTTCAAGACGTCCGACGACGCCAAGCTGATGCTGAGCGAGCCCGACCTGCAGGAGCGCAATGGCGGCCAAGCCGTGGTCCAGCTCGACGAGGCCGCCAAGATGGCGCTGCAGGCGCGGGCCCGCGAATATCAGCAGGATGCGGGCTCCCTCGAGCCGGCCTGCCTCGGCTGAGCCGCCCGATCGCCATCTCGACCCAGCCCAGCGCCTCCGACATCGAGGCCGCGCGCGGGCGGCTGTCGCAACGCGATCCGGCGCTGGCCCGGGCCCACGCCTGCGTGCCGCGCTTCGACTGGCGCGCCCGACCGGGCGGCTTTGCGGGGCTGGTGCAGCTGATCGCCGAGCAGCAGGTCTCCACGGCCTCGGCCGCGGCGATCTGGGCGCGGGTGGTCGCGGGGCTCGGCGAGGTGACCGCCGAACGGGTGCTGGCGCACGACGAGGCGGGGCTCAAGGCTTACGGACTGTCCACGCCCAAGGCGCGCTACACCCTGGGCATCGCCGCAGCGCACGCCGGGCGCACGGTGGACCTCGCCGCCCTGGCGGCGCTGGACGACGAGGCGGCGATTGCTGCGCTGGTGTCGCTGAAGGGCGTGGGCCGCTGGACGGCGGAGGTCTATCTGCTGTTCTGCGAGGGTCGGCTGGACGCCTTCCCGGCCGGCGACCTGGCGCTGCAGGAGGCTGTGCGGGTGCTCGACGGGTCGCCCGAGCGGCTTAGCGAGAAGGCGCTGTACGTCCGCGCCGAGGGCTGGAAGCCCTATCGCGGCGTGGCCACCCACCTGTTGTGGGACTATTACCTCGGCCGCAAGGCCGGGACGATCGGGGAGGAGGCGTGATGGCCAAGACGCTGGATGGACCGCGCGTGCAGCCGGCCACGGGCGGCCGCGCACGCCAGCTGGTGATCTTCTGCCACGGCTACGGCTCCAACGGGCAGGACCTGATCGGGCTGGCTCCGTTCCTGGCCCAGGCCCTGCCGGAGGCGGCCTTCGTGGCTCCCGACGCTCCGGAACCGGTGCCGGGCTTTCCCGGCTCGGCCTTCCAGTGGTTCGGGCTCGCCAACATGGACCCTCAGCGCCTGGCGCAGGGGGTGCAGTCGGCGGCTCCCGGGCTGGACGCCTTCATCGACGCCGAACTTATCCGCCACAACCTGCCGGCGTCGGCCTGCGCCCTCGTGGGGTTCAGCCAGGGGACGATGATGGCGCTGCATGTGGGGCCGCGACGGCGCGACGCCTTAGGCGCGGTGGTCGGCTTCTCCGGCCTGCTGGCCGCGCCCGAGCGCCTGCCGGCGGAGATCCGCAGTCGGCCGCCCATCCTGCTGACCCACGGCGACCGCGACGACCGCGTGCCGCCCCAGATGCTGTTCGCAGCTCTCGCCGCCCTGGCCGATGTGCAGGCGCCTGCCATCTGGCGGCTCTGCCCCGGCGAGGGCCACACCATACCGCAGGAGGCGCTCGCCCTGGCCGCCGAGGTCCTGCACGACGCCTTTGCGGGCGCGCTGACGGGCTGGAGCGGACCGCGTGGACGCTGACGTCATGACCCCCATCCTGATCGTCGGCGCCGGGCGCATGGGCGGAGCCATGGCGCGTGGCTGGCTGCGGGCCGGCTCCCTCCAGGCGAGCGATTTCGCCTTCCGCGACCCGCACCCCGGCGAGGACGCCCAGGACGCCCTGGACCGAGGGGCTCGCGTCGCCGGCGACGACGTGAGCGGCCATCCCACCGTGGTGCTCGCCGTGAAGCCGCAGGTGTGGCGCGCGGTCGCTGAGGCGCTCGCGCCGCAGCTTCCGCCCGAGGCGGTGATCGTGTCCGTGGTGGCCGGGGTTCGCCTGGCCGATCTGGAGGCTGTGTTCGACGCGCGGCGGGTCGCGCGTGTGATGCCCACGACCGGCGTCGCGGCGGCCCAGGGCGTGGCCACCGTCTGCGCCACGGACGACGACGCCCGCGCCCGCGCGCACGCCCTGTTCGATCCCATAGCGACCACGGTGGACCTGCAGGACGAGGCCTTGATGGACGCCGCCACGGCGGTGTCCGGCTCCGCCCCCGCCTATCTCTACGCCTTCATCGAGGCGCTGGAGGCGGCGGGCGAGGCGGCCGGCCTGCCGCAGGATGCGGCCCGCACCCTGGCGCGCGCCACAATGGCCAGCGCCGCGGTGCTGCTGCAGGAGACCGGCGAGGAGCCGGCGGAGCTTCGCCGCCAGGTCACCTCGCCCAACGGCGTGACCCAGGCGGCGCTGGAGGTGCTGATGGCGCCCGACGCGGGGTTCCCTGGCCTGATGGCTCGGGCGGTGGCGGCGGCCATGCGGCGCTCGCGCGAGCTCGGCGGCTGAGCACAATAGCGCTGCGCGCCCTGCTCCCCATATGCGGCGGGCGAAACGATGAGGCCCACGCCATGTCCAGCCTAGAGACCGACGCCATCGGCGCAGGCTTCCCCCTCGAGGACGAAGCGCCGTCCGCCGCCTCCAACACCGCCGACATCCTGGATGTCGCCGCCGAGCACGCCCTGAGCCTCGCCGCAGATCGGCCGTGGGGCGAGATCAGCCTGCGCGACATCGCGCGCGCCTCCGGCGTCTCCTTCGCAGCGCTGTACGCGCGGGCGGAGGGCAAGGACGCCCTCCTCGACCACCTGTCGCGCCGCATGGACGCCGCCGCGCTGGACAGCGGCGAGACCGACGAGAGCGCCGAGACGCACGATCGCCTGTTCGAGGCGGTGATGGCGCGGCTGGAGGCTATGGCGCCCCACCGCGACGCGCTGATCGCCATCGCCCGGGCGCAGGGGCCGTCCAGGGTGGCGCCCAAGCTGCCGCGAACCGCCAAGGCCCTGCTGGAGGCCGCGGGCGTGGACACGGGCGGCCTGCGCGGGGCTGCGCGGGTGGTGGGGATGACCGGCGTGTGGGGCCGCACCCTACAGGTCTGGCGCGATGACCAGGGCGCGCTGAACCGCACCATGGCCGAGATCGACAAGCAGCTGCGCACCCTCAACGACCGGCTGAGGCGGGTCGGCGCCGGGTTCTGACCCCGTAATGATGACCCGATAAGATGACCTGCTGACGGCCATGGAGCTGCGGGCCTGCGGTCCCATCGTCGATGTGGCGGCGGCCGTGCGCGTCCGCGAGCGGCTTCCGCCAAGCGAGGCGCTGGACGCCGCTTGGCCGGCCCTGGCCCCCATGGTCGCCGCTTCGCCCTATCTCGCCAGCTTGGCGACGCGCGACCCGGCGCGGCTGGAGCGGCTGGTCGGCGGCGATCCCGAGGCGGCGCTCGCCGCCCTGCTCGCGCGCACGGCGGACGTGCAAAGCTTGGCGTCGGTCGAGGCGGCCGTGGCGCTGCGCCGGCTGAAGGCCGAGCTTCACCTGCTGACCGCCCTGTGCGACCTCGGCGGCGTGTGGGGACTGGAGGCGGTCACCGCCGCCCTCACCGGCTTCGCCGATGCGGCCGTGCGAAGCGCGCTGCAGGTCGCCGTCATGCAGGAACGGACGCGGGGACGCCTGCTCGCCAGCTCAGCTGCGGACGCCGGTCCGCTGCCGGGCTTCTTCTGCCTGGCGCTCGGCAAGCACGGCGCGGGCGAGCTGAATTACTCGTCGGACATCGACGTCAGCGTCTTCTTCGAGCCGGCGGTCCTGCCGGCGGCGCCCGGCGTGGAGCCGCTGGCGCTGGCCGTGCGCATCACCCGCGCGTTCGCCTCTCTGCTGCAGGAGCGCACCGCCGACGGCTATGTCTTCCGGGTGGATCTGCGCCTGCGTCCCGATCCGTCGGCGACGCCGGTGGCCATGCCGGTGGAGGCGGCGCTGATCTACTACGAGACGGCCGGCCAGAACTGGGAGCGGGCGGCCATGATCAAGGCGCGCGCCTGCGCCGGCGATCTCGCCGCGGCCGAGGCGTTCCTGAAGGCGCTGCAGCCCTTCGTCTGGCGGCGCAACCTCGATTACGCCGCCATCGCCGACATCGGCGCCATCAAGCGTCAGATCCACGTGCACAAGGTGGACGAGCGGCTGTCGGCGCCGGGGCACAACCTCAAGCTCGGCGCAGGCGGCATCCGCGAGATCGAGTTCTTCGTCCAGACCCAGCAGCTCATCCTGGGCGGTCGCGCGCGGGCGCTGCGCAGCCCCCGCACCCTCGACGCCCTGGCCGCGCTGCAGGCGGCGGGTCACGTGGCGCCCGAGGCGGCGCGCGACCTGCATGAGGCCTACGATCGCCTGCGTGGCTGGGAGCACCGGACGCAGATGATCGCCGATGAGCAGACCCACGTCCTGCCCGAGGCGCCCGAGGCCCGCCGCGCCATCGCCGCCCTGGCCGGCTTCGGCGAGCTGGCGGCCTTCGACGCCGCGGTCTCGAGCACCCTGGAGACGGTGAACGCCCGCTACGCCGCCCTGTTCGCCGAGGAGGAGGACCTCTCCACCGCCTTCGGCAGCTTGGTCTTCACCGGGGTGGAGGACGATCCGGAGACCCTTCACACCCTGGCGCGCATGGGCTTTTCCGATCCGCCCCAGGTGTCGCGGCTGATCCGCGGCTGGCACACGGGCCGGGCGCCCGCCACCCGCAGCCCGCGCGGACGGGAGCTGTTCACCCGGCTGGCCCCGCGGCTGCTGGAGGCGGCGCAGGCGACCGGCGCGCCGGACCCGGCCTTCAACCGCTTCGCCGACTTCTTCGCGAGCCTTGCGGCCGGCGTCCAGGTCATGTCGCTGCTGCTGGCCAAGCCCGAACTGCTGCAGCTGCTGGTGCGGGTGACGGCCTATGCGCCGGAGCTGGCGGCGGCCCTGGCCCGCCAGCCCGCAGCGCTGGACGCCCTGCTGGACGCACGCTTCTTCGCGCCCATCGATCCTGACGACGTGGGCACCGTGCTGGACGAGGCGGTCGGGCGCACGTCGAGCTTCGAGGCCGCCATGGCCGCAGCCCGCATCGCGCGACGCGACGGCGCCTTTCGCATCGGCGTGCAGGTGATGAGCGGCGCGGCCGACGCGCGCGAGGCGGGGCGCAGCTTCGCCGCCCTGGCCGACGCCTGCCTGGGCGCGCTGGCCCCGGTCGCCCTGGCCGAGACGACGCGGCTCGGCGGCGACTTCCCCGGCGAGGTGGTCGTGGTGGCGCTCGGCCGGGCGGGATCGCGCGAGATGACCGCCCGCTCCGATCTCGACCTGATGACCCTCTACATCCCCGCGTCACCCGAGGCGGCGTCGAGCCTCACGGGCTGGGGCGCCGAGACCTTCTACGCCCGCTTCACCCAGCGGCTGGTCACCGCCCTGTCGGCGCCGACAGCCGAGGGCGGTCTGTACGCCGTCGACCTGCAGCTGCGCCCCTCCGGCCGGGCGGGACCGGTGGCGGTCAGCCTGGCGGGTTTCCAGGATTATCACCTGCGCGAAGCCGAGACCTGGGAGGCGCTGGCGCTGACCCGGGCGCGGGTGGCCTGGGCCTCCTCGCCGCACGCCTTCGCCGCCGCCGAAGCCGCCATCGTGGGGGCGCTGCGCCAGCCGCGCGATCCCGTCCGCATCGCTGGCGACGTCCTGGAGATGCGCGCCCTGATGCAGCGCGAGCGCCCGCCAAGAAGCCGCTGGGACCTGAAGCTGACGCCCGGCGGCCTGGTGGACATAGAGTTCGCCGTCCAGGCGCTGCAGATCGTGCACGCGGCGGCCGGCGGCCCGCTGCACACCGGCACGGAGACGGCGCTGGAAGCCATGGCCGCAGCGGGCCTCGCCGACGCCGGGGCGCTCGACACGCTGCGGGGCGGCTTTCGCCTGCAGTCCAGACTGAACCAGCTCCTGAAGCTCGCCTTGCCCGACGACGCCGATCCTGCGCGCGAGCCGGCGGGGTTCAAGAGGCTGCTCGCCCAGGCGGCGGGCTGCGAGGACTTCGCGACGGCGGAGGGGTTGCTGTTCGAGACCCATGTCGCGACGCGGGCGGCCTATGAGGCGGTGGTGCGGGACCTGGGCGGCGGCGGCGCTGGGACTTAGTTTCCTCGGCGGCCGGCTTTCGCAAGCTTGCATCGGGTGTGCGGGCTTCGAGACAGGCTGCTCCGCAGCCTGCCTCAGCATGACGAACGATGAAGGCGATCAGAAAAGGTCGTCATCCTGAGGAGCCCTCGCAGAGGGCGTCTCGAAGGACGCATCACAGGGGTGCAGCGATGATCACAGGCTAGGGCCGTTCGTCGTCGCCGAGGCGAGCAGCGCGGTCCTACAGCCCCGCCAGCCGCTCCACCACCGCCTTGGCCTCCGGCGAACTCCAGTCCGTGTCGCCGGAGTAGACCGCCCGCTCCTGGCCCGACCGGTCGATCAGGACGGTGGTGGGGAAGCCCAGCAGCTGGGGCTTCATGCCGGTCATGAAGGCGTATTTGGCGTCCTGGTAGAAGCCGAGCGGCGGGTGGGCGGCCATGAAGGCGCGGGCCTTGTCGGTCTCGGCCGCCGTGTCCATGCTGACCGCCACCACCTTGAGGCCCTGCGCGGCCTCGGCGGACTGCAGGGCGGCCAGGGTCGGCATCTCCTTGACGCAGGGCGCGCACCAGGTGGCCCAGAGGTTCAGCACCACCGGATGGCCGTGGAAGTCGCTGAGGCGCACCGGCTTGGCGTCCGCGCCAACGAACAGCACCTGCGCCGCAGGGACCGGATCGGGCAGCAGCTGCAGCTTGGCCATCGCCCCGTGGTTCAGCCCGGACAGCCCACCCGCGCCGCCGGGTTTGGCGACCGAGGCGACGATGACGTAGAAGACGGCCGCACCGCCCACCAGCACGACCGCGATCAGCGCCGCCAACAGGGCGCGCCCCATGACCGGCCGCCGCTGCGCGCTTTGAGGTTCCACACTCGTCATGTCGACCGATTCCGATAAGCCGAAGGGACAGGACATGTGGGGCGGCCGTTTCGAGCGGCGGCCGGCCGAGCTGATGCAGGCGATCAACGTCTCCATCGACGTGGACCGCAGGCTGTGGACGCAGGACCTTCGGGGTTCGCGCGCCCATGCCGCGATGTTGTCCAGACAGGGCGTCATTTCAAGCGCCGATGAGGCCGCCATCCAGGACGGCCTGGCCCGCATCGAGCAGGAGATCATCGAGGGGCGCTTTCCCTTCCGCGACGAGTACGAGGACATCCACATGAATGTGGAGGCGCGGCTGGCGGAGCTGATCGGGCCTGCGGCCGGTCGGCTGCACACCGCGCGCTCGCGCAACGACCAGGTGGCGGTGGACTTCCGCCTGTGGGTGCGCGAGGCCTGCGATCACGCCATCGACCAGCTGCAGACGCTGCAGCGAGCCCTGCTCGACAAGGCCGAGGCGCATGTCGAGACGCTGATGCCGGGCTTCACCCACCTGCAGCCCGCGCAGCCGGTGACCTTCGGCCACCACCTGATGGCCTATGTGGAGATGATCGGGCGCGACGTCGGCCGCTTCCGCGACGCGCGCGCGCGCATGAACGAGTGCCCGCTGGGCGCCGCGGCGCTCGCCGGGTCGCCCTTCCCCATCGACCGTGACGCCACCGCCGACGCGCTGGGCTTCGACCGGCCCACCGCCAATTCACTGGACAGCGTGTCGGACCGCGACTTCGCGCTGGAGTATCTGTCGGCGGCGTCGGTCTGTGCGACGCACCTGTCGCGTCTGGCCGAGGAGATGGTGTTCTGGGTCACCCCGCTGGTCGGCTTCGCCAAGCTGTCGGACGCCTTCACCACAGGCTCCTCCATCATGCCGCAGAAGCGCAATCCGGATGCGGCCGAACTGGTGCGCGCCAAGACGGGGCGCATCTTCGGCGCCCTGACCAGCCTGACGATGGTGATGAAGGGCCTGCCGCTCGCCTACGCCAAGGACACCCAGGAGGATAAGCCGCCGGTGTTCGACGCCCACGACGCGCTGGACCTCTCGCTCGCCGCCATGGCTGGCATGGTGGCCGACATCACGCCCGACGTGGAGCGTATGGCGCAGGTCGCAGGCTCGGGCTTCTCCACGGCGACCGATCTGGCCGACTGGCTGGTACGCGCGCTGGACCTGCCGTTCCGCCAGGCGCACCACGTGACAGGCGCGGCGGTGAAGCGGGCGGAGACGCTGGACGTGGAGCTGGCCCAGCTTTCGCTGGAAGCTTTGCAGGCGATCGAACCGAGGATCGACAGCCGCGTTTACGCCGTGCTCTCCGCCTCCGCGTCGGCGGCGAGCCGGACCAGCTACGGCGGCACAGCCCCCGACCAGGTCCGACGCCAGGTCGCGCGATGGAGGGCCTTGCTGCCATGACCAGGTATCAGTTGACGCGCAGGCTCGTCCCCACGGCGCTCATTGCGGCCGCGACCCTGGCGCTGGGCCTGGCGGCTTGCGGTGGGACCGGGCCGCTCGCCCAGCCGGCGCCGCTGTTCGGCGCTGCCAACAAGCGCGACTATGAACAGCAGAAGGCCGCCCGCGCCGCCGCCCAGAATACCGCGCCCCGTAACGAGACCGGCTCAGCCGAGCGCGAGGCCAACAGCTTGGACGACAACGCCCCCCTGACCACGCGCGACATCGAGGATCCGGACTCCAAGCTGACCACGCCGCGCAACTCGCCGGTTCCAGGCGAGTCCAACCCGCTGGGGCCGACGGTGAGCACGACGCCGCCGAACTAGATGGGATTGGCCGCGTCCTTCGGGACGCGGCTCCGCCGCTCCTCAGGATGACCAATGTGCCGGTCGCCCCAACCTTGGTCATCTTCAGGGCGCCGCGTTTGATCCAGCCTCGATGAACAGCTTCCACGATCATCCGGGCTCGCACGGCTCTGAGTTGTGGTGCGAGGACGTGTCCCTGGCCTGCGTCGCCGACGCCGTGGGCACGCCCGTCTACGTCTATTCCACAGCGACCCTGACCCGCCATTTCGAGGTCTTCCGCCAAGCCTTTGCGCCCCGCGATGTCAGCATCGCCTACGCGGTCAAGGCCAACGGCAGCCTGTCGGTGCTCAGCACCCTGGCCAGGCTGGGCGCGGGCGCGGACACCGTGTCGGAGGGCGAAGTCCGCCGTGCGCTCGCGGCGGGGGTGCCGGCGTCGCGGATCGTCTTCTCCGGCGTCGGCAAGACGGATGCGGAGCTGGTCTTCGCGCTCGACGTCGGCGTCTCAGAAATTAATGTGGAGTCAGAGCCCGAGCTGCATCGTCTGGCTCAGCTGGCGGACCAGCGCGGCGTGCGCCCGACCGTGGCCCTGCGCGTCAACCCTGACGTAGGCGCGGGCGGACACGCCAAGATCACCACCGGAGCCGACGACAACAAGTTCGGCATCAGCTTCGCCGATGCGGAGCGGCTGTACGCGAGGGCTCACGCCTACGCCCAGCTCGACGTCGCCGGCCTCGCCTGCCACATCGGCAGCCAGATCACCGAGCTGGCGCCTCTGCGCTCGGCCTTCCTGGCCATGGGCGGGCTTACCCGCCGGCTGCGGGCTTCGGGGCTGACGGTGCGCCGGCTCGACCTCGGCGGCGGGCTGGGCGCGCTCTACGCCGATGGACGCGAGCCGCCCACGCCGGCAGCCTACGCCGCGGTGGTGCTGGAGACGGTGGGCGATCTGGACGTGCAGCTGGCGTTCGAGCCCGGGCGGGTGATCGCCGCCAACGCCGGCGTGCTGGTCAGCCGGGTGCTCCACACCCACCAGCGCCCGAGCGGGCGCCGCTTCCTCGTGCTGGACACAGCGATGAACGACCTGCTCCGCCCGGCCCTCTACGACGCCTACCACGCCATCCGCCCGGTTCGCGTACCCGCGCCGGGCGCCGCGGAGTTCGCCTATGACGTGGTCGGCCCGGTCTGCGAGACCGGCGACACCTTCGCCCGCGACCGCCGGCTGCCGGAGCTGGCGGCCGGCGACCTAGTGGCCCTCCTTACCGCGGGGGCCTACGGCGCCTCCATGGCCAGCGAGTACAACAGCCGCCCGCTGGTCCCCGAAGTGCTGGTCAAAGGCGCCGA
>CAXTEX010000075.1:0-11703 GCA_964243445.1 uncultured Caulobacteraceae bacterium | reverse complement strand
GTGCGACAGCGACACCCCGTGGGTGGCGCGCAGGCCGCCGAAGTTCCAGCGCTTCATGCCGCCGGCGAAGCCCTTGCCGATGGTGGTGCCCTGGATGTCGACCTTCTGGCCCGGCACAAAATGGTCGGCGGTGATCTCCGAGCCCACCTCGATCAGACTATCCGCATCAACCCGGAACTCGGTGACGACGTGCTTGGGCTCGACCAGCGCCTTGGCGAAGTGGCCGCGCATGGCCTGGCTGGTGTTCTTGGCCTTCTTGGCGCCCGCGCCGAGCTGGAGGGCGACATAGCCGTCCTTCTCGATGGTCTTCTGGGCGGTGACCTGACAGCCCTCCAGCGAGAGCACGGTCACGGGCACGTGCTGGCCGGCTTCGTCGAAGAAGCGGGTCATGCCGAGTTTCTTGGCGAGTACGCCGGTTCGCATCTGCCGGCTCCTACAGCTTGATTTCGACGTCGACGCCGGCCGACAGGTCGAGCTTCATCAGCGCATCGACGGTCTGGGGAGTCGGATCGACGATGTCGAGCACGCGCTTGTGCGTGCGGATCTCGAACTGCTCGCGCGACTTCTTGTCGATGTGCGGCGATCGCAGGACGGTGAACTTCTCAAGCTTGGTGGGCAGCGGGATCGGCCCGCGCACGGTCGCGCCGGTGCGCTTTGCGGTCTGCACGATCTCACGCGTCGAGTGGTCGAGCACCCGGTGATCGAACGCCTTCAGGCGTATGCGGATATTCTGACGATCCATAACCGATGCCGTCCTCGCGCTCGTTCGCTCGTACAGTTCAAAGACCTTGGCCTCGGACCCGAAAGCCCCAAGCCGTACCTGCGTCCCGAACGCCACCAAACCGACCCGTGGGATCGACCGCACTGACGGGAGCCGCAAAACGAAAGGGCCCCGCGCAGCGTGCTGCGAAGGCCCGGATCACTGCGCGCCGGAGAAGGCGCACCCTGTGACGTTCGTATCGCAAACCGCGTCTAGGCGACGAGCGCCTACGGCCGATTCAACGGAGCGCGGTGTATGACGACGCGAGAGGCGGGCGTCAAGGAAAAGCGCAGGCTAAACGCCCGGGCATCGATGTACGACTTCGCAGGTCGCAACGACGATCGCGATCATCCGCCCGAACCAAACTACAGGGACCAACGGCGCTCCCAGCAGCCCTGGCCAGCCGATGCGACCCCACCGACGAACAGCAGGAGAGCTAGGAGATCGCTGGCAGTCCAAACCAGACCATCGCCACGCCTTCACGACATCAGGCCAATTCGTGCAGCCCACGTTAGGCGAGACGTTCAACGACGGCCGATCGTGTGACCCTCAAACGCTCAGCGGTGGCGTCGATCGCCGCCAGTATGCTGCCGTCGAGCGATAGGTTGGCCTTCACCGGGCGGCTGTCTCACGAACCAAGGGTACACGCATCCACATGGCCCCAGTCCGAAGAGCTTGGATGTTGTCCGGATTGCTGATCGCGGCAGACCAGGTGCTTGATGGAGGAACAGGCCGCCCGCGGGCTTGCGCGACTTCGACCCAGTCACCCACCGCCTCGGCTGCGTTGCGTTGCGCCTCCTCAACGGTCGCGCCCATGGCCGTGCAACCCGGCAGATTGGGGAAGGTGACACCGATGGCCCCGTCTTCGCCGTCGATAAGGGCTGCATAGGACTGGGACAGCTAGCATCCTTGGACGAGGCGGTCATAGCCATCCGGCCGCTCTGGCTATCGACGGCTCATTCTCTTGATAGTCGACACGCTCCGCCTAAGCCGCCGCCTATCCGCCCACGTTCACATCGCCCGAACCGATCACGCTCTTGCTCACCGACCCGGTGACGCGGCGCACGCGCACGTCGCCGGAGCCGGCCACGCTGGCGGAGAGCCGGCCCGCCTCGCCGCCGAAGTCGAAGTCGCCGGAGCCGGCGATGCTGACCTTCAGCTGGGGCGTGCGTCCGCTGCGGATGCGCACATTGCCGGAAGACGCCATGTTGGCAACCACCGGGGCGTTCACCTGAGCCACGGTGACGTCGCCCGAGCCTGACAGCGACACGCGCAGCGGGCCGCCGATCGCATCGGCGCTGACATCGCCCGAACCGGCCAGGCTGAGGTCTGCGGGACCGGCGACCGATCTGACCCCCAGGTCGCCCGAGCCCGCCAGATGGGCGTGCACCTCGCCCGCGCCGTCCACCCGGGTGTCGCCCGAGCCTGCAGCGTTCAGGGACAAGGGTCCCTGCACATGGCCGGCCGTCCAGTCGCCGCAGCCGGTGGGCGACAGCATCAGGCTGCGGGTCGGGCCGACATCGCCATAGACCGCGCCGCTTGTGGCGAGGCGCGCGTCGAGCGGCACGTGGGCGGTGATGACGGGCAGGTCGGCGAGGCCGACCCGGCCGTAGCCCGCCGCCACGACGGCGCGTCCGTCACGGATGTCGGCGACGGGTCGGCCGAAAAGGGAGCCGGTCGTGTTGGTCCGACCGCCGACGCAGCGCAGGCTGTCGCCGCCGAACGGCCGCGCCAGGCCGCCGTCCACGACGATCCGGTCGCCCTGGCGGCGAACGGACAGCGGAGGCAGCCTATTCGAGCCGCGCTGGATGCTCACGGAGACGTCGGAACGGGGCTCGGCGACGACGACGAGGCGGGCTGCGGCATGCTGCACCTGCAGCGACGGGCCGCTCTGGGCCCAGACCGTCGCCGGCGCCGCCGCCAGACCCGCCGCCGCCGCCGCCAAGATGAGGCCCATACGTCTCGCCTGACATTGATCCATGACCCGCCCTCCCCTGCTGGACGGCAGAGTTAGCCGATGGCGGGCGGCGGAGCAGCTTAACTCCAGGTCATGACGGCGTTTTAACCTGCAGCGTCCTGCGGCGCGCCCTTGTCGGCGGTCCCGTCGGCGGCGGTCTCAAGCGCCAGGGTCCGCATCGCGCTCTCCAGCCGCCGGTCGCCCACGCCTCTGGCCATGTCGGCGAGCTGGCTCAGCATGTCGCTGATGTAGGCGTGCACCTCTAAGGGCGTCGCGTCCGATGCCGTCGCGCTCGGCGGAGGAGTGGTCAAGGGGGCTTACTCTTCTTTGGCGATAGTCGGCTTAGCAACTTCCTCTTCCGCGAGCAATCATATGCGGCGTTGACACGGCGGGGCGCCCGCCACCACCTTCCGCCGTCTCCAGCCCAGCGAGCCTCCACGCCACATGAACGTCGTCGTCGTCGAGAGCCCGGCCAAGGCCAAGACCATCAACAAGTATTTGGGCAGCGACTACAAGGTCCTGGCCTCCTACGGCCACGTGCGCGACCTGCCGTCGAAGGACGGCTCGGTGCGCCCGGACGAGGACTTCGCCATGAGCTGGGACGTCGATCCCAAGGCGGCGAAGCGGCTGAACGACATCGCCGACGCCATGAAGGGCGCCACGCGCCTGATCCTGGCCACCGACCCGGACCGCGAGGGCGAGGCGATCAGCTGGCACGTGCTTGAGGTGTTGCAGAAGAAGAAGGTCGTTAAAGGCGCCGAGGTGCAGCGGGTGGTGTTCAACGCCATCACCAAGTCCGCCGTCACCGAGGCGATGAGGAACCCCCGCCAGATCGACATGGAACTGGTGGACGCCTACCTCGCCCGCCGGGCCCTGGACTATCTCGTCGGCTTCACCCTCTCGCCGGTGCTTTGGCGCAAGCTTCCGGGCGCGCGCTCGGCGGGACGGGTGCAGTCGGTGGCCCTGCGCCTCGTGGTCGATCGCGAGATGGAGATCGAGGCCTTCAAGACCCAGGAGTACTGGACGGTGGAGGCGGACGTCACCGCCGGCTCCGACCCCTTCCTGGCGCGCCTGGTCAAGCTCGACGGCCGACAGCTCAAGAAGTTCGACCTCGCCGACGAGGCGGTCGCGCAGGCGGCGCGCAAGGCGGTGCAGACGGCCGAGTTCACCGTCCTGGCCGTGGAGAAGAAACCGGCCCGCCGCTCCCCCGCCCCGCCCTTCACCACCTCGACCCTGCAGCAGGAGGCGGCGCGCAAGCTCGGCTTCTCCGCCCAGCGCACCATGCAGGCGGCGCAGAAGCTCTACGAGGGCGTGGACGAGCAGGGCGGCCTGATCACCTACATGCGGACCGACGGGGTGCAGTCCTCGCCGGAAGCGATCGCCGAGGCGCGCACCGTCATCGCCGGCCGCTTCGGCGCCGACTACGTCCCGGCCGAAGCGCGCCACTACAAGACCAAGGCCAAGAACGCCCAGGAGGCGCACGAGGCGATCCGGCCCACATCGCTCGCGCGCCTGCCGGGCCAGCTGCATCTCGAGGGCGACCTGGCGCGGCTCTACGAACTGGTCTGGAAACGGATGATCGCCAGCCAGATGGAGTCGGCGAGGATCGAGCGCACCACGGTGGATCTCGACGCCGCGGGCAAGATCGGCCTTCGCGCCGTGGGCCAGGTGATCCAGTTCGACGGCTATCTCGCCGTCTACGAGGAAGGCCGCGACGACGCCGAGGACGAGGACAGCCGCCGCCTGCCCGCTATCAGCCAGGGCGCCCGCGCCGACATCAAGGCCGCCCGCGCCGACCAACATTTCACCGAGCCGCCGCCGCGTTACTCCGAGGCGTCCCTGGTCAAGAAGCTGGAGGAGCTGGGGATCGGCCGCCCCTCGACCTACGCCTCGATCCTGGGCGTGCTGCGCGACCGGGAATACGTGCGCATGGACAAGAACCGCTTCCATCCGGAGGACAAGGGACGACTGCTCTCCGCCTTCCTCAAGCAGTTCTTCCTGCGCTACGTCGAATACGACTTCACCGCCGAACTGGAAGAGCGGCTGGACAAGGTCTCCGCGGGCGAGCTCGAATACAAGGTGGTCCTGCGCGAGTTCTGGACCGAATTCCAGAAGGCCATCGCCGGCGTCGGCGACCTGCGGGTGTCGCAGGTGCTGGAGGAGCTGAACATAGCGCTCGGTCCGGCGATCTTCCCGGAGCGGGAGGACGGCTCGGACCCGCGCCTGTGCCACACCTGCGGCAGCGGGCGGCTGAGCCTCAAGGCCGGCAAGTTCGGCGCCTTCATCGGCTGCTCCAACTATCCGGAGTGCCGCTACACCCGCCCGCTCGGCGTCGCCGAAGGCGAGGAGGAGCCGGCCGGCGACCGTGAACTCGGGCTCGACCCGGCCACCGCGCGCAAGGTGTGGCTGAAGATCGGCCGCTTCGGCCCCTATGTGGAGCTGGAGGCCGACGCCGAGGACGCGAAGGCCAAGCCCAGGCGGTCGTCCCTGCCCAAGGGTTGGGAGCCGGCCGCCATCGATCTGGGCCAGGCCCTGCGCCTGCTCAGCCTGCCCCGCGAGGTGGCGCTGCACCCGGAGGACGGCGAACCCATCCTCGCGGGGCTCGGACGCTACGGCCCCTATGTGCAGCACAAGAGCACCTACGCCAGTCTGGAGAGCATCGAGGAGGCGTTCGAGGTCGGCCAGAACCGCGCGGTGACCCTGCTCGCCGAGAAGCGGGCGGGGGGCGGACGCGGCGCCCGCGGCGCTCCGGCGGCGCTGAAGGAACTTGGCGCCCATCCGGTCTCCGGCGAGGCGATCCGCGTGCTGTCGGGGCGCTACGGCCCCTATGTTAACGCCGGCAAGGTGAACGCCAACGTGCCCAAGGGTTCGGACCCCGCGGCCGTGACGCTGGAGGAGGCGGTGCGCCTGCTCGACGCCCGCGCCCCCCAGAGCGCCGCCAAGACGAAGGTCGCCCGGCCGGCGACACAGGCGAAGAGTGGAGCGGCCAAGGGGAAGGCCAAGCCGAAGACTGCGGCCAAGCCGAAAGTCGGCGTCAAGCCGAAGCTCGGGGCCAAGCCGAAGGCGGCCGCCAAGGCCAAGGCGGTCGCCGGCTAGCGGCCCAGGACGCTAGCGGCCCAGTATGTCAGGCGAACGAGCCCCGCCTCCGCCGTCCTGAGGACCCTCCAAGGAGGATGTCGGCAGGACGGCGGACGGTCTCGAACCGGACTTAGGGTCGCGCCTCAGCGCTCCCAGGGCGTGACGCAATAGTGCGGCGACCCGTCGGAGCCGATGTAGACGTTGCTGCGGGGATCGTAGCCGCCGTGGTGATCGAAGCACCAGCGCACGTGCTGCTCGCGCACCACGCCCGGCGGCGGCGGAGGGGGCGGATAGTATTCGGCGCAGGCGCTCGCCAGCAGGCCGGCGCTGCAGGCCAAGGCGATCGTCAGGGTCTTCTTCTTCATGGCTTCGGGCTCCCTGCCTGGATGCGGCGAGAAGCCGCTTTGCGGCTGAACGGCGGCTGAACGGTCCGGTTCACGCCGGGGTCGGCGCATCCTCCGCGACGGAGGAGCCCCCTGGACGGTGCTCGCAAAGCACCACCGTCAGGCTGCCCGCAAGGATCAGCGCGCCGCCGAGCCCGGCCCACCAGGTCGGCCGGTCAGCGAAGAGCAGCACGCCCAAGGCCGCGCCGACCACGGGCTCCACATTGATGAAGACGCCGGCGGCCGCGGTGGACACCCGAGGCGCGCCAAGCTGCCAGCACAGGGTGGCCGCCACGGTGGACAGCAGCCCCTGACCCACGATGCCGGTCCAGGCGCGCGGCGAGAGCGCCAGCCGGGGCGGCCCATGCAACGCCGTGACCAGCACGAGAAGCAGCCCGGCGGCGACTACGATGGTGGCGCAGGTCGTCTCCACCGGCCGGTCGGCTCGGCCTATGGCCTTGGTGGCGTAGAGCCAGCCGAGGAACAGCGGCAGCGACATCAGACACAGGCCCACGCCGAGGGGCGTCGCCGCGCCGCCGGGCCGTCCGGCGATCAGCGCCGCCCCGAGCGTCGCGGCGGAGACGCCCGCCCAGGCCGCCGGGCCGATCCGGTCGCCCAGCGCCGCCGCGCTGACCGCGATCAGCGCCGGCATCACCCCGACCAGCAGGGCGGCGACCGTGACGCTGGTGCGCGCCAGCCCCTCGAACTGGGTCAGGAACCCCAGCGCATAGAAGACGCCCGACAGCAGCACCGCCGGCCGCAGCAGCAGGGCGCGGGCGGAAGCGGTGCGCAGCACCATCGGTGCGGCCGCCAGCCCCGCGACCAGGAAACGCAGCAGGATCATGTGCGCGGCGTCGGTCTCCGCCAGGGCCAGCTTGCCGAACGGCAGCCCGAGCCCCCAGCAGAAGCCGGACCCGAACAGGGCGAGATAGGGCCAGAGTCTCATCAAGGACCTCTGCCGCAGGACGGCCGCGCTTCCAACCCCTGCGACCCCCTCGAGAGGGGAGAGACCTTGGACGTCCGACGCCCCATATTGCACGCGATGGCCAAGCCCCCCACCCGCCGCCGCCCCAAGTCAGACCGTTTCGGATCCGACCGTGTCGAAGCTGCGCCTTCGGATGCGCCGCTGTCCGCCGCCCTGCCCTCGCGCGATGCGCTCTCGGCCTTCATCCGCCAGGCGGGCCAGACCGACATAGCCGAGATCGCGCGCCACTTCGGCCTCAAGGGGGCGGATCGGCGCGATCTGCGCCTGCTGCTGAAGTCGATGCAGGCCGACGGCGGCGTCGCCCGACGCGGGCGCAAGGGCGTGGCCGAGGCGGGCGCCCTGCCCCCCGTCGGCGTGGCCGACGTGATCGAGCGCGACGCCGACGGCGACCTATATGTGCGCCTGACCAACGCCGGCGAGGACGCCGCCCTGGTGCGCCTCGCCCCCGATCCGGCGGAGACCGCGGCCGGCGCGCCGGGCCTCGGCGATCGGGTGCTGGTGCGCTTCGTCGGCCGCGAGGGCGGCGAGACCGAAGCGCGCCTGATCAAGCGGCTGGGCCAGAGCGCCCACAAGGTGCTGGGCGTGGTGCGCAAGGCACGCCGCGAGACGCGGGTGGAGCCGGTCGACCGCAAGTCCAAGGAGGTCATGCTGCTCTCGGGCGAGGATGCGGAAAAGGTGCGCGACGGCGACCTGGTCGTGGCCCAGCCCGGCGCGGGCCATCCCGAGCACCGCTACGGTCCCAAGCCCGGTCGCCTGATCGAGGTGGTCGGCCGTGAGGACCAGCCCCGCGCCGCCTCGCTCATCGCCATCCACAGCCACGGCATCCCCACCGGCTTCTCCGACGCCGCGGAGCGGGAGGCGGAGGACGCCCGGCCCCCGACCCTGGCCGGCCGCGAGGACCTGCGCGACCTTCCGCTGATCACCATCGATCCCGCCGACGCCCGCGACCACGACGATGCGGTCTACTCCCACCCCGACGCCGACCCCGCCAACGAGGGCGGCTTCGTGGTCTGGGTGGCCATCGCCGACGTCGCCGCCTACGTCCGGCCGGGCTCGGCGCTGGACCGCACGGCCTGGGAGAAGGCCAACTCCGTCTACTTCCCCGACCGGGTGGAGCCCATGCTGCCCGAGCGGCTGTCGGCAGGGCTGTGCAGCCTGGTGCAGGGCGAGGACCGCGCCTGTTTCGCCGTGCAGATGCAGTTCGATCGGCGGGGGCGCAAGGTCCGCCACCGCTTCACCCGCGCCCTGATGCGCTCGGCCGCCAAGCTCTCCTACGAGCAGGCGCAGGACGCCATCGATGGGACGCCCGACGACCAGACCGGGCCGCTGCTGGAGCCTATCCTGCGCCCGCTCTGGGCCGCCTACACGGCGATGAAGGCCGGGCGCGAGGCGCGCTCGCCGCTGGAGATCGAGTCCCAGGAGCGGCGCATCAAGCTGAACCCCGAAGGCGAGGTGGTCTCCATCGAGCGGCGCGCCAGTCTGCAGGCGCACAAGCTGATCGAGGAGATGATGATCCAGGCCAACGTCTGCGCCGCCGAGACCCTGGAGCAGAAGAAGACGCCGCTGGTCTATCGCATCCACGACACGCCGAGCCAGGAGAAGCTGTTCGCCCTCGGCGACTTCCTGTCCACCATCGACATCAAGTGGAGCAAGGGCCAGGCGGCGACCACCCAGCGCTTCAACGAGCTGCTCGGCCAGACCCGCGCCGGTCCTCACGCCCAGATCGTCAACGAGGTCGTGCTGCGCTCCCAGATGCAGGCGGTCTATTCGCCCGACAACATCGGCCACTTTGGCCTGAACCTGGACCGCTACGCCCACTTCACCTCGCCCATCCGCCGCTACGCCGACCTGGTGGTGCACCGCGCCCTGATCCGCGCCCAAAAGCTCGGCTCCGATGGACTAAGCGACGCCGAGGTCCCGCGTCTCGCGGAGACGGCGGAGCACATCACCGCCTGCGAGCGCCGGGCCATGGCGGCGGAGCGCGACGCCACCGACCGCTATGTCGCCGCCTTTTTGTCGGAGCACGAGGGCGCGACGTTCGAGGGCCGCATCACCGGCGTCACCCGCTTCGGCCTGTTCGTGCGGCTGGAGGACACCGGGGCGGACGGGCTGGTCCCGGTCTCCTCGCTCGGCGCCGAATACTTCACGCACGACGAGCGCACCCACGCCCTGGTCGGCGAACGCTCCGGCAAGCGCTGGCGGTTGGGAACGCGGGTGCAGGTCCGCCTGCTGGAGGCGACGCCGGTCACCGGCGGCCTGCTGTTCGAGATGCTGAGCGAGCCGGACGCCGCGGACCCGACCGCGCCGCGTCCCCGGCTGGGCGTGCGTGGGCGCGGCGGCCGGCCGCCGCCCGGCGGAAGGGGCCGTCGTCGGTAGGCGGTCCGGCGCGCTGAACGCTCGCGCGCCGCGTTTCTGCGAACGCCCAGACTCGCCTACATAGGGTCCATGCCCAAGTCCGCGCGGACAGCCCCCGCCCTTCCAGACCTGTTCGGCGATCCGGCGCTGGACCCCGTTCCGGCGCACCCCGTCGCCGACGCCCACGCCGAGCCGCGCCCCGCGCCCGACCCCAAGACCCAGCGCGCGGCGCCCGTGGCGGCCTCCCCCGGGATCGCGGGCGGCGGCTACTCGGCCAAGGACATCGAGGTGCTGGAGGGGCTGGAGCCCGTGCGGCGGCGCCCCGGCATGTACATCGGCGGCACCGACGAACGCGCGCTGCACCACCTGTTCGCCGAGGTGCTCGACAACGCCATGGACGAGGCGGTGGCGCTCCACGCCAAGGTGATCGAGGTGAGCTTGGACGCCGAGGGCGCGCTGTCGGTGCGTGACGACGGGCGCGGCATCCCCGTGGACCCCCACCCCAAGCACCCCGGCAAGTCGGCGCTGGAGGTGATCCTGACGGTGCTGCACTCCGGCGGCAAGTTCTCCGGCAAGGCCTACGAGACCTCCGGCGGGCTGCACGGGGTGGGCGTGTCGGTGGTCAATGCGCTCTCGGACCGGCTGGACGTGACGGTATGGCGCGACGGGTTCGAGTGGCGCCAGGCCTTCTCCCGCGGGCACCCGCAAGGCGCGATCGAGAAGCTCGGCCCGTCCCGCAAGCACGGCACCCTGGTGCGCTTCACCCCCGACCCGGAGATCTTCGGCGAGGACGTGGCGTTCAAGCCGGCGCGGCTGTTCCGCATGGCCCGGGCCAAGGCCTACCTGTTCCGAGGCGTCGAAATCCGCTGGAAGTGCACTCCCGAGCGCATCCAGGACGCAACGCCCACCGAAGCGGTCTTCCACTTCCCCAATGGCTTGGCCGACTATCTGAAGGAACGCGTCGGCGATATCGAGACCGTCACCCCCGAACCCTTCGCTGGCCGTATCGAGCGCGCTGAGGGCGGCGGGGCCGTCGAGTGGGCGGTGGCGTGGAGCCCGGCGGGGTTCGGCGAAGCAGACGGCTTCACCCAGTCCTATTGCAACACCGTACCGACGCCGGAGGGGGGCACCCACGAAGCGGGCCTGCGCGCCGTGCTCACCCGCGGCCTGAAGCAGTATGCCGAGCTGACTGGCGACAAGCGCGCCGGCATCCTGACCGCGGAGGACGTCTCGGCCCAGGCCGGCGCCCTGATTAGCGTCTTCGTGCGCAACCCTGAGTTCCAGGGCCAGACCAAAGAGCGTCTGTCGTCCTCCGACGCCCAGCGCCTGGTGGAGAATGCGCTCCGCGACCCCTTCGACCACTGGCTGACCGCCCAGCCGAAAGCCGCCACTGCGCTCCTCCAGTTCGTCGTGGAGCGGGCCGAGGAGCGGCTGAAGCGGCGCAAGGACAAGGAGGTCGCCCGCGCCTCGGCGACCCGCAAGCTCCGCCTGCCCGGCAAGCTGGCCGACTGTTCGGGCACCGCCATGGACGGCTCGGAAATCTTCATCGTGGAGGGCGATTCGGCCGGCGGCTCGGCCAAGCAGGCCAGGAACCGCGCCACCCAGGCCATCCTGCCGCTGCGGGGTAAGATCCTCAACGTGGCCAGCGCCTCGGGCGAGAAGGCCGGCGGCAATAAGGAGCTGGCCGACCTGATGCTGGCGCTGGGCGTGCACGGCGGCGCACGCTACCGCGAGGAGGACCTGCGCTACGACCGCATCATCATCATGACCGACGCCGACGTGGACGGCGCCCACATCGCGTCCCTGCTGATCACCTTCTTCTACCGCGAGATGCCGCAGATGATCCGCGGCGGCAAACTCTACCTCGCGTTGCCGCCGCTCTACCGGATCAGCCACGGGAGCACCACCGCCTACGCCCGCGACGACGCCCACAAGGACGAGCTGCTGGCTGGGACCTTCAAGGGCAAGAAGCCCGAGATCGGCCGCTTCAAGGGCCTGGGCGAGATGATGCCGGCGCAGCTGAAGGAGACCACCATGGACCCCAAGCGGCGGACCCTGGCGCGCGTGGCGCTGCCGCGGGCGGAGGAGAGCGTGGAGGCGCTGGTGGAGACGCTGATGGGGCGCAAGCCCGAGCTGCGGTTCCGGTTCATCCAGGAGAATGCGGAGTTCGCGGCGGAGGATTTAG
>CAXTEX010000074.1:0-11878 GCA_964243445.1 uncultured Caulobacteraceae bacterium | reverse complement strand
CGCCTATGAGCGCGCGCCGGACCAGGAGCACTTCCTCAACCGCGCCAAGACCAAGGAATTCTTCCGCGACGTGCTCAGGCGCGGGCGCGGCGGCAAGAACTGGAGCTTCACCAACTCCTCGCTGTTCATGGACTTCCTGGCCGGCAACCAGACCTATGAGTGCACGCCCTGGTCCATGCCGGCGCGCACCGTGTTCGGCTGGCAGAAGCCCTGCTACCTGCTCGGCGAAGGCTACACCAAGACGTTCCGCGAGCTGATGGACGATACCAAGTGGGACGACTACGGCGTTGGCAAATACGAGAAATGCGCCGACTGCATGGTCCACTGCGGCTTCGAGGGCACGGCCACGACGGACGCGGTGAAGAACCCGCTGAAGATGTTCATGGTGTCGATGCGCGGTGTCCGGACCGACGGCCCGATGGCTCCCGACATCAGCCTCGCCAACCAGCGCAAGGCCGATTACGTCTTCTCCGACCATGTGGATAAGAAGCTAACCGAGATCAGGATCGCCAACCCCAAGGCGTCCAAGAAGGTTGTCACGGTTCAGTAGCTTTAGCTGTCGGAACGCCACCTCCGCCTCGCGCCCGGTGCGGATCAGCGCTGGGAGCTGGCGGGGGTCTTTCGCCAGGGCTTTGAGGACGGCGAGGATGTCCATCCCGCCGTCCTTCTTCATGCCCGCCTGAGCCGCTTTGGGCAGCGCACGATCCGCGCCGTCGGAGATCACCCGCAGCGCCGCGAACGGCAGGCCGTGGGCGGCGGCGAACCGCGCGGCGACGTGGCTCTCCATGTCCACCGCTAAAGCGCCTGTCTTGACGTGGAGGGCGGCCTTAGAGGCAGCGTCGACAACCATTATGTCGCCGGCCGCAATGGCGCCGAGAACAACTCGGTTCGGCATGGCGACCTTAAGCAGATTAATCAGCGCGACTTGAAGACTTTTGTCGGTGGACCAGCCACCGTCTTCACAGACGACGCTGTCCGCCACGACCCAATCGCCCACCCCCAATTTCGGCCAGAGCGCTCCGCCGATGCCGATGCTGACTACAGCCTTCGGCCGCCGCTTGATCAAGGTTTGCTGAAGCTTGGCGTACAGTCTCTCCTTGTCGCCACCGCCTATAACGGTGGTCACGGCCGGTCTCGCGATGAGGGAGGCCTCCCGCTTGAGACCTACTACGGCGATAAGGGGGTAAGTCATGGCAAAGTCTACCCCCCGCCGCTCAAGTGCTTGCAAGAGCCTGCGCCGCCCTCGGGGCGCCCTGCGTATGGACGTAGGCGCACGCAGCATTTAGCTGGCGCAGCGCTTGTGCGGAAACGATGACGGTTTAGCGGGCCGAGGTCATCCGCCGAGAGTGGCGTCACGACGCTTGGATGCAACTCAGTCGCCGATGCGTGAAGTTGGAAGCACATCCGACGTGCCCCGGGATCGCAGCCAACGCTTGACGGCCTCGCCTGTCACAACGCGGCCCGCATCGAGGTCGGCGATCCCTTCGGCGTCCGCCAACGCCGCGGCATCTGTGTCGGGTTGGCCGTGAAGAGAAGGTTTCGGCTTCATGAGCGCACCTTATCACACCCGGGTTGCGACGTGACGCCTCTCACATCCCGAACTCGACCACCTTCGAATTGCTCTTCATCAGGTTGCGGTAGCGGGCCAGGGCCCACAGCGGGAAGAACTTCCGGTAGCCGTGGTAACGTAGGTAGAAGACGCGGGGAAAGCCGCCGCCGGTGAAGAACTCCTCCGGCCACAGGCCGTCCTCGCCCTGCCGCTCCTGCAGCCATTTGACGCCGCGCGCCACGGCCGGATGGTCCGACTCGCCCGCCGACATCAGCGCCAGCAGCGCCCAGGCGGTCTGAGAGGAGGTGGAGGCGGCGGGTTCGTAGCCCTTGTAGTCGAGCTTGTAGCTGTCGCAGCTCTCGCCCCAGCCGCCGTCGGCGTTCTGGATCTTCAGCAGCCAGTCGACTGCCTTGAGCATCAGGGGATCGGACGGCTCCACGCCGGCCTTGTTCAGCGCCACCAGCGCCGACCATGTGCCGTAGATATAGTTGACGCCCCAACGGCCCCAGAAGCTGCCGTCCTCCTCCTGCTCGTCGCGCAGATACTGCACGGCGGCGGTCATGCGCGTGCTGTCCAGCGGCTCGCCGAGCTGGGCCAGCATACCGACGCAGCGCGCCGCCACGTCCACCGTCGGCGGGTCGAGCAGGGCGCCGTGATCGGCGAACGGGATGTTGTTCAGGTAGTAGTAGGTGTTGTCCGCGTCGAAGGCGGCGAAACCGCCGTCGGCGCTCTGCAGGCCCGACACCCACTCCTCGCCGCGGGCGATGGCCTCGTCATTGCCCTTGACCCCGAACTGCGAGCGGGCGCGGTCCATGGCCAGCACCACGGCGGCGGTGTCGTCCAGGTCGGGATAGTGGTCGTTGTTGTACTGGAAGGCCCAACCGCCCGGGCGCACGTCGGGCTTCACTTCGGCCCAGTCGCCCTTCACGTCCAGCACCTGGCGGTCGCGCAGCCAAGCCAGGGCGCGCTCCACCCGGCCGGCGGCCGTCGGTTCGCCGGCCTCCATCAGGGCGTGGGCGGCCAGCGCCGTATCCCAGATCGGGCTGACGCAGGGCTGGCAGTAGGCTTCCTCATCCTTGACGACGAGCAGCTTCTCCACCGAGCGGCGGGCCAGGGCGCGATGGGGATGATCTTCCGCATAGCCCATCGCGTCGAACATCATCACGCTGTTAGCCATGGCGGGATAGATGGCGCCCAGGCCGTCCTCGCCGTTCAGACGCTCCACCACCCAGTCGACGCAGGCGGCGATGGCGCGCTTCCGCAACCCCTTGGGCCACAGGCCCTCGGTCAGCTTCAGCAGGCCATCCAGCGCGTTGAAGCCGATGGTCCAGGCCAGCTTGGGCTCGGGCACGTTGGAGACGCGCAGCGCCTTCACCGTCGGCTTGAACAGCTCGCGCACATTCACCCCGCGCGCGTTGCGCGCCTGGGGCCGCAGGTTCATCAGCACGAGCAGCGGCACGATGACCGTGCGGGCCCAATAGCTCATCTTGGACAGATGGATGGGGAACCAGCGGGGAGCCAGGATCAGCTCGGCCGGCATGTTGGGGATCTCCACCCAGTCCAGCTCGCCATAGAGGGCGAGCTGGATGCGGGTGAACACGTTGGTGGCGGCCGCGCCGCCCGCGGCAAGGATGGCTTCCCGCGCCCTGGCCATGTGCGGGGCGGCGATGTCGTCGCCGATCATCTTCAGGGCAAAATAGGCCTTCACGCTCGCCGACACGTTGAACGCGCCGCCGTGATAAAGCGGCCAGCCGCCATGCGCGCCCTGCATGCGGCGCAGGTACACCGCAATCTTGCGCTCAAGCTCCAGGTCGTCGGGCTCGCCCAGATAGTGGCGCAGCAGGATGTATTCGGATGGGATGGTGGCGTCGGCCTCGAGTTCGAAAACGAAGTGGCCGTCGGCCTTCTGCAGGCGCACGAGGGCGTCGGCGGCTTTACGCACGCTTCCGTCCAGGTCGCGGATCGAGACTTCGCCGATCAGGCGCGCCTCATCCAGAATCGAGTCGAACATATGCCGTTGTATCCCCGAGGGATTGACCTACACGGTTGAACGCGCGAACGCCAAGTCTGCGGCGTGACTCCCAGAACGCAGTGCGCCCTCAATCGTCGCCGGAAGCCCCGTCGCGGTCCAGTCGCCCGCCAGAAGCACATTCTTCCAACGGGTCTGAGCGGCGGGGCGTCGTGCGTCCTGCTCCGGCGTGGCGGCGAAGGTGGCCCGCTTTTCCTTCACGACCTGCCAGGGCGGAAGATCATTCGTCAGACCGTGCACGGCGGTTACCTCGCGCCACAGCAGCCCGGCCAGCTCCGTGCGGTTCATGCCCACCAGTCGGTCCGCACCGCTCACGGTGACCGAGATGCGGTCGGCGAAGGCGAAGATCCATTCCACCGTCCCGCCGACCACCCCGATCAGCGCCTCTGCGCCTGCCGGCGGCTTGATCTTGAAGTGGGCGTTGACGATGGCCCGGTGCTCGGTGGGCGTGGTCAGCCCCGGCAGCAGGTCGGCGGCGACCCAGGGAGGCACGGCGAGCAGCAGGCGGTCGTCCGGGCCAAGCGCCACGTCCCCGTCCGAGAAGGCCAGGCTGACCGCGCCTTGCGTGTCCAGCTCCACCCGCCGCAGCCGCCGCCCGAGCCGCAGCGGCGCGCCGAGGCGCGCCAGCGTCTCCACCGCCGGATCGACGAAGGCCGCCGACAGGGTCGGCTCCGCCACCCGGAAACGGCAGGCGGCCCCGCCCTTGGCCAGGCTGCCCCGGAAGATGGCGCCCGCCAGGTCGGCCGAGCCTTCCCGCGCGTCCGTGTTCAGCGCGGCGAGCAGGAAGGGGTTGATCAGCCGGTCCCACAGCACGCCGCGGCAGGCCAGGGCCTCGGCGACGCTCTTGCCCCTGTGCGACCACGCCAGCGGCAGGAGGGCGAGGTAGTCTAACGGCCGCGTCCCTGGAACGCGGCGTCTCGGCGAAAACAGCCACCAGGGGATGCGGCCCTCGCTGGGGCGAAGGGTCCAGCGCTCGCCCGTCCGTATGTCGATCCAGGGAGAGGCCGCATGATCCGGGCCGGCCAGGCGGCCGCGCGCGCCGATCGCGTCCATGTAGGCGTGCACGGCGGTATTGCCCGACAGCACCAGGTGGTTGCCGTTGTCGATGGTCAGGCCAAGCTGAGGGTCGAAATAGGAACGGCAGCGTCCTCCCGGCTGGGCTGCGGCCTCCGACACTTCCACGGTCGCGCCGGCCTGGGCCAGGCGCACCGCGGCGGACAGGCCGGCCAGGCCGGCGCCGACGACGTGGACTGTCACTGCACCTGCTCCACTAGGGAGGCGGCGGGCGCGCCGTTCACCTGAACACCGTGCAGGCCACCAGCCAAAGCAGCTCGGCCTTGCCGACCTTCACCCGGGTGCGGGGCGGCGCCCATCCGGCGGCGGCGGTCCGCTGCAAGGTGCGCGCGTACACCGCCGACATCAGCCGCGGGGCCAGCAGGCGCCCGCGGGGGCGGGCGGCCAGCACCCGGTCGGCGGCGGCGTAATGGGCGCGCGCCTGCTCCAGCAGCTCGCGGGCGGCCCGGTCGATCCTGGCGTCTGCGACCACGGCCTTCGGATCGTCGCCGGAGACGCCGACGCGGTCGAGCGTCTCCCGCGGCACGTAGAGCCGGCCGATGGCGGCGTCCTCGTCGAAGTCGCGCAAGATGTTGGTGAGCTGCAGGGCGCGGCCGAGATGATGCGCGAGCTCCAGCCCCGGCTGCTCGTCCATGCCGAAGACGCGCACCGAAAGCCGGCCGACCGCGCAGGCCACGCGGTCCACATAGAGGTCCAGCACCGCCGTGCTCGGGGCGCGGATGTCGGCGTCCACATCCATCTGCATGCCGTCGACCACGGCGAGGAAATCGGTCTGGCGCAGGCCGAACCGGCGCACCGCCGGCGCCAGGAAGCCTGCCCGGCCGCCGTCTCGGCCTGCGTACAGGGCTGCGAGGTCCATGCGCCAGGCCTCCAGTTCGGCGCGGCGGGAAGCGCGGTCGCCCTGCAGGTCGTCGGCGATGTCGTCCACGATGCGGCAGAAGCCGTAGACGGCGTACATGGCCTGCCGCTCGGCCTTCGGCAGCACGCGCATGCCGGCGTAGAAGGAGCTGCCGGACGCCCCCGTCGCCTCCGCGCTGGCCTCCGCCGGATCGCCGATCGCCACGCTCATGCGACGGCGCGCCGGCGAAAGGGCAGGGCGAGGGCCGCCGAAAGCGCCAGGGCGGCGGCCTCCGGCTTGGAATGGTGCACCCGCTCGCTCAGGGGATCGCGCGACGACAGGCGCCGGTTCAGGTCCAGCGCCAGGCGCTGGATCACCGCCACCTCCAGCCGCAGCCGTCCGTCCCGGATCATCCCCGTGAACGGAGCGGACCGGCCGAGCAGCGCCTGGGTGCGGGCCGCCAGGTCGACGATGACGGCGCGAAGGGCCGGCGAGGCTTTCGGCTCGTCCAAGGCCTGCACAGTGATCCCGGCCGCCTGTAGCTGGTCCTGGGGGATGTAGACCCGGTCCAGGTCGCGGTAATCCTTGGCGCAGTCCTGCAGGTGGTTGATGACCTGCAGCGCGCTGCACAGGGCGTCGTTCGCGGGCCAGCTGTCACGTCCCTCTCCGTGCACATCCAGCACGAAGCGGCCGACGGGGGCGGCGGAGTAGCGGCAATAGTCCATCAGCTCCGCCCAGTCGGCGTAGCGCCGCTTGGTCACGTCGCGCCGAAACGCCTCCAGCAGGTCCAGGCCGTGCTGGGCGGTGAGGCCTAGCGCCTCCTGAGCCCGGCGCAAGGCCAGCGCCTCCGCGTTGTCGTCGCGCTCGCCGGTCAGGGTGGCGCGCATCGCCTCCAGCAGGGCGAGCTTCTCGTCAGGCGACGCCTGGGCGTTGTCCGCCACATCGTCGGCCGTGCGCGCGAAACGGTAGAAGGCCAGGATCGGGGCCCGATGACGCGGCGCCACCAGGACCGAGGCGACCGGGAAGTTCTCGTCCGTATGGCCCTTGCCGGAGGCCATGTCGGAGGCTGCGGCTGACTGGCGGGCCTTCATGCCGCCGTTCGCCCAAGCCCGGCCTGCGCCTGCACGCGCCCTTTCCACAGCCCGCCGCGTCCGCTCCACACCTGAATCGCCGACTGCACCGTGAACAGGGTATAGAGCGCCCCGATCAGCGGCAGGGCCAGACCCCACAGCGGCGAGACGCGATAGAGCCGCAGCATCGGCTGGAAGCTCGCCGCCATCAGCAGCCAGGTGGTAGCGCCCACGACCGCGGGCCAGCCGTGCAGGGTGAGCGCCAGGGCGGCGGGGGCGAGATAGGTCACCCCCATGCCGAGCAGCGTGCCGGCGAGGACGACCGGCGAATAGCCCAGCTGGGCGTAGGCGGAGCGCGACACCATCCGCGCCACCTCGCCCAGCCCCTCGTAGGGTCGCAGGCTCCAGGCCCGCAGCGTGAGGCCGAGCCAGATGGGCCCCTGCCGCTTCAGCCGCTTAGCCAGGGCGCAGTCGTCGATGATGGCGTCCCGCACCGCGCCGACGCCGCCCGCCGCATCCAGGGCCGAGCGGCGCACGAGCATGCAGCCGCCCGCGCCCGCCGCGAGCCTGCGCTTGGGGTCGTTGACCCAGCCGAACGGGAACAGCATGTCGAAGAAGAAGACGAAGGCCGGGATCAGCAGCCGTTCGGCCAGGCTGCGGCAGTGCAGCCGCACCATCAGCGAGGCGAGCGTCAGGCCACCCGCCTGCGACCGCGCCACCAGCCGCCGCAGATTGTCGGGCGCGTGGCCGATATCCGCGTCGGTCAGCCACAGATACTCCGCCCCGCCGAGCGACGCCTGCGCCACGCCCTGGCTCACCGCCCACATCTTGCCGACCCAGCCTGCCGGCAAGGGCGCGCCCGCCAGGACCTCCAGCCGATCGGCGCCGGGCAGGGCGCGAGCGATCTGCGAGGTGCCGTCCTCGCTCTGGTCGTCCACCAGCACCACGCGGAACGGGCCGGGATAGTCCTGGGCCAGCAGGCTGCCGACCGAGCGCGCGATCACGTCCGCCTCGTTGCGGGCGGGCACGACCGCGACCACGGCTGGCCAGACGGCGGGCGCCGGGGGTTCGTCCCGATCGTCGCGCTCCCGCGCCAGCCAGAACAGGCCGCGCCCGGCCAGCAGGTAGAGCCAGATGGCCAGCCCCAGGGCCGCCACCGACAGGGCCGCGCCGTCGTAGGCGCTCACCGGATGTAGCCCTGCGTCTTGAACCAGGTCACCGCGTCCTGCAGCGCCTCTCGGTAGGGGCGGGCGCGATACCCCAGCTCGGCCTGCGCCTTGGCCGAGGAGAAGAACATCTCGTGGCGCGACATGCGCAAGGCGTCGGCGGTCAGGAACGGCTCCCTGCCGGTCAGCCGGGCGACCGCCTCGGCCGCATGGGCGAGGGGGAACAGCGGGGCGAGCGGCAGGGCCAGCGTCGGCGCGCGGCGCCCGACCAGCCCGGCGATCACGCCCAGCATCTCGCGCAGGCTGGCGTCCTGCCCGCCGAGCACATAGCGCTCGCCGATCCGGCCCTTGTCGAAGGCCAGCAGGTGGCCGTGCGCCACGTCGTCCACGTGCACCAGGTTCAGGCCCGTCTCGACGAAGGCCGGCATCTTGCCGGACGCCGCCTCCACGATGATCCGCCCCGTGGGCGTCGGCTTCACGTCGCGCGGACCGATGGGCGTGGACGGGTTGACGATCACCGCCGCCAGACCCTCCTGCGCCGCCATCCGCTCCACCTCGCGTTCCGCCACAACCTTGCTGCGCTTGTAGGCGCCGATGGCGTCCTGCGGCTCCAGCGGCCGGGTCTCGTCGGCGGGTCCGTCCTTCAGGCTCAAAGTCGCGACGCTTGAGGTGTAGACGATCCGCTCGACGCCCGCAGCCTGGGCGGCCTGCATGACGTTGCGCGTCCCTTCCAGGTTGTTGCGCACGATCTCCTCCGGATCGCGCGCCCAGAGCCGGTAGTCGGCGGCCACATGGAAGAGGAAACGCTGGCCGGCCATGGCTGAGGCCAGGGACGCGGCGTCGCGCAGGTCGCCCTCCACAAGCGACACGTCCAGACCGGCCAGATTAGTGCGCGGGCTGGAGCGGCGAACGAGGCAGCTGACGGCCAGGCCGCGCTCGCGCAGCGCCCGCGCCACCGCCGAGCCGACGAAGCCAGACGCGCCCGTCACCAGAACTCGATCCCCGGCAGAACCGTAGGCCATTACCGATCCCATGTGGCGGCCGAGCGCCGCCGCGCCGCCTTCTAACCCATCCTCCACCCCGGCGCGCTAGTCCCGGCGAGCTACTTCCAGGTGCGGGAGGAGCGGCCGGTCCTACTGGCTGCGCGTGCAGCGGATCGCCGATTGCCCGTCGACCTTGCAGAAGAAGCTGCCGAGCGACGCGCGCCGGATCGCCAGGGTCGAGCCGGCGCGGGGCGGGTCGAACAGCTCGTTGTCGTCGGTCTGCAGCCAGACCGCATTATCCTCGGTGACCATGACCCACTTTCCCCGCACGTCCTGGTGGGCGGAGGCGAGCTTCAGGCTGACCTTGTCCACGACCTCTTCCTTCGGCCCGCGGGCGAACAGGTTGAGCGACGGCAGGTTGAAGCCGAAAGCCTGCTGCTTGACCTGGCGCACCTGCTCCCGGTCGACCACCACCACCTGGCCCTGGACCTGGGCCTGTTCGAAGGCGTCTGCGGCCTTGTCGTAGCAGTCCAGGCGCGCGTCCTTGTCGGCCACCTTGCGGCAGTCGCTGATCGCCTGCGCCACCGCCGTGCGCTTGGCGGTAAGGTCCAGTTTCGCGGCGGCGACGGCGGGCGCGAGCGTCGCCAAGCCAAGGCCTGCGGCAAGGACGCAGGCGATGAAGGTGAGACGGCGCGGCGCGGGCATAGAGGGGACCTTCGCTCGGAGGACGGCGTCATAAAAGGCTGAGCCCGCGTCGATCCGCAACCGCCGCCATCGCCCCGGCGGATTTTCGTGTCGAGCCGGTCCGCATCGTCGCCGCCGCATTTGCAGGAACGGCGTCAGCGTCATAGGCTCCGAGTCGCCCCATCAGCCCGCACGGGTCGTCCCATGTCCGACACCAACGCCCAGGAACCGACGATGGAGGAGATCCTGGCCTCCATCCGTCGCATCATCTCCGAAGACGACGCGCCGGCGGCCGATGCAGCGCCGACCCAGGCGTCGCCCGTCCATGCGGTCGAGTCCGCGCCGGAGCCGACGCCCGCGGCGAAGGCCGCGCCTGTCCCGCCGGCTCCCGAGGAGGATGTGCTGGAGCTGACCCATCCGGTCGATCAGCCGGAGCCCGCCAGGCCCGAGCCGCCCAGGGTGGAGCCTACCAGGGTGGAGCCGATCAGGGCTGAGCCGGCCAAGCCCAGGTACGAGGAGACGCTCAGCGACTTGGATGTCTTCTCCAATTCGCGTCCGCCCCCGTCCGCTCCGGCCTTTAACCAGGAACCGCTCGTCGGCAGCTACGCCGCCGAAGCCAGCGCCACCCACTTCGGCGCGCTCGCCCGCACAGTGGCCCTTCCTCGTGAGGGGCGCACGCTGGAGGACCTCGTGCGCGAGATGCTGAAGCCCATGCTGCGCGACTGGCTGGACCACAACCTGCCGGCGATCGTAGAGGCGCGTGTCCAGGCCGAGGTGGAGCGTATCTCCCGACGCCAGGACTACTGATCGGTTTCAGCCTTCGTCACGGCGTGCGCTCGACCGTCGCGAGCGCCGCCGTCGCCATATCCAGATCGCCGCCAGGACTGCGCATGCGAGCCCTGCAGCGATGGCGAAGGCGGCATAGCGCAGCACGCGAATGAGCACCGCCGCCATGACGAGGGCGGGCAGGAGCAGCAGCGTCAGCCACCACGGTTGGCCATCCACCCACTGACTGAACATGGACCCCACGCCTGACCCTTTCAGGTTGATCGCAGCGCGTCGAGGACGAAGCGTTCGGACGTTGAAGCGTCCATCCGACAGCGGCTTGACTCCAGCACAAAGCAGGAACAGAACAAAAGGGTAACTTCGGGGGTCGTGATGATACGATTGGCATGGGACGCGATGGCGCTTGCGTCGGTGGGCGGCTTTGTCTGGATGGTCTGCGCGGCGCTGCAGTTGGTGCGCTGAGTCGGGCGGCCGGATCGGAGGGGACGGATGTCGAGCGGGGATGGCGATGGATCGGGCGGGTTCGTCCACCTGCGCGTCCGCTCGGCCTATTCGCTGCTGGAAGGCGCGGTCAAGGCGTCCGAGATCGTCGGGCTCTGCGTCCGGGCGGCGATGCCGGCCGCCGCCCTGACCGATCGTGCCAACCTCTGCGGCGCGCTCGAGTTTTCGCAATACATGAAGGGGTTGGGGGTGCAGCCGATCATCGGCTGCGCGCTGCCGGTGTCGGGCATCGGCGAGGGGCCGCCGGAGCGCTGGGCCCGCCGCCCGACGGTCGTGCTGCTCGCCAAGGACGAGACGGGCTGGCTGAACCTCTGCGTCCTGTCGTCTATGGCCTATCTGGACGCCGACGGCGATGAACCCTGCGTCCCCTGGTCGGCGGTCGAGGCGCACGGCGAGGGACTGATCCTGCTGTCGGGCGGTCCGGACGGGCCGGTCAACCCGCTCTACGCCGCCGGCAAGCCGACCGAGGGCGACGCGGCGCTGGCGCGGATGCAGGCGGCCTTCGGCGACCGGCTGTATGTGGAGCTGCAGCGTCACGGCATGGCGGTGGAGGCGGCCGCGGAGCGCGGGCTGGTTGAGTGGGCCTACGCCCAGGACGTGCCCCTGGTGGCCACCAACGACGCCTACTTCGCCGATCCGGACATGCATGCGGCCCACGATGCGCTGCTGTGCGTGGCGGACGGCTCCTTCCTGGGCGAGGCGGAGCGGCGGCGCGTGACCGAGCTGCACGGCTTCCGCTCGGCGGCCGACATGCGCGCCGCCTTCGCCGACTTGCCGGAGGCCTGCGACAACACCCTCGACATCGCCCGGCGCTGCGCCTTCCTGGTGGCTAAGCGCGACCCCATCCTGCCCCGCTTCGACACCGGCGCAGGCCGGACCGAAGCCGAGGAGCTGGCGCACCAGGCTCGGGAGGGCCTGCGTGCGCGCCTCGCCGCCCATCCGCCCGCGGCTCCCGAGGCCGACTACTGGGCGCGGCTGGAGCGCGAGATCGCCGTCATCTCCGACATGGGTTTCCCGGGCTATTTCCTGATCGTGTCGGACTTCATCAAATGGTCCAAGGCGCAGGGCATACCGGTCGGTCCGGGGCGGGGATCGGGCGCAGGCTCGCTGGTGGCCTACGCCCTGCTGATCACCAACCTGGACCCGCTGCGCTTCGGCCTGCTGTTCGAGCGGTTCCTGAACCCCGAGCGCGTGTCGA
>CAXTEX010000073.1:0-11962 GCA_964243445.1 uncultured Caulobacteraceae bacterium | reverse complement strand
GGCTATCTGAAGAGCTTCCCCAACCTGCTCGGCTGCGTCTGCTGCATGGACGGGAGCGAGGCCGAGATCCGCGGCGCGGTCGGCCGCTTCGTGGAGGGCGGGACCTATACCGATCAGCTCGGCGTGGCCGACCTCGTTCTGACCCCGGCGAGCTGCTATCCGATCTACCCGATCGCTGCGGCGCGCGGACCGCTCCCGGCAGGCGGCCTGCTGTTCGATGTGGGCTGCGACTGTTTCCGGCGCGAGCCGTCGCGCGACCTGGACCGGCTGCAGTCGTTCCGTATGCGCGAGTATGTGCGCATCGGCTCGGCCGAGCAGATCGCCGCCTTCCGCGAGGGCTGGATGGCGACCGCGACCGCGCTCGCCGACAGCCTGGGCCTGCCCTATGCGGTGGAGGTGGCCAACGACCCCTTCTTCGGTCGCGGCGGCCAGCTGATGGCGGTGTCCCAGCGCCAGCAGTCGCTGAAGTTCGAGCTGCTGGTCCCGGTGATCTCGGCTGAGAAGCCGACCGCCTGCATGAGCTTCAACTACCACCAGGACCATTTCGGCTTGACCTGGGGCCTGGACCAGGCTGACGGCGCCCCGGCCCACACCGGCTGCGTCGCCTTCGGCATGGACCGGCTCGCCGTCGCCCTGTTCGCGACCCACGGCGTTCGCGCGGCGGACTGGCCGGCGTCGGTGAGGGCGACGCTGGCGCTCTGAGATCGTCCCGAACGGAATGCGTCCTTCGAGACGCCTCCTGCGGAGGCTCCTCAGGATGACGAGGTTGGGGGTCAGCTCGCGACGTTCGCCATGCTGAGGAGCGAAGTTACTCGCGTCTCGAAGCACGCGTTCTATCTCCAAACGGCCTCTTGGCGACGTTCTCCCGGGCAATCGGTCGCGCGGACGGGTTGGCAGGTGCACGACCGCTCGAGATCGTTATTGTGGCTGGCCGACTCCTCCGGCCCGCGAGGCGAACGCCATGACCCTGCCCCTCGCCTCCGTCCCGCCGAAGCTCCTCTATCGCAAGGTGCTGCTGAAAGTGTCGGGCGAGGTGCTGATGGGCGACACACCCTATGGCATCGACATGAACACCGTCGACCGGGTGGCCAAGGACGTCGCCGGCATAGCGGCGCTGGGCGTACAGCTCTGCCTGGTGATCGGCGGCGGCAACATCTTCCGCGGGCTCTCCGGCGCCGCCAAGGGCATGGACCGCACCAGCGCCGACTACATGGGCATGTTGGCTACGGTGATGAATGCGCTGGCCATGCAGAACGCCCTGGAGCGCAACGGGGTGGAGACGCGGGTACAGTCCGCCATCCCCATGGCCTCGGTGTGCGAGCCCTATATCCGCCGTCGCGCCGCACGCCATCTGGAGAAGGGCCGGGTGGTGATCTTCGCCGCCGGCACGGGCAACCCCTTCTTCACCACCGACACCGCCGCCGCTCTGCGCGCCGCCGAGATGGGCTGCGACGCGCTGCTGAAGGGCACCAGCGTCGACGGCGTCTACACCGCCGACCCCAAGCGCGACCCTAACGCCGTCCGCTACGATCGGCTGAGCTATCTTGAGGTCCTGTCGCAGGACCTTAAGGTGATGGACGCTTCAGCCATCAGCCTGATGCGCGAGAGCGGCATCCCGATCGTGGTGTTCTCCATCCGTCGTCCGGGCGCCCTGACGGACGTCATGATGGGGACCGGCGTGCACACCGTGATCATGGAACAGCCGCTCCAGGCCGTTTGAACCCCCGACCCGCCGGACCCTCATGAGCAAGCCCGACCTGACCCGATACAAGGACCGCATGGACAAGGCGGTGGACGCCCTGAAGGAGGAGTTCGGGGGCCTGCGCACCGGGCGCGCCAACGCCGGGCTGCTGGAGCCGATCACGGTGGAGGCCTACGGCTCCACCATGCCCCTGAGCTCGGTCGGGTCGATCAGCGTGCCCGAGCCGCGCATGATCACCGTCAGCGTCTGGGACAAGGCGCTGGTGATCCCGACCGAAAAGGCGATCCGCGCCGCAGGGCTGGGGCTGAACCCGCTCACCGATGGCCAGACCCTGCGCATCCCCATCCCGCCCCTGACCGAGGAGCGCCGCCGCGATCTCGCCAAGCTCGCCGGCAAATACGCCGAGCAGCAGAAGGTGGCCGTGCGCAACGTGCGCCGCGACGCCATGGAGGACCTGAAGAAGGCCGAGAAGGCGGGCGCCTGCTCGGAGGACGAGGTCAAGAAGGCCGGCGAGGAGGTCCAGGGCTTCACCGACGCGGCGGTCAAGCGCGTCGACGACGCCTTGAAAACCAAAGAACAAGAGATCATGCAGGTTTGATGGCCTGAGCGGGACCCGCCAGCCGCAGGTCCATCCGTCCAAGAGGGTTTTGTCGATGGCGCCGATGTTGGGATCGCGCGGAGGAGGGGGCGCATCCGCCGCGCCGACCGCGCCTCGGCATGTGGCGATCATCATGGACGGCAACGGCCGCTGGGCCAAGGCGCGCGGCCTGCCCCGGACCTTCGGCCATCGCTCCGGGGTGAACGCGCTGAAGCGCACGGTGGAGGCCGCCCCGGACTTCGGCGTCGAGTGGCTGACCGTGTTCGGCTTCTCCACCGAGAACTGGCGACGGCCGGTGAGCGAAGTCTCCGAACTCATGAAGCTGATGAAGGCCTATGTCTCCAGCGACCTGGACCGGCTGGCGCGCGAGGGCGTGCGCGTGCACATCATAGGGCGCCGCGACGACCTTGCCGCCGACCTGCTGGAGGTGATCGAGCGGGCGGAGCGGCTGACCCGCGACAACGATCGCTTCCACCTGCAGGTCGCCTTCAACTATGGTGGTCGCGCCGACATCGCCGAGGCCGCGCGGCGCTACGCCCTTGAACTGGCGGCGGGCGACGCCCCGTCCGAAGCGTTCAGCGAGGCGGCGTTCGAACGCCATCTCTCGACCGCCGAGGGGCCGCCGCCGGACCTGATCATCCGCACCTCGGGCGAACGGCGGCTGTCCAACTTCCTGCTCTGGGAGGCCGCCTACGCCGAACTGGTGTTCCAGGACGTGCTCTGGCCCGACTACGGGCCCGGCCCGCTGGGCGAGGCGATCGCGGAATACGCCGCCCGGGAACGGCGATACGGCGGGGCCGAGGTCGACGACGTCCTAGCCGCCGGATAGCCCGTGAGAGTTGAAAGCGGAAGCCGAGGCCGGCGGCCGCCCCGCTTCGGACCTCCAGGGCGTCCGGGCGTGGGCGGTCCAGCATGAAGCCCATGCGTCCCAGTCGTTTCGACTGGTCCAACCTGCGCCTGCGGGTGCTGTCAGCCGCGATCCTGGCGCCGCTGGCGCTCGCGGCCGTCTGGGCGGGGGGCGTCTGGTTCCTGCTCGTCGTCTGGGGGGCGATCGGTCTGCTCGCCTTGGAGTGGGCGACGATGAGCGCGCCGGAGACGCCCATCCGCGCAGGCGTGGTCATGGCGCTCATGCTGCTGGTGGCCGCCGTCGCCGTGAAGATCGGTTATTTCAAGAGCGCCTGGCTTGCAGTGGCCGCAGGCGGCGTGGTGGTCTGGGCCGTCGCCATGATCTGGCGGCGCGACGACGGGCCCCTGCACGAGGCCTTCGGCATGCTCTATCTGGGCGTGCCCATGGTCTCGCTGCTGTGGCTTCGCAGCGGCGGGCAGGGCCGCGACTGGACCTTGATGCTGCTGGCGGCGACCTGGTCGGCCGACATCGGGGCCTACGCCGGAGGCAGCCTGCTCGGCGGGCCCAAGCTCTGGCCGCAGATATCGCCCAAGAAGACCTGGTCGGGTTTCGGCGTCGGCATACTGGCGGCCATGGCGGCCGCCGAGGTCGTGGCCTTCGCCATGCCGGGGCAGGGCGGCCCGCCCGCCGCATGGGCGTGGGCGGCCGGTCTTGTGGTAGGTCTGGGGACGATGGCTGGCGATCTGTGCGAGTCGATGCTCAAGCGCGGCTTCGGCGTGAAGGACAGCGGCAGCATCATCCCCGGCCACGGCGGTCTGCTCGACCGGGTGGACGGCCTGATGTTCGCCACCTTGGCCATGGCCGCCTTGCGCCTGACCGTTAGACTCGGAGTCCAGTGATGAGCGATGCTGCAAGCCTTACCGCTTCGCTCCCGATGGGACGGCGCTGATGGCTGTGCGCTCCGTCGCGATCCTGGGCTCCACGGGCTCCATCGGCGTCTCCACCCTGGACCTGCTCGAACGGTCCGGCGCGGAGGTGCGGATGGAGGCCCTGGCGGCGGGGCGTAACGTCGCACGCTTGGCCGAGCAGGCGCTGCGCTGGCGGCCCCGCCTCACCGTCGTCGCCGACGAGACCCGCCACGCCGAGCTGCAGGACCGCCTCGACGGATCGGGTCTGGAGACCGCTGCGGGGGAGGGCGCCGTGGTGGCCGCCGCCCAGTCCGCCGACTGGGTCATGGCCGCCATCGTCGGGGCGGCGGGCCTGCGCCCGACCCTGGCGGCGGCCCGCAAGGGGGCGGTCGTCGCCTTGGCCAACAAGGAAAGCCTGGTCTGCGCCGGTCCTGCCCTGCTGGCCGCCGCCAAGGCCGCGGGCGGCTCCGTCGTGCCGGTGGACAGCGAGCACTCCGCCATCTTCCAGGTGCTCCAGCCCGCCTGCGCGCACCGGGTCAAGCGGCTGATCCTGACCGCATCGGGGGGCCCGTTTCGCACCTGGAGCCGGTCGCAGATGCAGGGTGCGACACCGGAGCAGGCGGTCGCCCACCCCAACTGGAGCATGGGCGCCAAGATTTCGGTCGATTCCGCCACCATGATGAACAAGGGCCTGGAGATGATCGAGGCCTCCTACCTGTTCGCCACCCCCGAACCCCAGGTCGACGTCATCGTGCACCCCCAGTCGGTGATCCACAGCCTGGTCGAATACCAGGACGGCTCGACCCTGGCCCAGCTCGGGGCCCCGGACATGCGCGCCCCCATCGCCTGCGCCTGGGCGTGGCCGGACCGGCTGCCCTGGCCGGCCCCGGGCCTCGACCTGGCGCAGGTCGCGACCCTCAGCTTCGAGGCGCCGGACCCGGAGCGTTTCCCGGCCCTGCGGCTGGCGCGGACGGCCCTGCGCATGGGCGGCGGCGCGCCTGCGGCGCTGAACGCCGCCAACGAGGCGGCGGTCGCCGCCTTCCTGGACCGGCGTATCGGCTTTCTCGACATCGCCGCCGCCGTGGAGCGGACGCTGGAGCGGATGGAGCGCGACGGGGAGTTGACCTCGCCGCACAACGATCCCATCGACGCCGCCTTCGCCGTGGACGCCCGCGCCCGCAAGGTGGCCTCCGATTTGCTGCAGTCCCGGACGGCTGTGACCTGAGCCGGCCGAGATCGAGGACGCTTCATGATCGCCTTCATCCACAGCGCCTTCACCCTGATCGCGCCCTTCGTCTTCGTGCTGACGCTGGTGGTCACGGTGCACGAGCTCGGCCACTTCCTCGTGGCGCGCTGGCTCGGCGTGGCGGTCGACCGCTTCTCCATCGGCTTTGGCCGCGCCATCGCCAGCTGGACGGACCGCAGCGGCGTGGAGTGGCGGCTCGGCTGGATACCGCTCGGCGGCTATGTGCGCTTCACCGGCGACGCCAACGCCAGTTCCACCGTTCCGGATGCGGAGAACCTGGCCGAGATGAAGCGGCGCATCCAGGTCGAGCAGGGTGTGGGCGCGGAGCGGCGGCTGTTCCATTTCAAGCCGGTCTGGGTGCGTATGCTGGTGGTGGCGGCCGGGCCCGCAGCCAATTTCATCCTGGCCATCGGCCTGTTCGCCGTGCTGCTTGGCGCGATCGGGGAGACGACCCTGGCCGCCCATGTCGGCGGGCTCGACCCCAAGGGCCCCGCCGCCGCCGCCGGCTTCCGGCCGGGCGACACCGTGCTGTCCGCCGACGGCCAGCCCATAGCCGATTTCCTGGACATGAAGCAGTTCGTGGCCCTGCGCAGCGGCGAGCCGGTGGTGTTCGGCGTGGCGCGGGACGGACGGGTGCTTAAGCTGACGGCGACGCCGGAGCGGCGGGTGCAGGTCGATCCGGTGACCCACGCCACCTCCGGGCTGGGCTATCTCGGCATCCTCGCCTCCACCCGGCCGGGCGACATCATCCGGCGGCGCTACACGCCGCTGCAGGCCGTGCACACCGGCGTGCAGCGCACAGCGGGCATCATCGACACCACCGTGCTCTATCTGTCGCGACTGGTCAGCGGCAAGGAGTCCGGCGATCAGCTCGGCGGCCCGATTCGCATCGCCTCGACCGCCAGCGCCGTGGCCCAGGCCGGGGCGGCGGGCGGCGGGTCAGGGCTGTTCGGCCAGCTGCTCGGCGGCTTCAACGCCCTGCTGTATCTGGCCGCCGTGCTCTCGGTCGGCATCGGTTTCATGAACCTGCTGCCCATCCCGGTCCTCGATGGCGGCCATCTGGTCTTCTACGCCTATGAAGCCGTGGCTCGGCGACCAATGGCCGCGCGCATCCAGGGCTTCGGTTACCGGGTCGGCCTTGCTTTGCTGTTGGGATTCATGCTGTTCGCGACCTGGAACGATCTACAGCGATTGAACGTGTTCAAATTCTTCGGCGGCCTGTTCTCCTGAACGTCCGCCGCCGCATGGTAACCCTGAATGCTTAAAGCCTCCGCGCGCTCCGCCGCGCTCCTGACCGGCATGGGCCTGCTGATGGGCGCGAGCGCCCTGACCACGCGCGCCCTGGCCCAGGGCGGCGTGCAGGACCCGCCGCCGCTGACCCGGCCGCAGAGCCCCAATACGCCGTCGCCTGCGCCGGACGCCGGCACCACCGCGCCCGACATCACCCTGCCCAACGCTGGCGGCGCGCCCCCTCCGGCGCCCGGCCTGACGCCGTCGTCAAGCGGATCGGCCTTCTCGGCCGGCCTCGGTCAAGGCGAGGCGGGCCCGAGCGGGGCGGTGACGACCACCTCGGCCAATGCGCCGCAGAGCGGGCTGGTGCGCGCCATCAAGGTCCAGGGCAACGAGCGCATCGAGGCCGACACGGTGGTCTCCTACCTGCCGATCGCGGTGGGCGACACCGTGGATCCCGCCCGCCTCGACCTCGCCATCAAGACCCTGTTCCGCACGGACCTGTTCGCCGATGTCGGCCTGACGCTGCAGCCGGACGGCACGCTGCTGGTGCGGGTGGCGGAGAACCCGATCATCAACCGCGTGGTGTTCGAGGGCAACAGTGCGCTGGCCGACGACAAGCTGCGCGACGAGGTCTCCATCCATCCCCGCGGCATCTTCACCAAGGCCAAGGTGCAGCAGGACGTGCAGAAGCTGGTGGAGCTCTACCGCCGCTCCGGCCGCATCTCCGCGGTGGTGACACCCAAGATCGTCGAGCTGCCGCAGAAGCGGGTCGATCTCGTGTTCGAGATCAAGGAGGGGCCCAAGACCGGCATCATCCGCGTCAACTTCCTCGGCAACAAGGTCTTCGCCGACAATGCGCTTCGCGACGTGGTGGTGACCAAGCAGAGCGCCTGGTACAAGTTCTTCGCCTCCAACGACAACTACGACCCGGACCGGATCGAGTTCGACCGCGAGCAGCTGCGCAAATACTATTCCAACCGGGGCTACTATGACTTCCGGGTGAACTCCTCGGTCGCCGAGCTGCAGACCGACCAGCGCAACTTCGCCATCACCTATACGATCGACGAAGGCGCCAAGTACAAGTTCGGCCGGCTGCGGGTCACCACCGACCTCAAGCGGCTGAACGCGGGCGTGCTGCGCCAGCTGCTGCCGATCCACGAGGGCCAGGTCTACGCCGGCGACAAAATCGAGCAGGCGGTGGACAGCCTGACCTTCGCCGCCGGGGCTGCGGGCTTCGCCTTCGTGGACATCCGCCCGCGCTACAGCGCCAATCGTCAGACCCATACCATCGACGTCACCTTCGACGTGCGTGAGGGCCCGCGCGTCTATGTCGAGCGCATCGACATCGTGGGCAACACCCGCACCGTCGATCCGGTCATCCGCCGCGAGCTGCGTATCGCCGAGGGCGACGCCTACAACCGCGTGCTCGTCGACCGCTCCAAGACCGAGGTCCGCCGGCTGGACTTCTTCAAGACCGTCGACATCAGCCAGCAGCCGGGCTCCGCTCCCGACAAGACCGTGCTCCAGGTCAAGGTGCAGGAGCAGCCGACCGGCGAGCTGTCGCTGGGCGCCGGCTATTCCACCCTGGACAAGCTGTCGCTCGACTTCGGCATCAGCGAGCACAACTTCCGCGGCGAGGGCCAGGACCTGCGCCTGCGCGCCCAGGTCAGCTTCCTGACCCAGAACATCGACCTCAGCTTCACCGAGCCGCGTTTCCTCGGTCGCGACCTTCGCGCGGGCGTCAGCCTGTTCGACCAGCGCACCGACTATTCCCAGTACACGGGCTTTGTGGAATCCAGCGCCGGCGTCTCCGGCCACCTGCTGTTCCCGCTGAACATCAACGCCACTTTCGCGCCCCGCTACGTCATCAAGCAGGACGATGTGAACGCCGACGCGGGCAACTGCGCGGCCGGCACCATCTCCATCGTCATCTGCGACCAGCGTGGAGCGAGCCTGACCTCGGCCCCCGGCTACGACCTGGTGCTGGACCTGCGCAACGATCCGCTGCACCCCACCCGCGGCTTCACCGCCCAGTTCAGCCAGGACTTCGCCGGCGTCGGCGGCAACGTTCGTTATCTCAGCAGCCGCGGTCTGATCACCAACTACTACGGCTTCACTCCGGTGTGGGTGCTCACCGCCAAGGCGGACGTCGAGTTCATCAACGGCTGGGGCGGCGATTCCGTCCGCATCAACGACCGCTTCTTCAAGGGCGGCAACACCTTCCCGGGCTTCCAGATCGCCGGCATCGGCCCGCGCGACACCGAGTTCAACGAGGCGCTCGGCGGAAACCTGTCCGCCATCGGCGAGCTGAACCTGTCCTTCCCCAACTACCTGCCCGAGCAGTACGGCATCCGCACCGCCTTCTTCGGCGACGCCGGCACGCTCGGCACCCTGGATCGCAGCGTGATCCGCTCCAGCCCCTTCATCCGCGACGACTTGGCGCTCCGCGCGTCGGCGGGCTTGAGTGTATTCTGGACCTCGCCGCTCGGCCCCATCCGCCTCGACTTCTCCCAGGTCATCAAAAAAGAGTACTACGACCGAACCGAGGCCTTCCGCTTCTCAACCGGAACTCAATTCCAGTGAACATGACCAGCAAACTTCTCGGCGCAGCCGCCGCCTCCCTCGTGCTCGCCGCCGCCGTGGGCGCCCATGCGCAGACACGCAAGTCGACGACCCATGCCGCCACGAGCAGCGCCGTCGCGGGCTCCGCCGCCCCGCTGCAGCACGGCCCGCCCATCCCCGGCATGTGCGTCTACTCCCAGGCGCAGGTGATCGGCACCTCCAACGTCGGCAAGGCCTTCAACATGCGCATGCAGCAGCTTCGCTCCCAGGCCGCCGCCGAGATCAGCGGCCAGGAGACCCAGCTGCAGACCGAGGAGAAGGCGCTGACCAGCAAGCGCGCCACCCTGACCCAGGAGCAGTTCGCCCAGCAGGCCCAGCCCTACGCCACCCGCGAGCAGCAGCTGAACCAGACCGCCGAGGTTCGCACGCGCGAGCTCCAGGCCACCGCGGTGACCCAGGGCCGCCGGCTCAGCACGGTCATCGAGCCCCTGGTGCGCGACGCCTATCAGGCCCATCACTGCTCGATCCTGATCAGCGGCGACGGCGCGATCCTGGCCGCCAACCCGGCCATGGACCTCACCGGCGAGGTCGTCACGGCGCTGAACGGTCGTCTGAGCACGATCACTTTCGACCGCGAGGCGGCCCCGGCCCAGTAAGGCGGGCCCGCAGCGCGACGTCATGCCCGATCTCCGGTTCTATGAGGCGCTGGCTCCGGCCAGCGTCCTCGATCTCGCGCAGCTGACCGGCGTCAGCGTCGCGGAACGGGCGGACGGCTCGCGTCTGCTGGGCGGAACGGCGCCTCTGGCTCAGGCGGAGGCCGCCGACGCCAGCTTCCTGTCCGACCGAAAGCATCTCCAGGCCCTGGCCGTCACCCGCGCCGGCGCCTGTTTCGTCACGCCGGCCCTGGCGTCGGCCGTGGCGGACGGCTGCATCGCCCTGCTGACGCCGGAGCCCCAGGCCGCCTACGCCAAGGCCGCCCACCGCTTCCATCGCCCGCGCCGCGCCGAGCCGGGGGCGCCGCTCATCCATCCCACCGCCGTGATGGAGGACGAGGTGACGCTTGGCCCCGGCGTGGTGCTGGGTGCGGGCGTGCGCGTCGGGTCGGGCACGCAGATCGGCGCCTACAGCGTGATCGGCCCCGGCGTGTGCATCGGCCGCGACGGCCAGATCGGCTCCAACGCCGCTATCGGCTTCGCCCTGATCGGCGACCGGGTGCGCATCGCCTCGGGCGCGGTGATCGGGGAGGCCGGCTTTGGCGTCGCCGGAAGCAGCGCCGGGGCCATGGACATCCCCCAGCTCGGCCGGGTGATCATCCAGGACGGCGTGACCGTGGGCGCCTGCAGCTGCATCGACCGGGGCGCCTACGACGACACGGTCGTGGGCGAGAACACCAAGATCGACAACCTGGTGCAGGTCGCCCACAACTGCGTCATCGGCAGGAACTGCGTGCTGGCCGGCCACGTGGGCCTGTCGGGCAGCGTGACGGTGGGCGACGGGGCCATGTTCGGCGGCCGCGCCGGCATTGCCGACCACATCCACATCGGGGCGGGCGCCCGGGTGGCGGCGGCCGCGGGCGTCATGCGCGACATCCCGGCGGGCGAGACCTGGTGCGGCGCCCCCGCCCGGCCAATCCGCACCTTCATGAAGGAGGTGGCCTGGCTCTCGCGCAGCGCTGCGGCGACGTCGAAGGGCGGGCAGGGATGAGCGAGACCGAGCCCGTCGCCGCGCCTGCCATTGGGCCCCCGCCCGTTGCTGCGCCTGTGAACGTCGACATGCAGGAGATCCTGCGCCGCATCCCCCACCGTTATCCCTTCCTGCTGGTCGACCGGGCGGAGGACTACATCGCCCACAAGTCAATCGTCGGCATCAAGTGCGTGACGATGAACGAGCCCTTCTTCCCCGGCCACTTCCCGGGCAATCCGGTCATGCCGGGGGTGCTGATCTGCGAGGCCATCGCCCAGACCGGGGCGGTGCTGATGTCCAAGTCGCTGAACGCCGACGTGGAGGGCAAGGCGATCATGTTCATGTCGCTGGACAACGCCCGCTTCCGCCAACCGGTGCGGCCTGGCGACGTGCTGCGCATGCACGTCCAGGTCACCCGCGCCCGCGACGTGGTGTTCAAATTCGCTGGGAAGGCCTATGTCGGCGACAAGGTGGCCGCCGAGTGCGAGTTCGCCGCCATGGTGGTCGAGGCGCCCCGGTGAGGTCGCGGCCTTGAGCGTCAAAATCCATCCGAGCGCCCTGGTCGACCCAGGAGCTGAACTCGGATCGGGGGTCGAGATCGGCGCCTACTGCATCGTCGGCCCCGACGTGGTGCTGGGCGACGGCGTGCGCCTGCTCAACCACGTGAATGTGGAGGGACGTACCGAACTCGGCGCCGGCTGCACGGTGCACTCTTTCGCCAGCCTGGGCGGCGCTCCGCAGCACCTGGCCCACAAGGGCGAGCCCACCCGGCTGGTCGTGGGCGCGCGCAACTCCATCCGCGAGCATGTGACCATGAACACCGGCACCGTCGCCGGCGGCGGGATCACCCGCGTCGGCGACGACGGCCTCTACATGGTCGGCAGCCATGTGGCGCACGACTGCGTGGTCGGTCACCACGTCGTCTTCGCCAACAATGCGACGCTCGGCGGCCATGTGCATATGGGCGACTACGTCTTCATGGGCGGGCTGTCGGCGGTGCACCAGCACACCCGCGTCGGGCGCCAGGCCTTCATCGGCGGCCTGGCCGCGGTGACCAAGGACGTGATCCCATTCGGTTCGGTCTGGGGCGTCTACGCCCACCTGGAGGGGCTGAACCTGGTCGGGCTGAAGCGCCGCGGCTTCGGGCGCGAGCAGATCAAGGACCTGCGCTCCGCCTACCGCC
>CAXTEX010000072.1:0-11972 GCA_964243445.1 uncultured Caulobacteraceae bacterium | reverse complement strand
CCCCGCTCTCCACGAAGGTCGGGCAGGTGGATAGAGCGAGCGTCGGCTGGGCGATGAAGTTGTCCGGCGTCTCCACCAGTCTGGCGCGGAACGCCTCGATCTCGGCCTTGCTGGATGTCGGACCCACCAGCATGCCATAGCCGCCGGAACCGTTGACCTCCTTGACCACCAGCTCGCCCAGATGGTCCAGCACATGGCCCAGCGCGTCGGGCTCACGGCAGCGCCAGCTCGGCACGTTCTTCAGCACGGGCTCCTCGCCGGTGTAGAAGCGCACCAGTTCGGGCATGTAGCTGTAGATGGCCTTGTCATCGGCGGCCCCGGCCCCTGGCGCATTGGCCAGGGTCACATTGCCGGCGTGATAGGCGCCCATCAGGCCCGGCACGCCCAGGCCGCTGTCGTGACGGAACACCAGGGGATCGAGGAAGTCGTCGTCGATGCGACGGTAGATGACGTCGACCCGCTTGGGACCTTCAGTGGTGCGCATGAACACCACGCAGTCCTGCACGAACAGGTCCGACCCCTCCACCAGCTCCACGCCCAGCTTGTCGGCGAGGAAACTGTGTTCGTAGAAGGCGGAATTGTACATGCCAGGCGTCAGCAGCACGATGGTGGGATTGGCCTGGGCCCGCGTCGGGGCGACCGAACGCAAGGTGGCCAGCAGCGCGTCGGTGTAGCTCTCCACCGGCGCAACGCGGCAGCGGGCGAACAGGTCCGGGAACAGGCGCATCATCACCTCCCGATTCTCCAGCATGTAGGAGACGCCGGACGGCGTGCGGCAGTTGTCCTCAAGCACGTAGAAGTCGTCGGCGTCGGTCCGCACCAGATCGATGCCGGCGATGTGGCAGTAGACGCCGTGCGGCGGCGGATGGCCGGCCATCTCCAGGCGGAACTGCGGGTTCTGCAGCACCATCTCCGGGGGCACGATGCCGGCGCGCACGCAGTCGCGCGGGCCGTAGATGTCGGCCAGATAGGCGTTCAGCGTGCGCGCACGCTGGATCAGGCCGCGCTCCAGCGTCGCCCATTCGGGGCGGGTGAGCACGCGCGGGATGATGTCGAAGGGGATCAGCCGCTCTTCGGCGGCGTCGTCGCCATAGACGGCGAAGGTGATGCCGATGCGGCGGAACAGCAGCTCCGCCTGCCGGCGGCGGGTGTCCAGCAGCGCGTTCGGCGTGTCGTCCAGCCAGCGCTTCAGCGCCTCGTAGCCCGCACGGACGTCGGCGTTCTGAGACCCGCCGTACATCTCGTCGAACGTCTGCATCACCCTCGCCTGACCGTCTTGGCCCTGAGCAGGTGGCCTAGCACCGCGCCCTGCGGGGATCAAAGCGCGGCGAAAGGGGCGGGGCTTCCGTGAGTAGAAGTTGAGCGGTTTGACCCGGACACGCTTGTTTATGCAGCGATGCGCGCTGCAAACCCCTCCGTCACAGCGCTTGCGCGCCGCGCCAGCTCCCCACGCTGGGGAGGATCACGGGACGCGACGCGCGATAGAAGCTCCCCTGCGGAGGAGCTGTCGCGGAGCGACCGAGGGGGCTGCAGCGGCGAGCTAAGCCGTGCGGATATATTCCCCGATGCGGGTGTCGAGCACGCTTAGCGGCATGGCGCCCGACAGCAGGCCGGCGTCGTGGAAGCGGCGGATGTCGAAGCGCGGACCGAGGGCCGTCTTCGCCCGCTCCCGCTGACGCAGCCAGTCGATCTTGCCGAGCATGTAGCTGCAGGCCTGGCCCGGCCAGACGCAGTAGCGCTCCACCTCGGTAGTGGCCGAGGCCTCCGGGTCGCCGAGCTGGTCGGTGTAGTAGCGGATCGCCCGCTCGCGGGTCCAACCTTGCGAATGCAGGCCGGTGTCCACCACCAGCCGCACGGCGCGGAAGACGCTGTCATGCAGCTGGCCCACATGGCCGAGCGGATCGTCGTCATAGGCGCCCATCTCCACCGCCAGCTGTTCGGCGTAGAGGGCCCAGCCCTCGCCATAGCCGGAGAAGAACTGCGTCTTGCGGATCAGCGGCAGTCCGGCCTCCAGCGCCAGCGAGCCCTGCAGGTGATGGCCGGGAATGCCCTCGTGGTAGGTCAGCGTAGGCAGGGTCCAGCTCGGCACCTCGGCGGTGTCGCGCAGGTTGATGTAGTAGATGCCCGGGCGCGAGCCGTCCAAAGCGCCGGACTGGTAGTAGCCGCCCGGCGCGCCGGCCTCGGTGGCCTTGGGCACGCGATGGATCTCCAGCCTGGCCTTGGGCAGGGCGCCGAAATACTGCGGCAGGCGGGCCTGCATCCTGACCACCTGCTGGTTCAGATGGGCGATCAGTTGGTCCTTGCCCTCGTCTGTATTCGGGTAGCGGAGCTTGGGATCGCTATAGAGGGCGCGCAGCCGCTGGCCGACCGTGCCTTGGGTGTAGCCCTGGGTCTTCAGGATGGCGTCGATCTGGGCGCTTTGGCTGGCGACCAGGTCCAGCCCCAGCCTGTGGATGTCCGCAGGCGCCATGTCGGAGGTGGTCCACTGCTTCAGCGACAAGGCGTAAAAGGCCTGGCCGCCTTGAGGCAGCCGCTCGATCCCGGCCTGGTGGCTGCTCTGGGGAAGCAGCCCGTTCATCAGCGCCATCTGACGGTCGATGGCCGGCTGAACCTTGCCCTGATAGAAGGCTGTGGCGCGGGCCTCCCAATCGCCGGGGATGGCCTTCTCGCGGGTGCGGCGGGCCAGCGACTGGATCAGGTTGGACCGGCTCGCGGGCTGGTCGCGTAGGGCCTTCATCTGGATCAGCGTCTTCTGCAGGATGAAGTCCGGCGGGACCACGCCCTGGCCCACGTCGTGGCGGACGGTTTCGCTCTCCTGGTCCATGGCCGTGGCGAAGGCGTCCAGGCGCGACAGATAGGCCTCCGCGTCCTGCCGGGTGGCGATGGAATGCTGGGTGTCGAGGAAGTCCGGAATGGACTGGTAGGCGCCGGTGAGCTGGCTGACGCCGTAGGGGCCGCCGACGTAGGGGAACTCGCGGTTGATCTGGTCGGACAGGGCCGTGTTGAAGAGCACCGAGTCGTAGTTCACCCGGTTCTGCACGTCGTAGGCCGCCGGATCGAGCGCCTTGAGACTGGCCAGCTGGCGCGTGGTGCGCGCCTTGTCGCCCTCCCAGGCGCTGATGGAGCGGTCGTCGAGCCGGAACTTCTCAGCCGCACGCGCGCCGGTGTCGAGCCCGAGGCTGGTGGTGAACTCCGGCGATCGGGTGAGCTGCTCGTCCATGATCGTGTCGAAGACGGCCGTGAGACGCGGCGGCGCTGCGCCGACCGAGGTCTGGGCCTGCGCGCTTCTGGTTGCGAACGCGGCGGCCGCCGCCACGCCGGCCGCACCGGCCATGAGGTCACGTCTGTTCATCGGAGTCCCGCCAAGCTTGTCCGTCGACCTAAGCGCCGCACGAGGGTGAGCGAAACTTAATCTTTGTCCATGCGCGTCCGGGCTGGCGGCCCCTCGCGGAACCTCACCCAGCCTCAACCTCTTTCGATGGCGTGGAGGCGTTCCGGTGAGTGACAGCAAGATCGAGCGGCCGACCGCCAAGGACATGGTCGGCCAGACCCTGCCCTACCCGGCCCGCCAGTCCGACATGGCCATCGCGCCGCAGTCCTCGCTGGAGCACTACAAGGCCGCCGGAAAGCTGAAGGACAAGCGCGCGCTGATCACCGGCGCCGACAGCGGCATCGGCCGCGCGGTGGCCATTGCCTTCGCACTGGAGGGCGCCCAGGTAGCCATCCTCTATAACGAGAACGACGGTGACGCGCAGGAGACGCGGCGCATGGTCGAGGATCGCGGCGGCGCCTGCCACGTGATCAAGGCCGACGTCCGGTCGCGCCAGGCCTGCCTGGACGCCGTGGCCGAGACGGTGGAGGCGTTCGGCGGTCTGGACGTTCTGGTCAACAACGCCGCCTATCAGAGGGCGCAGGAAGGCGGCCTGCTCGACATCAGCGAGGAGCAGCTGCGCCGCACCTTCGAGACCAACATCTTCGGCTACATCTTCATGGCCCAGGCCGCCCTGCCCCACCTCAAGGCCGGCGACGCCATCGTCAACACGGGCTCCATCGTGGGCATGACCGGCAACGAGCTGCTGATCGACTACTGCGCGACCAAGGGGGCGATCCACGCCTTTACCCGCGCCTTGGCCCTCTCGTTGGGAAGCCGCAAGATCAGGGTTAATGCGGTGGTGCCGGGGCCTGTCCTCACCCCGAACATTCCAGGCACCATGCCCAGGGACGAGGTGGCCCAGTTCGGCCACGAGGTAGCGCTGGCCCGTCCCGGGCAGCCGGAGGAGCTGGCGCCCATCTATGTGCTGCTGGCGTCCGACGACGGCTCCTTCATGACCGGCTCCCTGGTGCAGGTGACCGGCGGAAAGCTTTCCACCGACTCATGACGCCCCAGGCCGAAGACATGCCCGCGTTGGAGGCGCGCACGCGCGCCCTGCTGGACGGCGACCGGCTGAGCGCGCCGACCCGCCGCGTGCTGAAGGCGCGGCTGGAGCATAGGCCGGGACCGCCGCGCGTGCTGTCGCCCGGTCAGATGCGCACGTTGGAGGCGGTCTGCCTGCGCGCAATCCCGGAGCCTGAACTGGTCGGCCGCGTGCAGCTTGCGGCGGCGTTCGAGGCGCGGCTGGCTGACGCCGTCCCCCGCGGCTGGCGCTATGCCGCCGCGCCGGACGACCTGTCCCTGCAGCGCGCCGGTCTGGATGCGATGGACGCCGCCGCCCAGGCGCAAGGAGGCGGGGGCTTCGCCGATCTGGACGATCCGGCCCAGGACGCCCTGATGAAGGCGGCCTGCGCCGGCGAGCTGGAAAGCGCCTCCGGCGCGCCCACGGACGTGTGGTTCGAAGAGCTGCTGAACGCCCTGGCGGAGATCTACTACGCCCATCCGCTGGTGCAGGTCTCCATCGGCTATGACGGCATGGCCGACGCCCATGGCGTGCAGGCCGTCAGCCCCCAAGCCATCGCTGAGGAGACGCGCCGCCTTGACCGTTGAGATGACGCCGCGCCGCTATACCGAACGCGAGGCCGTCGACGCCGTGGTGATCGGCACCGGCGCGGGCGGCGCGCCCATCCTGATGCGGCTGGCCCAGGCCGGACTGCGGGTGGTGGCGCTGGAGGCCGGCCAGAGCTGGTCGCCGGCGGAAGACTTCGCCTCCGACGAGGCCGAACAGGAGAAACTGTTCTGGAAGGACGAGCGGTTATCGGCCGGCGCCGACCCCATCGCCTTCGCCCGCAACAACTCCGGCATCGGGGTCGGCGGCTCGACCCTGCACTGGACGGCCTACGCCGTACGGCCCCAGCCCGACGACCTGCGCCTCCGAAGCGAGTTCGGCGTGGGGCGCGACTGGCCGATCCCCTATGCCGAGCTGGAGCCCTATATGGACAGGGTGGAGCGGCTGCTGGGCGTCAGCGGCCCCAGCCCCTATCCCTGGGGTCCGCCGCGCCAAGCCTACCCGCGCACGCCGCTGCCGCTGAACGGGGCCGCCGAAGTGATGCAGGCAGGCGCGGCCAAGCTCGGCATCAGGACCTCGCCTGCGCCCAACGCCGCGCCGTCCAGCGACTATGAGGTGGAGGGGCTGCACCGGCCGGGCTGCACCAGCCGCGGCTTCTGCCAGGCGGGGTGCAGCGTGGGGGCCAAGGGCTCCACCGACGTCACCTTCATCCCGCTGGCGCTACGCTCGGGCGCCGAGGTGCGCGAGCGCTGCTTCGTCACCGGCTTCGAGCGCGACGGGCAGAAGCGGATCACGGCGGTGATCTACCTCGATCCGGACGGCCGCGAGACACGCCAGCCCTGCGCCACCGTCTTCCTGTGCGCCGGCGGAGTCGAAAGCCCGCGCATGCTGCTGATGAGCGGACTGGCCAACAGCTCAGACCAGGTCGGGCGCAACTTCATGGCCCACACCGCCCTGCAGATCTGGGCGGAGACGCAGGCGGTGGTGAAACCCACCCGCGGCATTCCCGGCGGTCTGATCAGCGAGGACACCCACCGGCCCAAGGACGCCAGCTTCGCCGGCGGCTATCTGGTCCAGAGCATCGGCGTCATGCCGGTGACCTACGCCGCCCAGATGGCGCGGGGGGCGGGACTGTGGGGTTCGGCCCTGACCGAACAGATGCGCCGCTTCGACCATGTCGTGGGCATCAACATCTGCGGCGACTGCCTGCCCTCGCCCGACAACCGCCTGACGCTCAGCGATGAGCTGGACGCGCGCGGCCTCCCCAAGCCGCTGGTCACCTTCTCCAACGGCGACAATGAGAAGGCCATGACCGCCCACGGCGACCGGCTGATGGCGGCGATCCTGGAGGCCGGCGACGCGTCCAACTTCCGGCGCACGGAGCGCAACGCCCACACCCTGGGGGCCTGCCGCATGGGCGACGACGGCGCCGATGCGGTGGTGGACGCCGACTGCCGCAGCTTCGACGTGGAGAACCTCTACGTCTGCGACAACTCCGTCTATCCGAGCGCGCTCAGCGTGAACCCCTGCGTGACCCAGATGGCGTTGAGCCTGCGGACGGCGGACCGGTTCCTCGCGGGGCGGTGACGGCCTGGCGTCATGATCAGGAGCGAGATAGCCCGCGTCTCGAAGCATGTCGCACCTCGCTATCGACCCTTGAACGGGTGCCCGCTCACCGCTCCTTGGAGCGGTCCTCCCGCTTGGCGGAGTCCAGCTTGCGGGTGCGCAGCTCCGCCTCGGCGGCGTCCAGCGCCTGCTGCAGCGGAGTGCGGCCGAAGCGGGCGCGGTTCTCGCCGGCCTTGAGCGTCTTCTGGGCGCGGGCGCGATCCTTGCGGACCTTGTTGAGGTTGATCGGGTCGGCCATCAGGCGGCGTCCTTCTCAAGGCTGCGCTGGAAGGCCGGCCGCCCCATCACGCGCGCCTTATAGGCCTCCACCGCCTCGGTCTGGGGCAGCAGCCTGCCCGCCCATTGGAAGGTGCTGCCGACCAGGACGTCCGCCGTGCTGAACCGCTCTCCGAGCACATAGGGGCCGGCGTCCAGCGTGTCGGCGAGGCGCTGGATTGCGGTGTCCGGCTCGCCCCAGGCGGCGGCCATGCGCGTGAAGCCCGTCGCGCCCACGGCCTTGACCATCAGCGCCGGTTCGATAACGCCGGCGTAGAAGGCCAGCCAGCTCAGATAGGCCCCGCGCCCCGCCTCCCCCGCTCGCGGACCCAGTCCGGCGTGCGGAAAGGCGTCGGAGAGATAGAGACAGATGGCGGCGGACTCGGTGATGGTCTCGCCGTCGTGCTGCATGGCGGGCACCTTCTTCAGCGGGTGGACGGCGCGGTAGCTCTCCGGCGCGCCGCCCTCGCTGCGGATGTCGACGTGCTCCACCTCATAGGGTTCGCCGATCTCCTCCAGCAGCCAGATCATGCGCGAGGAGCGCGTCTGGGGGTGATGGTACAGCTTGAGCATGGGTGTCGCTCCTCAGGGGCTCGGGCTCTGGCCTGTCGTATTGTCCGCGCTGTGAGAGGTAGGCGGCTGGTCGCGGGCGATAAGGGTGTGCAGCTTGCCGTCCAGGTCGGCCTGCTCGGCGCGGGTGTAGACGCTGTAGTGGATGTCGCCGGAGGTCGCCGCGGCGGTGATGCCGGCCGGCGTGTTGAAGATGTAGTGATCCTCGTAAAAGCCGGTGGCGGCAGGCAGCTTGTGCAGCAGGCGATAGCCTTCGACGTGCATGGCGCAGGTCTCCAGGTTCTCGTCGTCGCCGGCGATCGCCACCTTTCGGCTCTGCGAGCCCGTCGGCAATGTGTAGCAGGTGTTGGCGTCCGCTGCGGTCGCCGCGCTGAGATTGTCGTGGCAGGCGGCGGAGACCAAGGCGCCTGCGGCCAGAGCCGCGCAACCCAGGAGCCGCCGACCCCGTTTGGACCGGCGGCCATCCAGGAGAACAGCCATGATCGACCCGTCGCTCATCAAGGAACACATGCACGTCCACGGCTCGAACGACAAGCACGTCGGCCGTGTCGACCACGTCAAGGGCGACCAGATCGAGCTCGCCAAGCTGGACCTGGAGACCGGCTTCAAGCACCGCTATATCCCGCTCACCTGGGTGTCGACGATCAGCGACGACAAGGTCATGCTGAACAAGACCCATGACGAGGCCGAGGCGCTCTGGACCGACCACCCGTAGAGACCTGCTGCGGACCTTCGCCGGTGATCGGCTATGGAACGCTCGGCGGACCAGGCTTGTGGAACATGTGGTTCAGCCGCCGCCGGCGGCTTATCGGCCGCGCCTTGAGCGCGGGGAGCTAAGCTCCGGCCGGAATGATCATTGCGACGCGGCGAGAGGCGGGGTCGCACCGGCCTTGCCTTCGCCCGTCAGCCGCACCCGGCTCCGCGCCGTAGACCATGCCAGCAGGATCAAGAGGCTCAACGCTATGGCGTTGCCGACCTGAGGGAAGGCGACGTGAATAGCGAACTCGTTGTCTTGAAACACATAGGCGTCCAACGCCAAGCCGCAGGCCTGCAAACCCAAAGCGAGAAGAAGCCAACTATCACGAGCGTAACGTGCGGCCAGGATGAGCAGCCCGGCGCAGATCACAACGTTGGTAGATATGTCGATGGATATGCAGACACTCCCAACGGAGACGCGAGCGGCCTGACATATCGCCGCCGCGGCTGCCGGCATGATCAAGCCCAAGGCGATGATCGAGAAAGCCCACCTGTGCTGCGCCCGACCGAAAATGAGCGCGTAGCCGCCCACGCCGAAGTAGGCGGCTACGGTCACATAGAAGAGAAGCCACTGAGCCTGCACGCTTCGCCGCCCTAAGTTGCAGCGTCATCATGGCTCGCCAGAGTTAGGCCAGCGTTAAGCCGCGCTGACTTTCTGCGTCTCAACGGGGTGCAAGGCCGTATTCGGCTTCCACGATCCCGCGCGGGTGCGCAGTTTCAGCGCCCGGCCGATGACTTCCAGCCCATGGTGCGAGCCGACGAGTTCACGACGCGCCTGGTCCATCAGGCCGATCGCGCGGGCGATGCGGGCCGTCTCCTCGTCGCCGACGGTTGCGGCGAGGCCGAGCTCCGCCTTGGCGGCGTAGATGTCGCCCAGCAGTTCACCCGCCTTGCGGATCGCAGCCTCTGCGGCGGCCTCGGTTTCGTGAAGGCTGTTGCGCACCTTCTGCGCCACGAATTCGCGTTCCATGCAGAATCTCCCGAGCTCAAGCTCGGCCGTGAGGTTAACGCCGCATTAACCGTTTCGCCAAGGCTCTTCGAACGCTCTAATCGAAGCTCGACCAGCCGACGGTCAGACGGCCGGCGATGGCATAGCCCGTTTGCCAGAGTTGAGAGGCCGGGTATGCTGGAAATGGTGGCTGGCCTGTCGCGCAGCCCGAAGGGGTTTCCGTGAGTCGTATCGCCGCCTTGATCGGCCTGGCCTTCAGCCTCGCCGTCGCGCCCATGGCCTTCGCCCAGCCGTGGATCTGCCCGGCCGGCTATACGGTGCATGCGGGCCTGAACACCGACTTCCCCTCCGACGGCGTCAAGCGCGCCTTCATCGTCGTGCCTCCTGAACACGCCGCAGGCCCGGCGCCGGTCTGGGCGCCCATGAGCGGGTCGGTGGAGTCGGCCGACGACAACCTCTATGTCCAGCGCAGCGGGGCCAACGCCAAGCTGGCCGGCCATGGCTTCATGGTCATAGGCCCTGTGCGCGAGTGCGCCGACCAGGATCCCAAGCTCGCCGCGGGCGTCTGCAACGGTCCGGGCCACGGCGGCTGGACCTGGAACCCCTGGCACGAGGGCCGCGTGCCCGGCCCCGCCGGCGACGCCTTCAAGACCGACGAGGGCCCGGACTCGCGCTTCCTGGTCGCCATGGTCCGATGCGTGGGGACCAAGTTCCCGCTGGACGCACGGCGGCTCTACATCGGCGGCATCTCGTCGGGCGGCACCATGACCAACCGGGCGCTGACCTTCCGCTCCGACTTCTGGGCCGGCGGCATGCCGATTTCAGGCGAGTGGTATGTCACCCGCAACGACGGCGCCGCCCTCAGCTTCAACGAGGGCCGCGAGGCGGTGCGCGCCACGCCCGCCGCCATCCACCAGGGACGCGTCGGCCCCTACCCGCTGAAGTCCCGCCTTGACCCCATGATCGTGATCGCCGTCTGGGGTGGGGAGAAGGACCTCTGGTATTGCGGCGCGGTGCTCTGCGCGGACTACCGGCCCTCGACCCAGGCGGCGTCGAACTACTACGCCTCCATGCCGGATGTGGTGACCGTCGCCTGCACCCTGCACGACGGCCACATGTGGCCCCAGGTGAACACCGACGCCTTCAACCTCTGGGCGCTCCAGACCCTGGCGTCGTTTCCGAAGGGCTCCAAGCCGGACCAGTTCCGACTGACGTCGCCGCCGCCCGGCTATAGCTGCAAGCTCGGCCCCTTCACCGACCACTACCCCGCCGGCGGGGGCGCGACAGGTCCTTAGCCGTGCGTATCGACGTCCATCGCGCAGCGGGAAGGGCGGACCGCCCCCGCGTGAAGCTAGGCGGCGACGGCCCTGACCAGCAGCGCTTCAATGTCGGCTTCAAGGGCCTCCGGTTTGACGGTCGGGGCGTAGCGGGCGACGACCTCGCCTCGCCGGTCGACGAGGAACTTGGTGAAGTTCCACTTGATCGCCCCGGTGCCGAGCAGGCCCGGCTTCTCGCGTTTGAGGAAGGCGTAGAGCGGGTCGGCGGCGGGTCCGTTCACCTCGATCTTGGCCAGCACCGGAAAGCTGACGTCGTAGGTAAGCGAGCAGAAGCCCGCGATGGTCGCCGCATCGCCCGGCTCCTGGGCGCCGAACTGGTCGCAGGGAAAGCCCAGCACCTCGAAACCCCGGTCGGAGAACTTGCGCCGCAGCGTCTCCAGCCCCGCATACTGCGGAGTGAAGCCGCACTTGCTGGCCACGTTGACGATCAGCAGCACCTTGCCGCGATAGGCGTCCATCGGGCGCGGCTCACCGTCCGGCGCCTTCACCGCGAAGTCATAGGCGGTGGTCATGCCGCCGCCCTCTGCTTCAGCAGCCCGCGCTGATCCAGCAGCTGGGCGATCTGCACGGCGTTCAGCGCGGCGCCTTTCCTCAAGTTGTCAGAGACGCACCAGAAGGCCAGGCCGTTCTCCACCGTCGGGTCGGTGCGCAGGCGGCTGACGTAGACGGCGAACTCGCCCTGGCTCTCCTTGGGCGTCATATAGCCGCCGTCCTCGCGCTTATCGATGACCATGACGCCGGGGCTTTCACGCAGCAAGGCGCGCGCCTCGTCCTCGTCCAGCTCGCGGGCGAACTCCACATGCACCGCCTCCGAGTGGCCCACGAACACCGGCACGCGTACGCAGGTGGCGGTCAGCTTGATGTGGGGGTCGAGTATCTTCTTCACCTCGGCGGTCATCTTCCACTCCTCGGTGGTGACCCCGTCCTCCATGAAGTCGCCGATGTGGGGGATGACATTGAAGGCGATCTGCTTGGTGAAGTGCTTGGGGTCGGTGGGGCCGAGCACGAAGACGTTCTTGGTCTGGGTCCACAGCTCGTCCATCGCCGCCTTCCCTGCGCCCGAGACCGACTGGTAGGTGGAGACCACAACCCGGGTGATGGTGGCCGCGTCGTGCAGCGGCTTTAGCGCCACGACCAGCTGAGCGGTCGAGCAGTTGGGATTGGCGATGATGTTCTTCTTAGCGAAACCCTCGATGGCGTCGGGGTTCACCTCCGGCACGATCAGCGGCACGTCGGGGTGCATGCGCCAGGCCGAGGAGTTGTCGATCACCACCGCGCCCGCGCGGCCGATCTTCTCCGACCAGGCCTTGGACACCTCGCTTCCCGCCGACATCAGCACGATGTCCACGGTGGAGAAGTCGAAGCTGTCCATCTCCTCGCACTTGACCGAGGTGTCGCCGAAATCGATCGGCAGCCCCAGCGACTTGCGCGAGGCGAGCACGTGCAGCGTGTCGACCGGGAACTTCAGCTCGTCGAGGATGACGAGCATCTCGCGGCCCACATTGCCCGTGGCGCCCACGATGGCGACGCGATAGCCCA
>CAXTEX010000071.1:0-11977 GCA_964243445.1 uncultured Caulobacteraceae bacterium | reverse complement strand
GGATGTAGTCGGCGCGCAGGGCGTCCACCATGCCGCTGCGGGTCAGCCGCATCATCGCGGGGATGGCGGAGAAGGCGAGGGTGATCGAGGGCAGCACGTAGCCGGTCCAATCATCCAGCCCGTTGATCGGCAGCCAGCCAAGATCCAGGCCGAGCCAGATGATCAGCAACAACCCAAGCCAGAAGGACGGCACCGCCTGGCCCAGCAGCGCCACCACCATCAGCAACCGGTCCAACAGCGTGCCCTCGTGCATCGCGGCCACGATTCCGAGCGGTACGGCGACCAGCAGCGCGATCAGCAGCCCGGCACAGCCCAGGGTCAGCGTCACCGGCATGCGCTGGCGGATCAGGTCACCGACGGGGGTGCGATACAGGAAGGAGCGGCCGAAATCGCCGGTCGCGGCTGCCTCCGCCCAATGCAGGAACTGCTCGGGCAGGGGGCGGTCGAGACCATTGGCGTGGCGGATGACCTCGATGTCGGCGGGAGTTGCCTGCGGTCCCGCGATGGCCACGGCCACGTCGCCGGACAGCCGGGTCAGCGCGAAAGCGACCATCAGCACGGTGGCGCAAACCAGCATGGCCAGCACCAACCGGCGGAGAAGGAATCGCAGCATGACCGGGAGGCTAAGGTATCTGCTGCCCGGCCGGAATGCTAAAGCCTAACTATGCGTCTTGCGGTCGCTTTGTTGTTGCTCGCCGGGCCAGCCGTGGCACAGACCGCCCCAGTCGTGCCGAACCCCGTGTTGCAGCCACCGTTGCTGCAGCCGCCGGTGATGCCGGCCTGCGTCTCCTCCCCGTTCGGCTGGCGGCAGGCAGTGGGTCCGCACGCGCCGGCCGGGTTCCACAACGGGATCGACCTGCCGGCTCCGGCGGGCGCCCTGGTTCACGCCGCGGCGGCGGGGACGGTGCTCGTGATCAAGCGCCAGGGGCTTGGCGGCGTCACCGTGCACCTGGGTCATCCGGGCGGGATGACCACGTTGTACGCCCATCTCGGCAACTTAGTACCGGCGATCGCGGAGGGTAGACGCAGCGTCGCGGCCGGGGAGCCGCTCGGGCACGTGGCGCGAACCGGCGTGACCTACGGCACGCACGTGTTCTTCGCCGTGCTGGTGAATGGTCAGGCGGTGGATCCGCTCGGATTGATGGCGAAGCTGCCGCGTTGCTGAGACACGGGCGGCTCGTCGGCTAGCAGCGTTTCCAGCGAAGGCGAGGGTGCGGGCGCGTTCTGCCGGCGGATGCAGGTGAACACCATCTCCAAGCCGGTTTCGAGGCGTACGGTTCGGCTTAGTTCGGACTGGGCAGTGCGCATGATGAGCTCCGATCGGTTTTCGCAAACGCGTCTGACTCGCAATTGAGGTGACAAACGTCATCTCTGGCCCTCTCCCGCAACAGGGGAGAAGCGTTAGTTGCGAGTGAGTCGCATCTTGCCGATGCGCTCGGGGCTGTCAACAGTCGGAGTGCAAATGCGATCAGGGTAGAATCGCGTAGCCCGAGTCGATGGCCAGCGCTGTTTGCGTGCCGCGTCCAACCTGGCGGCCCCACGTGATCTTGCCGGCCTCGCCGCACGTGCTGCACACCGGGTGCCACTCAGCGTGCGGCGTGCCGCAGGCCTCGCAACGCCAATGCGAGGCCGCCGGAGCGTTCGCTGCCCGGCGAAGTGCGTCGGCCCCGGCTGTCGCGTCGTCCTCGCGCCCCGCGATCGATGCCAGCAACAGCCATACGCGGCGCTCGTCCAACCCAGCCGACAAGGCTGCTTCGGCGAACCGCCTCGCGGCAGCGGTATTGCCGGCGTCGAGTGCGGCCTGCGCTCGCACGAGTTGGCTTTCCGCGTGATCGGGAACCGCAGCGGTCAGCCATTCCGCACGGCTCTCGCGGGACATGAAGCCGCCGCCGGAGAGCGAAGCCTCACCCAAAGCAGGGTGCGGGTTCTTGCTCCAGCTCTCGCGCAGCACGGCCTGGGCGTTCTTTTCCCGCCCGGCTTCGCGTAGCAGGCGGGCATAGGTGAGTGCCGCGGGCGTGAACCCCGTGTCGGACTTCCAGGCCCGTTGTGCAAGCCGCCGGGCTTGGGCGTTGTCGGGCTCCGCCTCGGCCGCCGCTGTGCCCAGGGCAGCCACCGGCGTACCACGGCCGGCCAGGGACAGCGCGTCCTTCCACGACCCGGAGCGGATCGCCAATCGCTCACGTTCCGCGCGCAGCCAGGGCGCGTCGGGATTGATCTCACCGGCTTGGCGCGCGAGGGCGCTGGCCGTGTCCCAGTCGCCCCGCGCCACGGCGCCCTGATACAGTCCGCGCAGACCGAGGAATGCGGCGTCCTTGCGGGCGGCGAGCTGGTTGAATGCGGCATCGGCCCTCTCCGCATCCCCGCCTTGCCGGGCGGCGTACGCGGACAGCAACAGGGTCTGCGGCGTATCCCCGAGCAGCGCGCGGCTGCGCTGGGCCTCCCGTCGCGCTGTATCGGAGTCACCCCCGGCTAGTGCCAACAGGGTGCGGGTTACCGCGACGTCCCCCCGATTGGGGCTGCGCCGGCCCTGCGGGCGGGGGGGCGAAGCGTTCGGCGGGCCGCGCGCCGGGCAGCCTGGCCCCGATGTCGGCGGCCACCCGCCGCTCTATCCCGGGCCGCAGCACCTTCACCGCTACGCGGCGGCCGTCGTGCAGCGTGGCGGGGTGGGCCTGGGCGAGGGACGCCGCGGCTATGGGCGGATCGAAGCTGGCGAACATCTCCTCCAGCGGCCGCTCCAGACCGGCCTCCACCTCTGCTCGCGCCAAGGCTAGGGAGAAGGGCGGCAGACGGTCCTTGAGGCGGCCGAGATCGTCGGCGAAGGCGGTCCCAAAGATGTCGGCCCGGGTGGAGAGCAGCTGGCCGAGCTTGATGGCGGCCGGCCCCAGCGCCTCGAACGCCCGCCCCAATCGCTCGCCTGGCCGCCCGCGCGCCGAACCGCCGCCGGCCAGGGTGCGCAGGAGGGCGGCAGGGCCTCGCAAGGGGGCTGGCGCCAGGTGGGCCGCTTCGCGCGGCAGCAGGGCGTCGTGGTGGGCGAGCACGAGGCTTGCGGCGAGCAGACGCCAGGCGTTGGAGATGGGGTTAGGCATGGAGGGTCGCGGCGGCTGAACCCCTCACCCTGCCCTCTCCCCGGGGGGGAGAGGGTTATGCAGTCTAGTCCTCTCCCCTCCGGGGAGAAGGTTGGGTGAGGGGAACCGCCCCGCAGCCCTCAAAGCGCCCACCCGTGATGCAGCGCCGCCACCCCGCCGGTGAAGTTGGTATAGCCTTCGCGTTTGAAGCCCGCCGCAGCGATCATGGCGGCGAAGCGATCCTGGGTCGGGAAGCGGCGGATGCTCTCCACCAGATACTGGTAGCTCTCCCGGTCCTGGGCCACCAGGCCGCCCACCGCCGGGATCACATTGAAGCTGTAGGCGTCGTAGGCGCGGCGCATGGCGGGCGCGGTGGGCTGGGAGAATTCAAGGCAAAGGAAGCGGCCGCCACGCTTCAGCACCCGCCGCGCTTCGCGGAGCGCCGTGGGGATGTCGGTGACGTTGCGGATGCCGAAGGCGATGACGTAGGCGTCGGCGCGGGCATCCGGCAGCGGCAGGCGCTGGGCGTCGCCGACGGCCCAGGCGATCTCGGCTTCGCTTACACGGTCACGGCCTACGCCGACCATCTCGGTGTTGTAGTCGATCACCAGGATCTCGGCGTCGGCGCCCCCTCGCCTCGCCTTCGCGGCCCGGGCGAGCTTTGCGAGGCGGCGGGCGATGTCGCCGGTGCCGCCCGCGCAGTCGATGATGCGCTCGCCGGGCTGGGGGTTCAGGCGGGCGGCGGTCATGTCCTTCCAGGCCCGGTGCACGCCCGCGCTCATCAGGTCGTTCATCAGGTCGTAGCGCGAGGCGACGCGATCGAACACGCCGCGCACCAGGCGCGGCTTTTCGGCGGGTTCGACGTCCTGAAAGCCGAAGCTGGCGCGCGTTTCGCTCATGGCGCCGATGCTTAGACCAGAACCGCGGGCTGCGTCATATCCTGGCGTCGAATCGGTCAGCCCACCCGGGCGGCCAGGGCGTCGGCGACCGGGCAGGCGGCCTCGAAGACATAGTGCGGCCGGCCGGCGCTGACCGGCCCCACGCCGGCGGCGGCGAGCGCGGCGATGATGTCCAGCAGGGCGGGCTCGGGGGCCAGCAGGCCGAAGTGCTGGCGGGTTGCGCCCTGCTCCAGGTGCGCCTCGGTCACGGCGCGGGCGGTCGGGTCCTGTTCCTCCGGCCAGCGCAGGGCGGCCAGGCTGCGCCCCCGCGCCCGGGCCTCGGCCACCGAGACCAGCCGGTGCGCCAGGGCGAGCTGGCCGGCGTTCCAGGCGGCGTGCAGGGAGGCGGCGAGCTGGGCTTGGCTCTGCAGGATCACGCCGTCCGAGACGATCTTCAGGTTGTTTGCGGCCAGGGTCGCGCCGGTGGTGGTGATGTCCACCACCAGCTCCGCCAGGCCCGCGGCCGGCGCGCCCTCGGTCGCGCCGCCGCTGTCCACGATCCGGTAGTCGGCGATACCCTTGGCGGCGAAGAAGGTGCGGGTTTGTACGGCGTACTTGGTGGCGACCCGCAGCCGCGAACCGGTGCGGGCGAGATAGAGGTGCGCCACCTCCTCCACGTCGGCCATGGCGTCCACGTCGATCCAGCTCTGGGGCGCCGCCACCACCAGGTCCGCTCGCCCGAAGCCCAGGGCCTGCAGCAGCATGACGCGGTCGTCCAGGCCGTCCCCGGTCTCGCGCAGCAGGTCCTCGCCAGTCACCCCGATGTGGATGTCGCCAGCGTCGAGCGCCGAGGCGATGTCGCCCGCCGACATCAGCCGCACCTCGGCTCCCGGCAGGCCGCGCAGCAGCGCACGGTATCCGCGATCCCCGCCGTCGGCCTCAATGGCGAACCCGCACCCGGCCAGCCAGGCGTCGACCTGTTCTTTCAGCCGCCCCTTGGACGGGACCGCCAGGACGAGGGCGCTCAAACCCCTCTCCCCCTGCGGGAGAGGGAGGGGCCCATTGCGCCAGCAATGGGAGGGTGAGGGGTCGCGCTACGGGTGCAGCTGCAGACGGCCGCGCGACCCCTCACCCTTCCCAGCAGAGCTGGGCCCCTTTCCTCTCCCGCAAGAGGAGAGGGAGATATGGCGCTCTTCATGCTCATCCCTCGGCAACCGCGCGCCCTGGCCGGACCGTGCAGCCGATCGCGCCCGTCCGGTCCCGCGCGCCCAGTCTGGCCGGCAGGCCGTCGTACCGGCCGCCCGCCGCCACCGGCCGGTCATAGCCGAGCGCCAAGCTTCGCACCTCGAACAGCATGCCGTCGTAATAGCCGAAGGCGCGCATGAAGCCGGTTGAGAAGATCATAGCCCACTCCGGCACACCCGCCGCCACGAGCCCCCGCAGCCGGCGCGTCCAGGGCTGAAGCTGGATATCGAATTCGACCTTGGCCTCGTAGGCCAGCGACTCTATGCGGTCGAACGCCTCCCTGGGCGGAGCGACGATGTCGAGATAGCGGGCGATCAGGGCCGCCTCTCCGGGACTGAGGTGCGCCGCCGACGCCTGTTCCGCCCGCGCGCAGAGCCGGTGGGCGATCTCCGCCGGGGAGCGGCCGCCCACCGGCGAGATGCCGGCCAGCCGCCACAGCTCCTCCAGCACGCCGGTGGCCTCGCCCTCGGGCAGTCCGCTCAGCAGCTCCGCCAGGCGGCCGCCGGTGCGGAGCGCCGCGCCGGACTGCTGCCGGTCCAGCTCGGCCCTCAGGCCCCGGCCGCTGGCGTAGGCGCGCACCAGCCGCTGGCGGAGCGCCTGGGGCAGATCCAGCGCCGTCAGGAACCCGTCGAACAGGGACACGTCGCCGAGCACCAGGCCGAGGTCGGCGCGGCCGCCGGCCTGGGAGGCCGTCCAGGCGAGCACGGCGATCTCCACGTCCTGGGCGACGCGGTCTTCGGGCTCGCCATAGACCTCCGCGCCGATCTGCAGGAACTCGGCGGGGCGGCCGCTGTCGCGGGGCGCGGTGCGGAAGGCCTTGCCCTCGTAGAGATAGCGACCCTCCGAAGCGCCCGCGGCGATGTGGGCGGTGGCGATGGGGATGGTGAAGTCCGGGCGCAGGCACAGCTCCGCGGCGCCCTCGCCCTGGACGGTGAACAGGCGCGCGCGCATGGCCTCCCCGGCGAGGTCGAGCAGCAAGGAGAGCGGCTGCAGCACCGCCGCGTCGGTCCAGACGCCGCCGAACGCCTCGAACGGCGCGCGGACAGGCGCGATCTGCTCCGGCGCGAGGACGCGCTCCGCCAGCACCGCTCAGCCCTCCAGGATGCGGCGCAGGTGGGCGACCAGATCGGCGCGGGGGATGGTCGCCTGCCCCGGCCGCTCGGCGCGCCAGGCGGCATTGTCGCCGACCTTGCCGGCCAGGGCGCGGCCGAGATCCAGGTCCTTCACCGTGACCGTCCCAGCGGCCAGCTCGTCCTCGCCGACGATGACCGCGGCGGGCGACAGGCGGCGGTCGGCGTATTTCATCTGCGCCTTCATGCCCGAGCCGCCGAGATAGACCTCCGTGGCGATCCCCGCTCCGCGCAGCTCGCCCGCAATGGCGAAATAGTCGGCCATGGAGGCCTCGTTGAAGGCGATGACCACCACCGGTCCGCGCGCGGTGACGCCCGGCTCCCGCCCCGCCGCCCGCAGCGCCGCCACCAGCCGGCTGACCCCGAAGGAGAAGCCCGTGGCCGGCACGCTCTCGCCTGTGAAGCGCGCCACCAGGTCGTCATAGCGGCCGCCGCTGGCGATGGAGCCGAAGCGCACCGGCTGGCCGCGATCATCCAGGGTCGGCAGGCTCAGCTCGGTCTCGAATACCGCGCCCGTATAGTACTCCAGGCCCCGCACGATGGAGGGGTCGAACACCGCCGCCGCCTCGTCCACGCCCATGGCGGTCAGCGCCGCGCCGATCCTGGACAGATCTTCCAGGCCCTCGTCGCCTTCCGCCGAGCCGCCGATGGCGTCGGAGACCCGCGCCAGGGTGGCCTCGCGGCTGTCGGCGCCGGCGCGGGTATAGGCCAGCACGCGCTCGATGGCCGCTGGGTCGAGCCCGGCGCCCTTGGTGAAGTCGCCGCTTTCGTCCTTGCGGCCGGCGCCCAGCAGCATCCGCACGCCGTCCGGCCCCAGCCGGTCGAGCTTGTCCACCGCGCGAAGGACCGCCAGCTTCTGGCCCGCATCGCTCACCCCGGCCGAGGCCAGCACGCCGTTCAGGACCTCGCGGGTGTTGATGCGGATGACCGCCGATCCCGGCTCCAGCCCCGCGGCCTGCAGCCCCGCCACGCCCATGGCGATCACCTCGGCGTCGGCCTCGGGCCGCGCAGAGCCCACCGTGTCGGCGTCGCACTGGATGAACTCGCGGTAGCGGCCCGGCCCGGGCTTCTCGTTCCTCCACACCGTGCCGAAGGCATAGCGACGAAAGGGCTTGGGCAGGGTCTCGCGGTTCTGGGCGTAGAAGCGGGCGAGCGGCGCGGTCAGGTCGTAGCGCAGCGCCATCCACTGCCCATTCTCAGTGTCTGGGTCGTCCTGGAGGGCGAAGACGCCTTCGTTCGGCCGGTCGCTGTCAGGCAGGAACTTGCCGAGCGCATCGGCGTACTCGAAGGCGGAGGTCTCAAGGGCCTCGAAGCCGAACCGCTCGTAGACCTCGGCCACGGCCAGCAGGATGGTGCGCTCCGCGCGCAGGTCGCGCGCGCGCCGGTCCTGGAAGCCGCGCGGGCTGCGGGCCTGAGGCCGGAAGGCGGGAGTGTCGGACATGCAGTTTGCGGCTCGGCTGAAGCCGCGCGTGCCTATCCGATCAACCGCCGGGCGGCAAGGAAGGGCGGGCGGCGATAAGGCGCTTAGGCGCGACCTCGATCCAGCTGGCGCGGACCAGCTCCGCCAGTTCGTCCGGCTCGATCGCCTCTAGCGCCACGTAGCAGGAGATGCTCTTGCCCCAGACGCACGGCGTGAAGGCCTCCGGGCGGACCTCCCAAAGCAGTTCCCGCCGCCCCTGAGGGAGCCTGAGGATCGCCTTGGCGCCGTCGCGCACGGCGATCTGGGCGAAGATCTTGCCGTTCACCCGGAACGAGGGGGCGCCGAAGTGATCCTTCTCCTCCGCCTCGGGCAGGGCGAGGGCGGCGGCGCGCAGGTCGTCAGGCGAAGAGGGCACCGCCGCCTCCAGACTTTACTGGGCGCCACTGTCGGCCGCGGGCCAGGCGTCCGAGAATGCCGGACGGTGACGGTCGGCGATGTCGGCCTCGTCGATCTCGTAGACTTCGAACTTGTTCGGGTAGAAGGCCAGCATGTCCTTGATCTGCTCCATGGCCGGATAGGGCGTCTCGTAGCTCCAGACCGCGTTCTCCAGCATGTCGCCGTTCATGTAGAAGGTGAAGTAGCTGGCCTCACCCTTGTAGGGGCATTCGGTGTGGTGGGTGGTCTTGGAGATGAAGCCGGTCTCCACGTCGGGGCGAGGAAAGTAGTGCACGGGCGGATAGTTCGCCTCCTGCAGCGTCAGCACATGGTCGCTCGCGGCGATCACATGGTCCTGGAAGCGCACGCGGACCTGACCGGCGTGCTGCGTGAGGGTGATGGGATGGTCGGGGCCTGGGGTTTTCATGGATCGCCTCGTGACGCTGTCCTGACCTAAACGCGGCAGGCGCAGCGGTGTTTCCGCGCGGCCTGGGCCGCCCGCTTGTCCGATCCCTGAGCCCGTGATCTCTTCGCTCGCCTGTGGATGGGCGCGCGCCCGCGAAGAGAGCGTACGAGCTTGAACATCGTCCTTGTGCTCGGCGTGCTGATCACCGTCGTCAGCGCCCTGCCCGTGATGCTGCAGCTGCGCCAGCATCCGCGTGGACTATACGTGCTGTTCTTCGCCGAGATGTGGGAGCGGTTCTCCTATTACGGCATGCGCGCCCTGCTGATCTACTACCTGACGCAGCATTTCCTGTTCGACGACAAGTCGGCGGCGGCCGACTACGGCTCCTATGCGACGCTGGTCTATCTCATGCCGCTGGTCGGCGGCGTGCTGGCCGATCGCTTCCTCGGCACCCGCAAGGCGGTGGTGTTCGGCGGCGTGCTGCTGGCCATGGGTCATCTGGGCCTGGCCATCGAGGGCCCGCCCGCCCAGCAGCTGCTCACCTACCAGGGCCACGCCTACGCCTTCCAGGTCACAGGCCGCGCCAGCGCGCGCCACGTCCGGCTCAAGGTCGGCGAGGGCGCCTACGACTTCACCGCCGACCCCGCAGGCGGACTGGAGATCAAGGGCCTGCCGCCCGCCGCCGCCCTGCCCCACACGCTGCCGAAAGGCGCCTACGCCCTGTCCGTCCAGGCGCGCGACCCGCTGTTCGTGAACCTCTTCTACGCCGCGCTGGCGCTGATCATCATCGGCGTCGGCTATCTGAAGCCGAACCTGTCGGCCATCGTCGGCCAGCTCTACCCCGCCGACGATCCGCGCCGCGACAGCGGCTTCACCCTCTACTACTACGGCATCAACCTGGGCGCCTTCTGGTCGGCGATCATCTGTGGGGCGCTGGGGCAGACGGTCGGCTGGTGGGCAGGGTTCGGCCTGGCCGGCATCGGCATGACCCTGGGTCTGGTGGTCTTCGTGCTGGGCAAGCCGCTGCTGCAGGGCCACGGCGAGCCGCCGTCGCCCGACGCCCTACGGCGGCCGGTCGCCGGCCCCGTGAGGCTGGAAGGCAGCCTCTATCTGCTGGGCCTGGTCGGCGTGGGACTGATCTACCTGCTGCTACGCCACAACGCCTTCGTGGGCGCGCTGCTGGGTCTCGGCTCGGCGGCGTCGCTGGCCTATGTCGGCTGGTACATGGCGCGGCGCTGCGGGCGGGTGGAGCGCGAGCGGCTCGGCCTGGCGCTGGTGCTGATGGTGGGCTGCGCGGTCTTCTACGCCCTGTTCGAGCTGCAAGGTTCGGCCATCAGCCTGTTCACCGACCGCAACGTGCGCCTGCCGACCGGTGCAGCCTTCGGGATCACGGCGGCCCAGACCCAGTCGTTCAATCCCGGCTTCATCCTGATCCTGGCGCCCCTGTTCGCCGCCCTTTGGGCCTGGCTCGGCCGGCGGGATCGCGACCCGAGCCCGACCGCCAAGTTCGGCGCCGCCCTGCTCCAGGTCGGCGCAGGCTTCCTGGTGCTGGTGTTCGGCGGCCGCTTCGTCGACGCTCAGTTCCGCGAGCCGCTGTTCATCCTGGTGATCTCCTATCTGCTGCAGACGACCGGCGAGTTCTGCCTCTATCCCGTCGGGCTGTCGCAGATCACCCGGCTGGCGCCGGTCACGCTGGCCGCCACCTTGATGTCCATGTGGTATCTGTCCCTGTCCTGGGGCGAGTGGATCGGCGGGCGGCTGACCCAGCTCGCGGGCGCGGAGACGGTCGGCGGCCAGGTGCTCGACCCCAGGCTCGCCCTGCACACCTCGCTGCACGTGTTCGGCGTCATTGGCTGGACCGCCGCGGCGGTCGGCGCGGCCTTCCTGGCCCTGACGCCCTGGCTCAGGTCCTCAGCCCATGCATCCGCGCGCACGCCGCACGGGAGCGTGGGCGATCTCTCGCTCGCGCCCGGCGTGGAAGGCGAACGGGCGTCCATGTCGCCCACCACCCTGCCCGGCGCGCCGTGACCGCGCCCCTGCTGCTGGTCGCGGCTGCGGCCCTGATCGATACGGACGGGCGGGTGCTGATCTGCCAGCGACCGAAAGGCAAGTCGCTCGCCGGCCTGTGGGAGTTCCCCGGCGGCAAGGTGGAGGCGGGCGAGACGCCGGAAGCCTGCCTGATCCGCGAGTTGGACGAGGAGCTGGGGATCAATGTCGATCAAGCCTGCCTCGCGCCCTTCGTCTTCGCCAGCCACGCCTATGAGGGCTTCCACCTGCTGATGCCCCTCTACCTGCTGCGCCGGTGGGAGGGGCAGGTGACCCGCCGTGAACACGCGGCGCTGAAATGGGTCCGACCGGCCCAGCTGCTCGACCACCCCATGCCGCCGGCCGATGCTCCGCTCTGCGCCTGGCTGCGCGACCTGCTCTGAACGGAACCGGCGGTCGCATGTGGGATTGGTCACGCGTGAGGATCGCCGCCATGCCCAACGCCGCCCGCCTGTCCATCGGCCTCGCTACGTTATGCCTCCTCACATCGGCTGCGGCGGCCCAGCCCCAGCTCATCCATCGCGACGTGCTGCAGCAGCAGGACGTGCCGGCCCCCGCCTGGCGCACCGAACTGGTGCGCACGACGATTGACGACCACGGCCTGGTCGCCCGCCACACCCACCCCGGCCTGGAAATCGGCTACATCGAGCAGGGCTCGGCGATGGTGGAGATCAGCGGCCGTCCGGACCAGAGGCTGAAGCGCGGCGACAGTTTCGCGGCGCCCGCCGGCACGCCGCACAGCGTGAGGAACAGCGGCCCCGGCGAGCTGGTGATCCTGTCCAGCTATGTGGTCGACAAGTCCAAGCCCCTGGCGACGCCCGCGCCTTGAGCCTCGCCCGCGCGGCGCTGCCGCCCGTCGTCCACCATCGCGCCTACACGGCCGACATGCCGGCCGACCACCGCTTTCCCATGGGCAAGTACCAGCGGCTGGCCGAGGTGCTGGTCGAGGAGGGTCTGGTCCCGGCGACCGGCTTCGCCCGTCCTGAGCCTGTGGCGTTCGAGGCGCTCGCCGCCGTGCACGACCCCGTCTATGTGCGACAGGTGTTCGACCTCGCCGTACCGCGCGAGATGGAGCGCCGCATCGGCCTGCCGATCACCCGCACTGTCGCCGACCGCGCCCGCGCCGCGACCGGCGGCACGGTGCTGGCCGCGCGGCTGGCGCTGGAGACCGGCTTGGCCTGCAACACCGCGGGCGGCAGCCACCACGCAGGGCCGGACGGCGGCGCGGGTTTCTGCACCTTCAACGACGTGGCGGTGGCGGCGCGGATGCTGCTGGACGAGGGCGCGGTCGGCCGCATGCTGGTGGTGGACTGCGACGTGCACCAGGGCGACGGCACCGCCCGCATCTTCGA
>CAXTEX010000070.1:0-12258 GCA_964243445.1 uncultured Caulobacteraceae bacterium | reverse complement strand
AGGGTGAGCAGCAGGCCCACGGCCAGGGGCGCGAACAGGGCGAAGACGTTGGTGGTGGACACCCGGCCTCGCACCGCCGAAAGCAGGGTGCGAGGCGTGGCCACGGCCGCCAGCAGGGCGCCGTCCGACGTGCGCGCGACGGCGATCCAGGCCGGCCGGCCGACCCCCAGCAATCCGCGCACCACCCCGTCTCCCGCCGCAGCGGCGCGAAGCTCCGAAGCGCTGAGGCCGAGCGCGGCCCGCGACGTCAGCGGCGTCGGCCCGTCGGCGGCCAGGACCAGGCCCTGGGGCGTGAGCAGCAGCTGCCGGTCCGCGGTCCTGGTCGGAAAGAGGCTGGCTGCGCGGGCGGCCAGGATCACCTGGCGCCCGTCGGCCGCCGGCGCGCCGGCGCTCACCCAGGGGCCTGAGCGCGCGACCGGCAGGCCGAACCATGCGCCGGCCTCGCCGTCGCGCATGACCGCGGCGAGAGCCAGGGCCGAGCGCGCCGCGCCGTCGCCGACCATGGAGATCAGCGCCCCGCCCTGGACGAGCGCCGCCGCCCGGGCGGCTGGAGCCCCGTAGCGCAGCGCCGTCGCCGCCGGGTCGGAGGCCGAGGCGACGCCGGCGACCGCCGCGAGCTTCAGGCTGGCGGAGACCGCCGCAGCGCGGGAGGCCAACCGCTCGGCGGCCAGCCGCGCCGCGGCGGGACCGAAGCCGGACGAGGCCGGCGGCCGGGTGATGGCCACGACCGTATAGATGGCCAGCAGCAGCACCGCCGAGAGCACGACGATACGCAGCACGAGGGAGAAGACGCCGCCCGGTTCGTCCCGGGCGCGGTCCCGCCCCTGCACGCTCTCGCTCCCCGATGGCGCGCGGCTGGCCAAGCCGGCGATCCTCCCCGATTCAATGCTGGAATCTTAGGCGCGCGGAGTCCTCCGTGTCACCAGCCGTGAAGGGCGCCGGCCGCTTAACTTTGGAAAGCCAGGGCGGGGGCCCGCTCACCCCTCCAGGGCCTTGGCCGACAGCTCCAGCACGTTCTTGGACAAGGCGGGGTGGGCGACGATGCGCGCCAGCTCGGCCTTCATCGCCGCGGCCAGTTCGGCGCGGTAGCGGGCGTGGTCGCCCAACGGTCCGACCAGGCGGGCCGCCAAGGTGGGGTTGAAGGCGTCCACGCCCAGGATCTGGTCGGCCAGGAAGCGGTAGCCGGCGCCGTCGAAGCTGTGGAAGCGGAAGGGATTGCCCACGCTGAAGCCCGCCACCAGGGCCCGCAACCGGTTGGGCGTGCGGGCCTCGAAGGCGGGGTGGGCGGTCAGCCCCAGCACCCGGCCGAGGGTCTCCTCCCCCGGCGCGCGGGCCTGGACGGCGAACCACTTGTCCACCACCAGAGGCTCGTCCCGCCAGCGCGCGTAGAAGCCCTCCAGCGCCGCGTCGAAGGCGGTTCCGCCGATCCTGGACAGGGCGGACAGCCCGGCCATGGCGTCGGTCATGTTGGCGGCCGCGTCGAAATGCCCACGCGCCCGCTCGATCACCGCCGAGCGCGGGTCGGCGGTCAGCATGTCCAGCGCCGCGTTGCGGAGCGCCCGGCGCCCGGCCTGCCCGGCGTCCGGGGAGAAGTCCGCGTCCGACTGCAGCGCGCCGTGCATCTCGATGAGCTGGTCGGCCAGATGGACCGCGATGCGGGCGCGCAGCGCCTCCCGCGCGTCGTGGATGAGGGCCGGATCGGCGTCCCGCACCATGGCCATGGCGAGGTCCGACTCGGTCGGCAGCTCCAGCAGCAACGCCTTGAAGGCGTTGTCCGCGCCCGCATCCCGCAGAGCGCGGCCCATGGCGTCGGCGTAGCGCGTCTCGCTCACCTCGTCGGGCGCGCCGCGGACACGGGCGAGGATCAGGTCGCGCGCCAGAGCCTGCCCCGCCTCCCAACGGTTGAACAGGTCGGTGTCGGACGCCAGCAGCACATAGCCGTCGTGGGCGGGCGCATCGGTTGAGAGCGCGACCGGCGCGGAGAAGCCCCGCAGCGCCGACAGCACCGGCAGGCGCGCCACCTCGCTCAGCCGCACCTGCATCCGATCGCCTTCCAGGGTCAGCAGGGCGCGCTGGACCGGCGCGTCTCCGCCCGGAACGCGGAAGGCGAGCGGCGCGCCCTCCGCATGCAGCAGGCCGATCTCCACGGGCACGGGAAGAGCGTGCTTGTGCGGCTGGCCGGGCGTGGGCGCGGTGGTCTGGCGCAGGGTGAGGTCGAGCGCATGCGCCGCCTCGTCGTACAGGGCCTCGACGGACAGCTGCGGCGTGCCCGCCTGCTCGTACCAGCCCATCCAGGGGCCGAGGTCATGCCCGGAGGCGTCGGCGAAACAGGCGAGGAAGGCCTCGATGGTGGTCGCCGTCCCGTCGCAGCGCTCGAAGTAGAGGTCCATGCCGGCGCGAAAGCCCTGCGGCCCCAGCCGGGTGGCGAGCATGCGGATGATCTCCGCGCCCTTCTCATAGATGGTGGCGGTGTAGAAGTTGTCGATCTTCAGATATCTGGACGGGCGCACCGGGTGGGCCAACGGTCCGGCGTCCTCGGGGAACTGGCGGGCGCGAAGGGCGCGCACGTCTTTGATCCGCTGCACAGCCGCCCCGCGCTCCTGGGCCGAGAAGGCCTGGTCGCGGAAGACCGTCAGGCCCTCCTTGAGGCAGAGCTGGAACCAGTCGCGGCAGGTGATGCGGTCGCCGGTCCAGTTGTGGAAATACTCATGGGCGATCACGCTCTCGATCCGCTCGTAGTCGGCGTCGGTGGCGGTATGCGGGTCGGCCAGGAGCAGGCTGGAGTTGAAGATGTTCAACCCCTTGTTCTCCATGGCCCCGAAGTTGAAGTCGCGCACGGCCACGATCATGAACAGGTCCAGATCGTACTCGCGCCCGAACGCGGTCTCGTCGAAGCGCATGGACCGCTTCAGTGCATCCATGGCGTAGGCGGCGCGAGCCGACTGGCCGGGATCGACATAGATGCGGAGCTGGACCTCGCGCCCGCTCATGGTCGTGAAACTGTCGGACAGCTCGTCGAGCTCGCCGGCGACCAGGGCGAACAGATAGCAGGGCTTGGGGAAGGGATCGCTCCACTCCGCGAAGTGGCGGCCGCCCTCGAGCGGGCCCTGGTCGAGGAGGTTGCCGTTGGACAGCAGCCGCGGATAGAGGCCGGCGTCCGCCTCGATGCGCACGGTGTAGCGGGCCAGCACGTCGGGCCGGTCGGGGAAGAAGGTGATCTTGCGGAAGCCCTCGGCCTCGCACTGGGTGCAGAAGCGGCCGCCCGACATGTAGAGGCCGTCCAGCGCCGTATTGCCCTGCGGATCGATCTCGACCTCGGTCTCCAGCACGAAGGCGTCGGGGACATCGGCGATGACGAGGCTTTCGGCGCCCAGGGCGTAACGCTCAGGGCCGAGCGGCTGGCCGTCGACGCTGGCCGAGATCAGCGTCAGCCGTACGCCGTCCAGCGCCAGCGGTTCGGCGGCGTCGCCCTGCCGCACCAGCTCCAGCCGGGCGCGCACCCGCGTGGCCGAGGGCTGCAGATCGAACATCAGCCGCACCGACTCGACGCGGAAGGCCGGCGGCCGATAGTCCTGCAGGCGAACGGGCAGAGGGACGGGCTGGTCGGTGCGCATGGACTCCGATGTAACCGTCCGGGGGGCGAGGCGCCACCTGCGGCCGCGGGGCTTCGGCGCCTACTCCGCCACCATCGCCGTGGTCGGGGCGCCCTGCTCGTCGTTGACGAAGCGCAGCACCGTGGCGGCCGAGCGCGCCAGTCTCAGCAGTTCGGGCGGGCAGTCCTCGGCGGAGTCGGAGGCCAGCGCCGCCAGCTCCCGCGCCAGCCGCATCAGCCGCGGCGCGCAGGCCAGCAGGCGCGACTGGTGCTCGATCTTATAGGGGTCGCGGTCGTACTCCGCGCCGGGAACGCGCCAACCGCCCCAATCGGTGACGTCGGTGACCACCACCGGGAAGGTGCCGGGCAGGGGATGGTGGGCGCAGTCCTCCGGCGCCTGCCATTTGTTGCGGGCGCGCAGGATGCGCCACTCTCCGCCCTCGGCGTCGGGCGCGGCCTTCTCGGCGGGCGAGTCGGCGCGCAGCTCCTCGCTGCGGAACTCGCGGCCGAGGCCCAGCTCGTAGGTGATGCGGATCGGCTCGTCGAAGCCCTTGGCCCAGACGGGGATCAGCTTCTCGATGGTGGCCCAGGCGCCGACGGCCTCGACCCAGACCTTCTGATGGCGGTGGAACTGGGCCTTGGCCATGCCGATACGCTCGCGGGGTTGCAGGACATCATGCCGGCGCAGGCTTTAAGGACGGGTCAACGCCACGGAGCCGCGGCTTGACCCCCGCCGGCCGCGGCGCGAACACCGGCCATGCGTCAGCCGCGCCTTCGTCCCGACCGCCTGCAGGCCGACCCATGCGCGTGACCGCATGCGCGTGATCGTGGCGGGCGCAGGCATCGGCGGCCTCGCCGCGGCCCTGGCGCTGGCCAGGGTCGGGGCCGAGGTCCTGGTGCTGGAGCGCGCCGGGAGCCTGGGCGAGGCGGGCGCAGGGCTGCAGCTCGCGCCCAACGCCACCCGCCTGCTGTTCGCCCTGGGGCTGGAGACGGCGCTCCGCCGCATCGCCTTCGCCCCCGAGAGCGCGGACATCTACGACCGGGAGAGCGGACGGCGGCTGCTCAGCACGCCGCTCGGCGCGCACGCGGCCGCCCGCTGGGGCGCGCCCTACCTGCAGGCGCACCGGGCCGACCTGCACGCCCTCCTGCTCGCCGCCTGCGAGACAGCCGGGGTGCGGCTGCGCGTCGACAGCCCCGTCGAGCGGGTCGAGGCGGACGGCGACGGCGTGCGGCTGGAGATCGGCGGCGAGGCGATGAGCGCCGATGTGCTGGTGGGCGCCGACGGCGTGCATTCGCGGGTGCGCGCAGCGGTGCTCGGCGAGACGCCCGCCCGTTTCACCGGCCAGATCGCCTGGCGGGGCCTTGTCTCGGCGGCCGACCTGCCGCCGGGGCTGGTCGCGCCCGCAGCGACAGTCTGGACGAGCACGGGCAGCCATTTCGTCCACTACTTCGTGCGCGGCGGCGATCTGGTGAACTTCGTGGGCTTTACGCCGGCGCGCGCCTGGGCCGAGGAGTCCTGGACCGCGGCCGCGGCGCCCGGCGAGATCGCCCTTGCCTTTTTCGGCTGGCCAGAACCCGTGCGGGCCTTGGTCGAGGCCCAAGCGCGGGCGGGAGAGGCGGGTTGGCGCTCGGCGGTGCACGACCGGCCGGCGCGTCCGGGCTGGGCGAAGGGCCGGATCGTGCTGCTCGGCGACGCGGCCCACCCCATGGTCCCCTACCTGGCCCAGGGCGCCGGCATGGCGATAGAGGACGCAGAGGCGCTCGCGCGCCATCTGGCCCACGCCCCGGACCCCGCGCAGGGCCTGCAGGCCTACGCCCGCGAACGCTACGCCCGGGTGCGCAAGGTGCAGGCCTGGGCGGCGCGCAACGGTTCGGTGTTCCACCTGCCCGGCCCGCTCCGCCGCGCCGCCTTCGCCGCCGCCGCCCTGGGCGATGCGAGCGCACGGCTGGACTGGCTCTACGGCTATCGCCCGTCTGCGGCTTGAGCCAAACGGCGGCGCAGCTTGGGGCGGGGCGGCGTCGACACGGTTGCGCCCATGACGGCGGACACGGCAAGCTAGGGTCTTGAGTCGTCCCGCCGCGAGGGCCCGGAGCCCAGCCCATGTTCGCCACCCTGCCCCTGCTGGCCCTGCCGGTGATCGGCTACAACCTGCTGATCCTGGCCCTCGTGCCCGGCGCGCGCCACGGCTCGGCCGACGCGCGCATGCTGGAGCCGCTGCTGCAGGTGCCGATGGCCTCCGGCGGCCACTGGTCGGTGACGCTGGGCGATCTGGTGGTGTTCAGCTCGCTGCTGATCCTGTTCGTGGAGCTGTTGAAGTCGACGGGCAGCCGCCACATCGCCATCATCAACCATTCGCTCTCGATGCTGCTGTTCATCGCCTGCCTGGTGGAGTTCCTGCTGTTTCGCGCCTTTGCGACCTCAGCCTTCTTCCTGGTGACGATCATGGTGCTGCTGGACGTGCTGGCGGGCTTCATCATGACCATCGTCGCCGCCCGCCGGGAAGGCGGGGACTGACCTGCGGAGGTCAGCCCGCGGACGTCCGCGGGGCGACCGTCAGCTCAGCGAGCTTCAGCTCGGCGAACTTCAGCTTAGGGCGGTGAAGATCAGCACCGCCACCGCCACGTCGAACATGCGGGCCAGGACCGGCAGACGGGCGAGGACAAGGCTCATGCGGCGGCTCCGATCGACCCGCACCGCCTGCAAGCCGCGGGCCAGCCGGCGTGGCGGTCAGACCCGCCGGGCGGCGAGTTGGCCCATGCCTGAGCGGCGGTCGGCGGGGCCCGACCATTCGACGTCGAGATAGGCGCTGCGGGCCGCCTGCAGCACCGGAGCGCCGCCGCGCAGGCCCCGCCTCTGACCGTCGCGGCCGAGAAGCTGGGCGCAGTAGGCCGGATCGGGCCGCCGCTCTCCGCTGCGCTGAGCGCGGACGATGGGGACCGGAAGCGTGTTGGGGGTTGGGGCAGCTGTATCGTTCTGGTCGGTCATGGGGTCACCTGCGCCCGGTCCTGCAGGCTTGGCGCCAGCTTGGAGGGCGCGCCCGTCTCAGCCCAAGGCGACCATCAGCGCGCCGCCGGAGACCACCGCGACGCCGCAGAGGCGCAGCCAGCCCGCGGGATGCGCCGTGAGCCCGAGCAGGCCGAAATGGTCTAGCACCACGCCGAGCGTGACCTGGGACGCCACGATCACCACCAAGGTGGTGCCTACGCCGAGCCGAGGCGTCGCCCAGGACGAGATGGCGACGACGCCGACGCCGTAGAGGCCGCCCACCCAGGCGTACCAGGGCGTCTCCCCCACCCAGCCCGGCGACAGCTTGGGGCGCAGCAGCAGGGCGCCGAGGGCGAGCACCACCAAGCCGACGCCGAAGGAGATCAGCGTACCCCACAACACCGACCCGGCCGTCTTGCTCAGCAGGGCGTTGGTCGGCGTCTCGATGGCGATGCCGACGCCCACGAGCACCACGGCGAGGAAAGGGATGATGAGCTGGAGCATGGGCGTCCTCGATCGGCCCGCGACCCGGCCTAGCTGTCCGGCCTGGCTGTCCGGCCTGGTTGTTCGGCCTGGTTGTCCGGTTTGGCTGTTGAAGAAGGCGCGAGACCCGGCGAGGTTCACCGCCTGCGGCCCCTAGGGTGCGACCGGCGGATCGTCGGCGCCGAGCGGGCGCGCGCTGCATCCGGGCAGGCGCAGGTCCGGCCAGACCGCCGCCTTGGAGCGCGGCGTGGGCGGGTCGCAGGCGAACCGCCTCGCGACCGGAAAGCTCTCGCTTCGCAGCACTCCGGCGCGCCAGCGCTGAAGCCCGTAGCCGTCGACGGCGTACGGCGGCCCGGAGCGACCCGCGAAAGCGTACAGATGCTCCAGGACGAGCCGGTCGCCGGCGTCAATCGCGGCCGGATCGGCGTGGGGCGCGAGCGACGGGAGCGCAAGGCGACCGCCCGGCGGCGGCGGCGCGGGTGCGGCCAGGAAGACCCAGGCGGTCGGCCGCGGTCGCCAGGTCAGCAGGGCGCGGCGGTAATCGACGAACGCCTGCACCTGCAGCCGTGACCCGCGAAAGCCCGGCGAGCGAAGCAGGTCCTCGCCGATCTCGATCGCGCCCGCCTCGGTCAGGTCGTGCACGCCCCAGGCCAGGACCGGACACCCGCCGGGACCGACGTCGGTCGAGCGGGCGGACAGCAAGGCCTGCAGTCCCGCAAGGCGTCGGCGGCCCGCCAGCTCGGACGGCAGCACGGCCACAGGCCTTCCGCCTCGGCCCAGGTAGCGCCCGTAGAAGGCCTGCTCGGCCAGGGCGCGGAAGCCGGCGTCCGCCGGGCCGAACTGCAGCGGATAGACCACCGGGATCGGCCGTCCGACGCAGCCCGCAAAGGATTGGACGTAGCGGGCCGACGCCCGCCAGGGCTCGGTCAGCGGCCGGAAGCGCCCGACCAGCAGCGCCAGGTTGGCCCCGACCAGCACCACGAGCACGCCGCCCAGCAGCGTCTCGCGCGCGCCCCGCCCCCGCGGTCCGGCCCTGTCGTAAAGCCAGGCCAGCAGCCCCCAGGCGAAGGGGGCCGCTGTGAACAGGTTGCGGTTGGAGAAGGAGGGCGCAAGCGTGAACGAGACCAGCAGCCCCGCCCCGGTCACGCCCAGCAGCGTGGCCGCGCACAGGCCCGCGGTCCAGGCCTGATCCGCCGCGCCGACTCCCGCAGCGCTCGCCTGCGGCCTGCGCACGAGGCCGGCGACGACCAGCACGCCGATGGCCAGCAAGGCCGTCTCCGGGATCGTCATTCCGCCCGCTGAGCTCAGCATGAGCCGCAAGGCCGTCGGATCGTTGCCGAACCACAGGTCGTGCAGGTCCTGGCGACTGGAGCGCGCCAGCAGGTGCAGATAGGCGATGTTCAAGGCCAGGATCAGTGCCCCCGAACCGATCAGCGCGGCCGCCGTGCGCCGGTCCCGCCAGGCGCCGAGCAGCAGCCAGCCCAGCACCATGCCCGTCCCGAGCAGCAGGTAGGCGTGGCAGAAGCTGCCCAGCAGGCCGACGACCACCAGCCCCGCAAGCGCCAGACCCGCCGGCCGCCCAGCCTGTCGGCGGCGACGCCACGCCACCGCGAGCGACAGCAGCGCGGCCGAGACGAGCAGGCTCAGCGCATAGTTGCGCCCGTTCTGCACGTGCATGAACCAGCCCATGGAGCAGGCTGCGACCGCCAGGGCGAAGGCGACGGCCGCCGGGCGGAACACCCGGCGCAGTCCCCACCCCAACACCGCCAGGGCCGCGACCCCGCACAGGGCGCTCAACAACCGCACCGAGGTCTCCGACACCCCGGCGAGCCGGGTCCAGGCCCAGAGCAGCAGGTAATAGCCCGGCGGCTGGGTGTCGGTGAGCGAGCGGCGCAGCACCTCGCCGACCCCGCCGCGATGATCGATCAGGTGCACGGTGTAGAGCTCGTCGATCCAGAAGCCGCCGGTCGACAGGCCCACGAAGGCGAAGCCGGCGGCGACCAGGGCGATGAGGCCGAAGCGGAGCGTCCAGGGATCGAGGCTCCGGATGCTGCGGAGCGCCGCCCTCAAGGCGACGGCTTCCGCGGCGGTCCCGCCCGATCGCCCGCCAGATAGGCCAGCATCAGGTTGTCGCAGGCGGTCCGCACCCGGGCGGCCTGGGCGTGGGGGTTGTGCTCGCCGGTCTCCCGCGCCACGGCGTCGCGCCAGTCCACGCTCGCGCCTTTCAGGACGGCGGGCTCGACCAGCGCCCGCAGCAATAGGGCGCAGCGGGGCCCGGTCGCGCCTAGGGCCGTCTCGACCCGGGCGCCGGCCTCCAGCATGCGCTGGCTCGCCCCCTCCGTGCGCGCCTGGGCGTCGACCTTGACCAGGTCTGAGGGTGGGCGGAACAGGCCGGCGCGCAGGCCCATGTCGCGCTCCAGCCGCCGCACCGCCGCAAGCTGGCCTTCGCTGAGCGAACCCCGCTCGTGCAGGCGCTCGAACACGTCGGTGCGGTGGGCGTGCGACACCCGTCCTCGCCCGTCCCGCACGGCCGCCACGTCGCTATGGGCTGCAAGCTCCAGCGCCGCCGCAGGCACCCCCCATCGCTCCGGGTGCGGCGCGTCGGCGCGCTCGACGGCGGACGCGGCCTCCAGGCGCGACAGGCGCGCCGCCATGCCCGCAGCCGGGTTGAACGGTCTGGCGCTCGTCTTGCCCATGCCTCGCCCTCCAGGCCGGGGCGTCGAACCACCCCTGCTGCGCGAGCTTGTGCCCCAAGCGCGAGACGGTGGGGATACGGCAAGGCGCCACTCAAAACTCCAGCCGCGCCAGGCTGGCCGAGCTCCTGGCCGCTGCGGGCTTAGCGACAGGCTGCCGCGCCGCCTTCCTCAGCATGACGCGTGTTCGGCCAACCCACACCCTTCGTCATCTTGAGGAGCCCTCGCGGAGGGCGTCTCGAAAGACGCGCGACCGCGGCGCCAGGCTAGGACCCCGCGGGATGCGCCGCCGCCATGCGCGCGGCGACGTCCTCGAAGGCCTTCCTCTCGGTGCGGGTGCAGCGCACACGGCTGCAGTAGCTGTCCTCGATCCCGTGCATCATCTGCGGCAGGTAGTTCAGCACGCTGGCCACCGTCTGCTGCAGGATTTGCGGGATGCGGCGGGCGGCCAGCCGGCCGGTCGGCGAGCTGTAGAAGGCCAGCAGCTCCTTGAGCTGGGAGGCGCTGAATTCGCGCGCGATGCGCGACACCGCCTCGTTCTGCAGATCCGGCGTTATGCTGGTCAGCCCGTCGTTCACCGCGGCCACCATCGCCTTGGCGTGATCGGCGTCGCGCGCGGAGAGGGCGCCGGCCAGCTGCACGCTGAGCCCCGAGGTCAGGGTGCGGGCGCTGGCCCGAAGCGAGGGCGCTCCGGCGATGTCGTAGATCTGCTGGGCCAGGGACAGCTTCTCGCCGTCCACATGGGCCCCCGCCGGCGAGCCCGCCACGATGGGCGGCGACAGGCCCGCCGGATCGGGCGTCGCGGTGGACAGCGGCCCGTCCTGCGCCCGGACCGTGAAGGGCGCCAGCGCCAACGCGGCGGCGAGGACGAGCGGGAGAGGCGAACGTGAAGACGTCATGGCGGCCCGAGCTGTTGCGGCAGCCGAGGCGGACGCGCGCCCGGGCTCAGCCGGCGGCGCCCGTCGCCAGGCCCTGGGCCTTGTACACCACGCCGCCTTTCATCACGAAATCGACATGCTCCAGCGTCTCGACCTGCGCCAGCGGGTCGGCGCCGACGGCGATCAGGTCGGCGTAGCAGCCGGCCTGCAGACAGCCCGCGCGGCCGTTCAGCCCCATCAGGTCGGCGCCGGCGATGGTGGCGGCCTGGATCGCCTGCATCGGCGTCATGCCGAACTTGACCATGTAGTGGAACTGCTTGGCGTTGTCGCCGTGGGGATAGACGCCGGCGTCGGTGGCGAAGGCCATCTTCTCGCCGGCCTGCACGGCGCGACGGAAGTTCTCGCGCTGGACGACGCCGACCTGGTGCTCCTTGGCGAGCGAGGCCGGCTCGATGCCGACCTTGGGCCCTTCGCTCAGGATATAGTCGTCGTTGTAGATGTCGAAGTCGAGGTATGTGCCCCGTTGCTTGGCGAGCGCCAGACCTTCGGCGTCGATGAAGGAGCAGTGCTCGATGGAGTCGGCGCCGGCGCGGATCGCGGCCTTGATGCCGTCGGTCCCGTGGGCGTGGACGGCGACCTTGCGGCCCCAAAGGTGCGCCTCGGTGACGATGGCGTCCATCTCCTCCTGGCTGAGCTGCTGGCCGCCAACGCTGTCGCCGTGGCTGAGCACCCCGCCGGTGGCCATGAACTTGATCAGGTCCGCGCCATACTTGAAGTTCTGGCGCACCTTCTCGCGCAGTGGCCAGGGTCCGGTCGCCACGCCCTCGTCGGTGTAGTGGAACTCCTCCGGCAGCAGGTTCTCGTCGGCGTGGCCGCCCACTGCGCCCAGCGGCGGGCCGGAAACCTGCAGGTGCGGACCGGCCACCTTGCCCGCGTCGATCGCCTCGCGCAGGGCCACGTCGGTATAGTGGCCGGCGCCCACGTTGCGCGCGGTGGTGAAGCCCGCGAGCAGGGTCTTCCTCGCATTGGCGACGCCCGAGATCGCCTCGTCGGGGATGGAGACGGTCAGCGCCTTGGGCCCCGCCTCGTCCGGCTCGGCGGTCAGGTGCACGTGCACGTCGATCAGTCCGGGCAGCACCGTCTCGTGCGACAGGTCGATGACCTGCGCGCCCGCGGGCGCGAGCGCATCGAGCGCGCCCACCGACACCACCCGTCCGCCCGAGATCAGCAGGCTGGCCGGGGCGACGCGGCCCGCGACGGGATCGACCAGCCGCCCGGCGCGGACCAGGATCACGCCCGGCGCGGCGGGACCGGCGAGGCTGCGCCCGGTCTCCATCTGGGCGGGCGGGGGATGCAGCGGCTGGGCCGGCGACTGTGCGCGCGCCGCTCCGATTGCGAGCGCAGCGACCCCGCCCGCCATCGCCGCCCGTCCGATCGTCCGCCCACCCATGCTCGCCCCCTGATAGCCTTGCCCGACCTGAGCCGTTTTCCTCGCCGCGCTCAAGGGGCGAGCGACCGCGCCGGGCTTTTCGCTTCCCCTGCCAGCCCGCTTTGGCTATAGCGCCCCCTCCCGCCGCCGTAGCTCAGTGGTAGAGCGCATCCTTGGTAAGGCTGAGGTCCAGGGTT
>CAXTEX010000069.1:0-12314 GCA_964243445.1 uncultured Caulobacteraceae bacterium | reverse complement strand
CCATGAGCCTCGCCCTGCTCGGCTTGAGGCTGGACGGCGTGGTGATCGACGATCCCGGCTGTGTCGCCAAGACTTTCCCAGGCTACTGGGACATGCTTCGAGGTCTCGGCGTGGCGCTGGACGCCGCCTGATCTTCGTCCCCGATCGGACTACCAGTCGCGCGGGGAGAACAGGTTGGAGAGGCCCTGGGCCAGGAACTCGCCACCCGCGACGCCTGCCGCCATCGTCCCGGCCGTGCGCATGAAACCGCCCAGCCCGCCGGTCGGCGACAGCGGGCTCTGCGGCAGGGGCTGAGACTGCGGCTCGAGACGCGCGGCGCTCCATCCTGACGGCGGCGCCGGCTGAGGCTGGCCGCCGCCGAAGAAGGAGGGCGCTGACGGGACGGGCGCCTGCTGCTGCTCAAGCTGCTGGATGTGCTGCTGCGCGACCTGCAGGGCCTGGTCGGCCAGGATGGCGTGCTGGACCAGCAGATAGGCCGCATCCGGATTGGCCCGGAGTGCGCCGCCGATCATGCCGTCCGCCTCCGGGTCCTTGGCGGCCCCGCGGGTGGACTCCAGGTCGGAGAGGAACTGCTGCAGCATGTTGCGTTCGTCGGGCGTCATGGCGGTCTCCGGCCGGTCCAGTCGTCAGACTCGCAGACCGGCCCGCCCCTGTCACCGTCTTCGCACTGCACTGATCGCAAATGCTGCATCTGCGTTTACCCCCCTGAACCCGAGGCGGCCGTCAGATGACCAAGGATGAAGTGGAAGCCGAGCACATCCGCGCCCTGGCAAGGCTGGACGAAGACCAGGTGCGGGCGTTGAAACGGATCAACCGGGCCTTCCGCGAGGCGCGGTTCACCAACAAGACCGTGAAGGACGCCATGGCGGTCGTCTACGAAGAGGAAGCCCGGGAACGCTCCGCGCCGGCTGCGGACTGAGCCGCCGCTTTCCCAAGGTCCGCGAACCTCCTAAAGCGCGCCATGCAACTCACTTCGCTGGAGAGCGTCGCCCACGTCATCCAGCTCGCGCTGACGCCCGTCTTCCTTCTGTCCGGCATCGCGGCCCTGCTCAACGTCTTCTCCAACAGACTGGGGCGGGTTGCCGATCAGGTGGACGCGCTCTCGGCCAGGCTGGACGTCGCCCCGGACGACCAGGCCGCCATGTACCGGCTCCAGCTGGCCTATCTGCGGATGCGCTCGCGCACCCTCGACGGCGCGGTGATCCTGGGCGCGCTCGGCGGCATCATGACGTCGTGCGCCACCTTGACGCTCTTCCTGGGCGCCATCCGCAACGGCGGCGCGGCCTGGCTGCTGTTCGCCCTGTTCGGCCTGGCGGTGCTCAGCACCATCGGCGCGCTGGGCTGCTACTGTTGCGAGATGCTGCTGGCCAGCCGAGGCCTGCGCGCCCGTGCGGCGCGGCGCGGCGTCGGTTGATCCCGGAGAAGCGGAGTTTCAGGCGCTGGCGGCCACGCGCCGGAACGGGCGGGTCATCATCAGGCTCAGCTCGTCGATGCCGACCGCCTTGCCGAACAGGAAGCCCTGCATGGCGTGTACGCCGGCGACCTTGAGGAACTTCCTCTGAGTCTCGGTCTCCACGCCTTCGGCGATGACCTTCATGCCCAGCGCCCGCCCGATGGAGACGACCGCGTGCACCACCGTCGCCGACTGCATGTCGCGCGAGCAGTCGTCGATGAACTCCTTGTCGATCTTCAGCTTGTCGAAGGGATAGCGACGCAGGTGGCCGAGGCTGGAGTAGCCCGCCCCGAAATCGTCCAGGGCCACCTTGATGCCGAGCGCGCGCAGCCGGTCGATGTTGAGCCGCACCGCGCCTTCGCTCTGCAGGATGGCGGTCTCGGTGATCTCCACCTCCAGTCGGCGCGGGTCATAGCCGTGGTGCTGGATCAGGCCGAACAGCCGGTCCACGAACCCCGGATCGGCGAACTCGATGGCGGAGGCGTTGAACGCCACCTGCAGGCCGGTGAGATAGCGGGTTTCCGCCAGCAGGCGATCGGCGACCCAGGCGGTGATTCGCCCGATCAGCCCGGCCTTCTCGGCCAGCGGGATGAACGCGGCGGGGCTGATGCAGCCGCGGGTGGGGTGGGTCCACCGCAGCAAGGCTTCGACCCCGATGATCTTCTCCCCGTCCCGGTCTACCTGGGGCTGGTAGGCGAGGCTGAGCTGATCGAGCGCCATGGCCGTCTTCAGGTCGCGCAGCAGCTCGGCGTCCCGCGGCGACAGGCCGTCCTCCGCGGAGGGAGCCGCGTCCTCGCGCGCCTGCGGCGTCGCCAAGGCCGCCAGGGTGCGCACGAGCACACGCTCCAGCTCGGCGACCGCCTCCAGCGCCGGCATGCGGCCGTCGCGCGAGGACGTCTCCATGTCGGTGGCCATCCGCGCGACGATGCGGGCGCCGACGTTGTAGCTCATGGATTTGAGCGCATGGGCGGCCTTGGCCGCCGTCTCGGCGTCCTGCGCCAGCACCGCATCGCGCAGACGCGCGACGCTCTCAGGCGCGTTGTCGCGATAGAGTCCGTGGACCCTGTCGACGAACTCCGTCCGACCTGCGGCGGCCATCGCTGCGAGCTGCCCGGCGATCGTCTCGTCGATCAGCGGCTCGCCCCCGTGAAGCGCCGGCGTCGCCAGGTTGACGACGTCCGCTCGCCGAGCCGGGAGGCTTGACGCGGAGGGCTCGACTGGACGCGCCTCGCTGGGCTGAAGGAAGCGGCCGAGCATCGCAGCGAGCGAGGCCAGGGTGAACGGCTTATGCAGGACCGCGTCCATGCCGGCGTCGCGCCAGGCGTCGGCCGCGGAGCCGACCACATGGGCCGTCAAGGCGACCACGGGGGTGCGAGGGCCCGACGCCTGGGCCTCGTGCGCCCGGATCTGGCGCGTGGCGTCATAGCCGTCGAGCTCGGGCATCGAGCCGTCCATCAGCACCAGGTCGAACGCCTCCGCCCGGACAGCCTCCACCGCCTCGCGCCCGTCGTTGACGCAGCGCACCTCGGCGCCCAGCCGGCTCAAGGCCTCCTGGGCGACTTCGCGGTTCACCGCGCTGTCGTCGGCGACCAGCACGCGCGCGCCGACGAAGGCCGGCAGCGTCTGACTCGTGGACACCGTCTCGACCTCAGGATCACGCAGGGACTCGCCAGCCTGGAGTTGGCGAAGCAACAGTTCGAGGTCGCGCCGGCGGAAGGGCTGGACCAGCACCGCCTGGGCGAGCCCGGCGCGCTGCAGCTCGTGGGGCGCGCTGTCGCCGTAGGCGGCCAGACACACCCGCGGGGCGTCCGCGCCGAGGTCTCGAAGCGCCGACGCGTCGCCGACGACCAGCACCGGCGCGTCGCCTTCCTTGGCCAGGCCGTAGCCCGCGCGGGCGAGGTATCGCGCCATGGCGCGGCGGCTGGAAAGCCCCGCCGACGCCAGCAGCGCCTTCTCGCCGGCGAGGCGCGGCTGAGGCCAGGGCTGGGCCGGCTCCAGCGCCTGCACGGGCAGGTGGAAGGCGAAGGTGGAGCCGCGGCCCACCTCGCTGGTCACGTGAAAGCGGCCGCCCATGGCGTCCACCAGCCGCTTGCAGATGGCCAGGCCCAGGCCCGTGCCGCCGAACTTGCGGGTGGTGGACTGGTCGGCCTGGCTGAAGGCGCCGAAGACGCTGCCGATCTTGTCCCTGGGAATGCCCACGCCGGTGTCGTGGATGCTGATGCGTACCGAGGTCGCCGCGTCGGGTTCGACCTCGATCAGCACGCCGCCGCGCTCGGTGAACTTGATGGCGTTGTTGACCAGGTTGCCGATGACCTGGCGCAGGCGCACCGGATCGCCCGCCACCAGACGCGCCGTCGCCGGATCGACATAGGAGGCCAGGTCCAGCCCCTTGGACGACGCCCGCTCCCAGAACAGGGAGCAGACGTCCTCCACCACCTCGCAGAGGTCCACCGGGACCGTCTCCAGGTCCATCTTGCCGGCCTCGATCTTGGAGAAGTCCAAGATGTCGTTGATGATGGCCAGAAGGCTCGAGCCGGACTTGGCGATGACCTCGGCGAAACGACGCTGGCGCGGCGGCATCTCGCCACCGGCCAGCATTTCGGCCATGACCATGATGCCGTTCATGGGGGTGCGGATTTCGTGGCTCATGGTGGCCAGGAAGTCGGACTTGGCGCTGTTGGCCTGTTCGGCGACGTTCTTGGCCACGCGTAGATCGTCGGTGCGCGCAGCGACTTCGCCCTCCAGGCCCGCCATGTGCGCGGCGATGGAGGCGTCACGGGTCCTGATCTCGCCCAGCATGCGGTTGAAGCCGGCCACCAGCTCGCCGATCTCGTCGTCGGCTTGGACCTGCACGCTGCCGCTGAAGTCGTGATCCCTGTGCACCTGGTCCATGGAGCGGGTGAGCGCCAGGACAGGCGTGGTGATGGAGCGCTGCATGCGCCAGGCCACCACCAGGCCTACCGCCAGGGCGGCCGCGGCGGCGATCAGGCTGATCTCCAGGCTCGAAACGAGGCGGCCGAGCACGCCCTGCGTGCGGCTGACCAGGATCAGCTCGCCCACCGTATGGCCGCCGGCGCGGATCGGCGCGCTCACCTCGACCGTGCGGCTTTCCAGCTGGGACAGCAGGCCCGGGCGGTCGCGTCCTTCGGCGCTGAGCGTCTCATCGCTGACCAGGCGGGCGCCCGAGCCGGTCTGGACCAGCACCCGGCCGTCGGGCGCGGCGATGCGCGCGTAGAAGACGCCGGGCATGCGGGCGATGGAGCGCAGAACCTCGTATCCGCGGCGGCGGTCGCCGGCCGCGGTCGCCTCTGCGGACAGGGAGCTCATGACGGTGGCGGTGGTGCGCAGCCGGTCGATCTGCACCTCGGCGTCGCGCTGGCCGTCCCGCCAGGCCGAAACGCCGGCGACGAGCGCGACCGCCACGCCGACCGAGGACACGACCAGGAAGATCAGCTTGCCCTTCAGGCTGCGACGCCCGCGCGCTCCTGTCCGGCGTTTCGCCTCTCCCCCGCCCATGCTTCCCCCGCCGCTCGCGAGATCGGGCGAGCCCAGTGCTCCGGAGTTACGCTGGATTAATGACTGCGGCCTTAAGGCTGTTGCGGCGTTTAGTAATGGGGTGAGCGGATGGAGGAGCAAGGCGTCGGCGCGGGGACGTTCTTCTACGTCCTGCAGGAGCCGACGCACATTCTGTTTGTCGACGATGATCCCATCATGCGCGAATTCGGCGTCGTCCATCTCTCCACCGACACCGCCCACGTCAGGCTGGCCGGCGACGGGATCGAGGCGCTGGAGGCCATAGCCGACTGCGTTCCGGACATCATGCTGCTCGACCTCGAGATGCCGAGGCTGGACGGCTTCGACGTGCTGGCGAGAGTGAGGGCCGACGCGGCCACCCGCGACCTGCCGGTCATCGTGGTCACGGGGCGCGAGGACGTGGAAGCCATCGACCGCGCCTTTCAGGCCGGCGCGACGTCGTTCCTTGTCAAGCCGATCAACTGGCGGCTGCTCAGCTACCAGATCCGCTACGTTCTGCGCGCAGGCCGCGCGGAGCCGCTCGCGCCGGCCAGCGACGCCTTGCGCGAACTGGCTCGCGAAGGCGCCGAACTGGTACGTCAGGCGATGCTTGGGCCCCCGGACATCCGGCGCTCGGCAATCCGTTACGGGTCGCTGCTGGCGGATGCAGTGGATGCCGCTCAAGACCAGAAACGCGCTATCTAGTGCGCAAGCCGTCCGCGCTCAGGCGGCCTTTGGCGCGTCTCAAGGTCGTTCTGGGCGCGGCGCGCGCGAACCGGCGCGGCAATGTGGTCGTCATCTTCGCGCTGATGCTGCCCGTGCTCCTCGTCACCAGCCTGGGGGCGATCGAGCTGAACCAAGTGCTGTCGGACAAGAAGCGGACCCAGGACGTGGCGGACTCCGCTGCCTTAGAAGGCGCCCAACAACTCGCCGTGACGCCGGTCGGCGCCGGCCAGCGCACCCAGGCCTACGCCCAAAGCCAACTCTCCGACGTCTCGCGCTACGCCACGGTCAGCGTACAGGCGAGCTCCAACGCCATCGGCACCATGACGGTCGCCATCGACACCCAGCGCGCCTCCTTCTTTGGAGACCTGCTGCCGCCGGGCGGTTTCCACACCCACGTGACCTCGACCGCCCAGGGTCAGAACACAGCGCCCCTCTGCGTGCTCGGCGTCGCGCCGACGCCGGCGCAGCAGATCCATGTCACAGGCAACAGCCAGCTTCAGGCGGGCGCCTGCCTGGTGCATTCGAACCAAGCCCTGATCGTCGATCCGGCGGCGTCGCTGCTCGCCTCCATCAGCGAAGCGAGCACCCTGGCGACCGGTCCCATCACGCCATCCGCCGAACTTGGCGCGCCCAACGTCGCAGACCCATTTGCGGGCCTGAACATCAATCCCACTAATCCGTGCCCCAGCGCCGCCGGTCCTGGGCTGAACGTCACCGGCGGGTCGAGCCAGACACTTGCCATCGGCGTTCATCCTGGCCAAATCAACGTCTCGGGAGGCAGCACCCTGACGCTGTCTCCAGGCGACCACTACTTCTGTCAGACGGTGACCGTCAGCGGCGGGTCATCGTTGATAGGCACAGATGTCGATCTCGTCTTCGACAAGAACGCCATCATCAGTCCCTCCGGCTCAAAGACCACGATCAATCTTTCCGGCCGGCAAAGCGGTCCGTTGGCAGGATTCGTGTTGATCGCCGATCGCACTTACACGGGCACGTTCACCCTGCAGAGCGACTTCATCACCGGACTGACGGGAACCGTCTATGCCCCCACCGCCACTCTGGCCGTGCAGGGCACCACTCAATCGGGGTCCACAACACCTTGGACCGTGATCGACGCGCAGAACCTGACCATCAACGGCGGCGCGCAACTCGTCATCAACGCCAACTACGCCGCCTCAAACGTGCCGGTCCCGAGCGGCGTCGGCAACCAACGCGCCGGCGGCGGGGTCAAGCTCACCCAGTAGCGCATCCGCTGACGCCGTCATGAGGGTGTCGCTAAGAATCGCTTAAGGCTTGACGCGGGCGGCCTGGTGGCGACACACCCGGCCCAATCGAAGGAGGCCGGTCTTCAGTCAAGCCGTCAGCTCCAATGAGCTTCAAGGGTCGGCCGGCAGCCGCGCGAACCCGCGGACCGGGGCCATGCACGTGGTGAAACGGCCCCCGTCCGGCTGGCCCGCCCTGGTGCTCAATGCCGACTTCCGCCCGCTGTCCTACTATCCCCTGTCGCTGTGGCCTTGGCAGGAGGTGATCAAGGCGGTCTTCCTCGAGCGGGTCGAGGTGGTTTCGCACTACGACTTCGTCGTGCACTCCCCGTCCTTCGAGATGAAGCTGCCGAGCGTGGTGGCGCTGAAAAGCTACATCGTCCAGGACCGCCCCCCCGCCTTCACCCGCTTCAACCTGTTCCTGCGCGACGCCTTCACCTGCCAGTATTGCGGCTCCCAGGCGGACCTGACGTTCGATCATATTCAGCCGCGCTCCCGCGGCGGCCGCACCAGTTGGGAGAACATCGTCACCGCGTGTGCGTCCTGTAACCTGCGCAAGGGCGGCCGTACGCCCAAGGAGGCGGGCATGATCACTCACCGACCCGTGCGCCGGCCCACCATGTACGAGCTCCAGGACCTCGGCCGCCGCTTCCCGCCCCACTTCCTGCACGAAAGCTGGCTGGACTATCTGTACTGGGACATCGAGCTGGAAGGCTGATCCCGCTCAAGGCTTCCCGCGGGTCGACCCTGCCGCGCATCCGTGCCAGATCAGCTCGCGGGAACGGGATGGGAAGCCATGGCTGACAAAGAGGCGGCGCCCGGCACTTGGGTGCGCGACGAACCGACGGCGATGACCAAGTCGCAGGTCACCGCCGCCCTGATCGCGACCGCGGCCCTGGTCTGGGCGGGCCTGCACACCCTGGGCGGCTTCCTGCCGGCGCTTGCCTGGGCTGTGGTGATCGCCATCGCCATCTGGCCCTTCTTCAATCGCATGGCCCACCGCTGGCCCAAGCACAGGCGGGGGCTGCTGCCGGCCTTGGTCATCCTGCTCGTCCTGCTGGTGTTCGTCATCCCGATCACCCTGGTCGCCCTGCCCGCCGCGACCGACGCCCACTCCGTCGCGCAATGGGTGCAGCAGGTGCGCACCCAGGGCATCGCCCCGCCGGCCTTCCTGCCCAACCTGCCCTATGGCGCCAAGCTGACCGAGCTCTGGCGCGCCAACATCGGCCAGCCCGGCGCCATGTCCGATCTCGCCAGCCACGCCATGCAGGGCGGCCTGCTGCACTTCGCCCGGCATTTCGGGGCCGAAGCGCTGCACCGCGTGGTGCTGCTGGGCTTCATGCTGCTCGCCCTGTTCTTCCTGTTGCGCGACGCGGACGTGGTGGTCGACCAGTTTCGGGTCGGCAGCCGGCGCGCCTTCGGACCGGCTGGCGAGGACGTGGGTCGCCAGATGATCCTGTCGGTGCACGGCACGGTGAACGGGCTGGTGCTGGTGGGTCTTGGAGAGGGCGTGATCCTGGGCGTGGCCTACTGGGCGTGCGGGGTGCCGCACGCCACCCTGTTCGCCCTGTTCACCGCCATCTTGGCCATGATCCCCTTTGGCACCACCATCGCCCTGGCCGCGGCGGCCCTGATCCTGCTGGTCGTGAACAAGGTGATCGCAGCGGTCGTGATCCTGGCGCTCGGCTTCATCGTCACCTTCGTCGCCGACCACTTCGTGCGGCCGACCCTGATCGGCGGGGCGACCAAGCTGCCCTTCGTCTGGGTGCTGTTCGGCATCCTGGGCGGCGTCGAGGCCTGGGGGCTGATCGGCCTGTTCGTCGGCCCGGCCCTGCTGGCGGCGCTGATCCTGCTTTGGCGCGAATGGGTCGGCAGCAAGCGCGGCCCCATCAATCCGACCTCGAGCGACGCCCAGGCGGCGCAGCATCCCAGCTGACGGGGATCGCCAAGCCCTCTGCGGGGCGTTGGAACATCTCGCCTGCGGCCCTGTTGTGCACCCCGGTAAACCGAGGAACAGCCGATGGACATGCCGCAACCCTCGGTCGGCGACACCGAAACGAACGGCTTGCCCAGCGACCCGCACAAGGCTGAAAGCCCCGCCACGTCGCCTGACGGGGCCACCGCCGCCGCCCTGGTCGAGGCTGTGTCCAAGCGGCCGGACGGCCTGATCCACCTGGCCGGCGACGAGCGGACGGCGGAGCGGATCGCGGCCCTGGCGCGCGCCTTCGACCCGCACCTGGAGGTGATGCTGTTCCCGCCCTGGGACTGTCTGCCTTATGATCGCGCGTCACCTTCGCCGGCGGCCATGGGCGGGCGCATGGCCACGCTCCTGGCCCTCGCCAGACCGGGCGGGGCGGGACGGCTGCTGGTGACCTCGCCCGAGGCCCTGATCCAGAGAACCGTGACGCCGGAGGCGTTGCAAGGGCTGGAGCATGCCGTCGTCCTCGACCGGGCGGGCGAGGTGGAGGCCATCGTGGCCTTCGCCCGCCGCGCCGGCTACCGCCTCCAGGACGAGGTGGGCGAGCCGGGAGACATCTGCCTGCGCGGCGAGGTGGCGGACATCTTCCCTCCGGACGCCGACGCGCCCGTGCGGCTGGAGATCGCCGACGGCCGGGTGCACGCCCTGTCCGCCTTCGATCCCCTCACCCAGCTGACCACGTCGACGCTGGCGGCCCTGACGCTGCGTCCGGCCTCCGAGCTGATCGAGCCGCAGACGGACGCCGATCCCGACGTCTTCCCGTCCGCGGGCCCACGGCCGCTGGGCGTCGAACACGACCTGCCGCGCCTGTCCGGCCCACTCGCGACCCTGTTCGATCATGCGCCGGCGTTCGCCCTGAGCGCGACCGATGAGGCGGGACCGCGGATGACCGTCCTGGTCGAACAGGTCGTTGCAGCCTTCGAGACGGCGGGCGTGCTCGGGAGAACCGCCTCGCCTCCGCCAAGACCCGAGGCGCTCTACCTCGACGCGGGCGGCGTCCAAGCCCTGATCTCCGGTCGCGAGTCGATCGCGCTCGAGGCGGCCGGACGACCGACGCCGGCCTTCGCCCTCTCGGCCCACCCGCTGCGGGACCTGTCCAGCTACGTCGGCCAAAGGGTGGAGGCGGGCGGCGTCGTGGTGCTGGCCGGCGCCGCGGCCGACGTGCGGCGGTTGTCGTCCGATCTCGAGCGGCGGGACGGTCTCGCCTGCGAGCCCGTCACCGACTGGCCCGCGGTCCGCGCCTCCAACGGCGCAGCGCTGCTTGCCCTGGACGCTGAGCTGGAACGCGGCTTCGAAACGGCGGACGGGCGGATCTGCGTGATCGCCGCCCAGGACGTATTGGGCACGCGCGCCCATCACGCCGGGCGTTCGACCGCCGCCACCCTGTTGCAGGCCGACCCGGACCTGCGTTTCGGCGACGTGGTGATCCATGAGGACCACGGGGTCGGCGTGCTGCGCGCCCTGGATACCGTGGAGGCCGACGGCGTGGCTCGGGCGACGGCGCGGCTGGAGTACCGCGACGGCGCAGCCCTGCTCGTCCCGGCCGAGGAGCTGCACAAGCTGTGGCGCTACGGGGCGGAAGCCGACGTGGTGGCGCTGGATCGGCTGAACACGGGCGGCTGGGCCAAGCGACGCACGGAGGTCGAAGCCTCCATCGCCGAAACGGCGCGCGAACTGGTGGCCTTGGCCCGGACACGCGACGGCGTCCAGGCCCGTCGGATCAGCCCGCCACGCCAAGCCTACGAACGTTTCGTGGCCCGCTTCCCCTACCCCGTGACCGAGGACCAGGCGTCCGCGGTCGAGGCGATCCTGGACGATCTCAGGGCTGGCCGGCCGATGAACCGGCTGGTGTGCGGCGACGTGGGCTTCGGCAAGACCGAGGTGGCCCTGCGGGCTGCGGCGGCCGTGGCGCTGTCGGGACGTCAGGTGGCGGTGGCCGCGCCGACCACCGTGCTCGCCCGCCAGCACTTCCAGACCTTTCAACGCCGCTTCGCGGACTTCGGCGTGGAGGTGGGCCAGCTGTCCCGCCTCGCCTCCAGCGCCGACGCCAAGGCGACCAAGGCCGGGCTGGCGAGCGGCGGGATCGGCTTGGTCGTCGGCACGCACGCGCTCGGCGCCAAGGACGTCGCCTTCAAGTATCTCGGCCTGCTGATCATCGATGAGGAGCAGCGTTTCGGCGCCAAGCTGAAGGCCTCGCTGCACGCCATGGCTCCCGATGCGCACGTGCTCACCCTGACCGCAACGCCCATCCCGCGTACACTTCAGGCGGCGCTGGTCGGCATCCAGGACATCAGCGTCATCGCCACCCCGCCGGCGCGGCGACGGCCGGTCCGCACCCTGCTCCAGCCCTTCGATCCGGCCACCGTCGCCACGGCGCTGCGCCGCGAACGCGCCCGGGGCGGCCAGAGCTTCGTCGTCACCCCGCGCATCGAGGACATAGAGGCCCTGCGCGCCGGGCTCGCGGACTGGGTTCCAGAACTGGGCGTGCTGGTGGCGCATGGCGACCTCCCAGCCGCCGAGGTCGACGAGGTGATGGTCCGCTTCGCCGACGGCCAGGAAGACGTGCTGCTGGCCACCAACATCATCGAGAGCGGGCTGGACGTGCCGCGCGCCAACACCATGCTGGTCGATCATCCGGACCGCTTCGGCTTGGCCCAGCTGCATCAGCTGCGCGGCCGCGTGGGGCGGGGTCGCGCCCAGGCCAGCGCCTATCTGCTGTACGACCCGGCGCATCCCTTGAGCGAAGCGGCGACGGCCCGGTTGGAGACCCTGGTCGCCCTGGACCGGCTGGGCGCCGGCATGGCCATCAGCGCCCGCGACCTCGACCTGCGCGGCGCGGGCGACCTCGTCGGCGAGGATCAGGCCGGCCACCTCAAGCTGATCGGGGTCGGTCTCTACCAGTGGCTGCTGGAACGCGCCGTGCGCCACGCCCGCGAAGAGCCGGTGGACGAGCGCCCGGACCCGGAGCTGGCCCTGGCCGTGGCTGGCGAGCTGCCGGCGGACTACATCCCTGAAGACGAGGTTCGGCTGAACCTCTACGCCCGTCTCAGCCGGCTGGACTCGCCCAAGGCCGTGCGCGCCTTCGCCCACGAGCTGGAAGACCGTTTCGGGCCTCTGCCCGCGCCCGCACAGACGTTGTTGACCCTGGGGCGGCTGAGCCGGTTGTGTCGCCAACTCGGCGTCGCCAAGGCTTCGGTCGGGCCCAAGGGCGTCGCCCTGGACCTGCTCGAAGCATCGCGGGCGGCCAGCCTCGCCGCCAAGCACGACGAACTGGAAGCCCACGACGCCCGCGTGGTCTGGAAGCTCGCCATCCCCGACGATGAGCGTCTGGGTCGCCTGGAGCAGCTGCTCGACGACATCTACGAGGCCTGAACCCAGACGT
>CAXTEX010000068.1:4696-12605 GCA_964243445.1 uncultured Caulobacteraceae bacterium | reverse complement strand
CTCCGCCAGGATGGCCATCTCGAACATGAACGAGCCGTCCTCGTCCTCGTCCTGGAACACCACGCCGACGAACTCCTCGCCGACATAGACCTCGCAGCTGTCCTTCTGCTTGGGACGTGGGCGCAGGGTGATCGTGGGGGCGGCGAAGGTGCGCTTCAGGTGCGCCTCGACGCGCTTGATGTCCTTGTCGTTCACGGCGAGCGGCTCCTGGATACGTGGAGCCGGGTCCTAGGCCCGAACGGCGGGCGGGGGAAGCCGCCCGATGGTCGCTCCGAAGCGGGCCGCCGCGATCGGCTCAGATCACGTAGTCGTAGATCATCTCGGCCAGGGTGTGGTCCATGGAGCGCGCCGGCTCCTTGCAGGTGGGGCAGTTGACCAGCCGCGCCGGCACGCCCGCCGCGGTGCAGTGGGCCGGCACCGGGCGCAGCACCACCGACCCGGAGGCGATCTTGGCGTAGTCGCCCACCTCGATGTTGCCGAGCACCTTGGCCCCCGCCCCGATCAGCACGCCGCGACCGATCTTGGGATGGCGGTCGCCGCGCTGGGCGCCGGTGCCGCCGAGCGTCACCCCGTGCAGCATGGAGACCTCGTCGCCGACCACCGCCGTCTCCCCGATGACGATGCCGGTGCCGTGGTCGATGAAGATACCCTGGCCGATGGTGGCGCCGGGATGGATGTCGAGCTGGAACAGCTCCGACACCCGGCTCTGCAGATGGAAGGCCAGGGTCTCGCGGTCGCGCCCCCAAAGCCAATGGGCGATGCGGTGGGTCTGCAGCGCCTGGAAGCCCTTGAAGAACAGGAAGGGCTGCAGATAGCCCTTGCAGGCCGGGTCGCGCTCGAACACGGCGCGCAGGTCGGCGTGCGCGGCGTCGACCAGCGCAGGGTCGCCGTCATAGGCGTCCTCGCACATCTCGCGCACGCTCATGCCGCGCAGCTCCTGGTCGCCGAGCTTGCGCGCCAGCTGGTAGGCGAGCGCGCCGACCAGGTCGCGGTGCGAGAGGATCACCGCGTGCAGCATGGAGGCCAGGGCGGGCTCGTTGGCGGCCACATGCTCGGCTTCGTTGCGCAGCGCCGCCCAGACGGGAGGCGGGTCCTGCGGCGTCACCACTTCCAGATGCTGGGCCATCGTCGTCCTCGCCGTCACCGCCTCAGCGGCCGAGCAGCAAGCGACGCACGTCCGCCTCCAGCTCGCCCTCGCACGCCATATGGTGCAGCCTGAGCAGTCCCGCCACGGTGAGCGAGTCCGCGATCCGCCCCTGCACGACGGCGGCGAGGGCCTCGCGGAACGGCGGCCGCGCCAGGGTCAGGGCCTCGGTGGCGTCGCGCGCCGTCTGCGTCGGCGTCAGGCCGGTGGCGAGATAGAGGAAGGCGACCTCGTCGCTGGAGGCGTTGGAGATCTGGAACGTCAGGATAAGGCGCAGCTCGGCCGCGGCCAGCCCCGCCTCCTCGCGCAGCTCTCGCCGGGCGCCTTCGATGGGCGGCTCCGACAGGGGCGCGCCGCCCTCCGGCAGCTCCCAGCTGTAGGCCCGGAAGGGAAAGCGCCACTGGCCGACCAGGGTCACCGTCCCGTCCTCGTGCAACGGGATCACGCCGACGGCGGCGTTCTTATAGGCCAGGGCGTAATAGGCGGCCTCAGCGCCGGTGGGAGCGACGCCGGCGTAGACGTCGGCGGCGAACCAGGGATTGTCGTGCACGCGCCGAGGCGGCCCGGCGCGCCAGGGCGCTCCATGCGACCGCAGCCAATCGAAGCCTGGCCCCTCCGGCTCGGCTGCGCTCTCGTCCCCAGCCATAGCCTGTCCGCTCGCCGTCGGGCCCCCGTTGCGCCCGGCAGCGCTATAGCCGATAGCGGACGCCGCGCCCTCGCACCTTTTCGCCGGAGCCGCCGCCATGCCCCTGGACGTCCCCTTCAAGACCGCCCGCGCCGTTCCGCCTGCGCCCGAGTTCGGCCAGCCCTGTCCCGTGCAGCCTTCGATCGACACCTTGGCGCTGATGGCCTCGCGCCGCTCCGCCTCGGCCCAGACCCTGCGCGCGCCAGGGCCGGACGCCGAGGCGTTGGCCGACCTGCTGCGGCTGGCCGCCCGCGTGCCGGATCACGGCAAGATGACGCCCTGGCGCTTCATCGTGCTGGAGGGCGAGGGCAAAGCCGCCCTGGTCCAGCGGCTGCACGCCCTGGCCGGCGGCCAAGACAACCCCGGCAAGGCGGTCGCCGCCCTCGGCAAGATGGCCGCCCCGCCGCTCGCCGTGGTGGTGGTCTCCAGCCCCCGCGAGGGCGGCAAGCCGGTGTGGGAGCAGCAGATGTCGGCCGGCGCGGTCTGCATGAGCCTGCTGCTGGCCGCCGAGGCCATGGGCTACGGCGCCAACTGGATCACCGACTGGTATTCCTACGATCCCGCCGCGAGAGCGCTGCTCGGGCTCGGCCCGGCGGAGCAGGTCGCGGGCGTGGTGTATCTGGGAACCCCGTCGGAGGACGCGCTGGAGCGGGTTCGCCCGGAGCTGCCGGCCCTGGTCAGCCGTTACCGACCGTGATGAGGAGCGAGCATGGCTGAAGCCTATATCTGCGACGCGGTGCGCACCCCGATCGGGCGTTACGGCGGGTCGCTGTCCTCGGTGCGGCCGGACGATCTGGCCGCCGTCCCGCTGCGGGCGCTGAAGCACCGAAACCCGGACGTGGACTGGGCCGCGCTGGACGACGTGATCCTCGGCTGCGCCAACCAGGCGGGCGAGGACAACCGCAACGTGGCGCGGATGGCGGCGCTGCTGTGCGGCCTGGGCGAGCATGCGCCGGGCGGTACGGTGAACCGGCTGTGCGGCTCGGGGCTGAACGCCGTGGCCGACGCAGCCCGCTCCATCCGCTCCGGCGACGCCGAGCTGATCATCGCCGGCGGGGTGGAGAGCATGAGCCGCGCCCCCTTCGTCATGCCCAAGGCGGAGGCCGCCTTCTCGCGCGAGACCACGGTCTATGACACCACCATAGGCTGGCGCTTCGTCAACAAGCAGATGCACCACGAGTTCGGCACTGACTCCATGCCGGAGACGGCGGAGAACGTGGCGCAGGAATGCCAGATCAGCCGCGCCGACCAGGACCGTTTCGCCGCCGAGAGCCAGCGCCGCGCCGCGGCCGCACAGGGCTCCGGCCGCTTCGCCGCTGAGATCGTCCCCGTCGCCGTGCCCCAGAAGAAGGGCGACCACCTCATGGTCGACCGGGACGAGCACCCGCGCGAGACGAGCGTCGAGGCCCTGGCCAAGCTGCGGCCCATCGTCAAGCACGATGGCACGGTCACCGCGGGCAACGCCTCGGGCGTCAACGACGGAGCGGCGGCCCTGATCCTGGCCAGCGAGGACGCCGCGCGCCGCCATGGCCTGACCCCGCGGGCCCGGGTGTTGGGCGCGACGGTGGTGGGCGTCGCCCCGCGGGTCATGGGCATCGGACCGGCCCCGGCGAGCGAGAAGCTGCTGGGCCGCCTGGGGCTGACGGTCGGCGACATGGACGTGGTGGAGCTGAACGAGGCCTTCGCCGCGCAGGGCCTGGCGGTGCTGCGCCGGCTCGGCCTGCCCGACGACGCTCCGCACGTTAACCCCAACGGCGGGGCCATCGCGCTCGGTCATCCGCTGGGCATGTCGGGCGCCAGGCTGGCGCTCACCGCCACCGAGGAGCTGCAGCGCCGCGGCGGGCGCTATGCGCTCTGCACCATGTGTATCGGCGTCGGCCAGGGCATCGCCTTGGCGATCGAGCGCTGCTGAGGCCGCCGGGCCTCAAGCCGGGGCGTGTACGCCCACGCCCTGCTGTTCGGTGGGGATGAGCGCGTGATCTTCGGCGTCGACCGGTTTGGTCGGCGTCAGCATATGGGCGGAGCGCCAGCCGCCGAAGCGGTAGAAGCCGATCGCCATCAACAGCAGGGCGCCCGAGCCGAGCGGGAAGCTCCACCACAGGGCTTCCTCCCCGATTAGCGGCCGTAGCGCGAAGGCGGCCCCCAGGCGGACAGGGAACATGGCCACGGCCAGCATCAGCAGGGGCGCGATCACCGCCCCGTTCGCCCGCACCACGCCGAACAGCACCATGGTCATGCCGAACAGGATGAAGCCCCAGCTGACCACCAGGTTGATGTGCTCCGCGATCGGCGTGGCGGGGCTGTTCGGGGCCAGGAAGATGGCCAGGGCGGGACGGTCCGCGATCAGGACCAGCAGCACCAGTCCGCCGGTCAGCAGCAGGTTGAACAGCAGGCCCGAACGGGTGATCTGGCCGATCCGGTCCCAGCGCCCCGCGCCGATGTTCTGCGCCGTCATGGCCGACACCGCCGCGCCGATCGCCATGGCCGGGAGCTGGATGTAGGTCCAGAGCTGGGCGGCGACCCCGTAGGCGGCGGTGGTCGCCAGCCCCTGACGGTTGACCAGCCCAATCATGGCCAGGGCGGCGGTGGAGACCACCATCATCTGCACGCCCATCGGCAGGCCCTTGGCCACGATGACGCGCACGAGCGCTGACTGGGGGATCAGGTAGCGCAATTCGTTTCCGCGCAGGCGCAGGGGCAGGTCGCGGGCGTAGATGTAACCGATCAGGGCCGTCAGGCTGACGTAGTTGGCGAGGGTGGTGGCGGTGGCCGAACCCGCGATGCCGAGCGCCGGGATCGGCCCGAGGCCGCGGATGAAGACCGGGTTCAGCCCGCTGTCCAGCAGCACGCTCAGCCCCATGAACCAGAAGGGCGTCAGCGAATCGCCCGCGCCCCGCAGGCCCATCATCAGCAGCACCATCATGAAAGCCGCCGGCATGGCCAGGAAGATCACCCGCAGATAGGCCAGGGCCAGCGGCATGGCCGCGCCGGGCGTGGCGAGCAGACGCAAGAGCGCCGGCGCGAAGACCCAGCCGGCGACCGCCGTGACCGCCGAGATGGCGATGAATAGTCCCATGCCTGCGCCGATCACCCGCCGCGCCGTATCCACGTCGCGCCGGCCCATGGCCTGGCCGATCAGGATGGTCGCCGCCATGCCGAAGCCGAACACGCCGGCCGACATTAGGAACATGATGATGTTGGCGTTGGATGTCGCCGCCAGGGCGCCCTCGCCGATGAAGTGGCTGACCCAGATGGTGTTGATCGAGCCGTTGAGCGACTGCAGCACGCTGGACGCCAGGGTGGGCAGGGCGAAGGCGATCAGCGTCCGCCCGATCGGGCCGGAGGTCAGGTCGCGCCGTCCAATCCCTGCCGCCCCCGCCATCTCATCCTCCCCGCCCGAATAGGCCCATGCGCCTAGGTGGCGGGTTTGCAGGCCGTCGACAAGGCCGTGCACGGCCCGCGTTCCTGGACGCAACGTCGCTCTGAACGGGACTGCGTCCTTCGAGACACCCTCTGCAAGGGCTCCTCAGGATGACGGGGATTTCGGTCGTCATGCTGAGGGAGGCTGTCGCGTTGCAGCGGTGGAGGCGGGCCTCGGGACAGGGTGTTCAGTGTACCGCAGCGGCGGCCGTCGCCCTGGCCGCAGACGCCTCCGCGCCGTAGCGGCCGAACCAGGCCAGGATGGCGGCGTTCTCGGCGGCGAGCTGGGAGGGGCGTTCCGCCAGGCTCTCGTGGCCGGCGCCCGGCACGCGCACCAGGGCGGTCGGCACGCCGCGGAGCTGGAGGGCGGCGTAATACTGTTCGGCCTCGCTGCCCGGCGTGCGGCGGTCCTCCTCGCCGACCATGACCAGGGTGGGCGTCTTCACATTGCCGACCAGGGAGAGGGGCGAGCGCTTCCAATAGCCCTCGGGGTCCTGCCAGGGATAGTTCCCGAACCAGTACTTGGCCATGAAGGTGTAGACGTCGACGGTCAGCACCTCGCTCGCCCAGTCGATCACCGGCTTCTGCGCCACCGCCGCCTTGAAGCAATCGGTCTTGCCGACGATCCAGGCGGTGAGCAGCCCGCCGCCCGAGCCGCCCGTCACATACAGGCGGTCGGGGTCGGCCGCGCCACGGGCGATGGCGGTGTCCACCACGCTGATCAGGTCGTCGTAGTCGTGGCTCGGGTAGTTGTGGTGGATCTGGTTGGCGAAGGCCTCCCCGTAGGAGGTCGAGCCCCGCGGGTTGGCGTAGAGCACCAGATAGCCGGCCGCCGCGTAGAGCTGGTCTTCGCTCGACCACAGCGGCCCGTAGCTGGAGAAGGGGCCGCCGTGGATCTCCAGTATGGTCGGGTAACGCCGCGCCGGATCATAGCCCGGCGGCGTCATCATCCAGGCGTCTATGGCCAGCCCGTCGGCTGAGGACTTGACCGGCATCGGCTGCACCGGCGCCAGCGTCTTGCCCTCGAACAGGTCGGCGTTCAGGCGGGTGAGCCGGCGGGTCGCGCCGCGGGAGGCGACCGCCACGTCGGGCGGATGGTCGCTTTCGCCGAAGGCGAAGGCCACCGCACCGGTCCTGGACACCGAATAGCTCCCGCCGCTGTAGGGGCGGTCGAGCTCGGCGCCGGCCAGCCCCTGGGCCACCGGCGTCATGCGCCCGTCCAGGGCGAAGCGGGCCACCTTGGTCACGCCGCGGTCGGCATAGGCGACGTAGACGCCGCGCCCGTCCGCGTCCCAGCGGGGCTGGCCGACAGCCCGATCCAGCGCCCCGCTGATCGGGTGCGGGTTCGTGCCGTCGCGATTCATGACGTAGAGCAGGCTGTTCTGATAGCCGAGCAGGCGGTCGTCGAAGCCGACATAGGCGATCAGCCGCCCGTCCGGCGAGGCCTGCGGCTCCTGGTCGGGGCCTTCGCGGCGGGTGAGCTGGGTCAGGGCGCCGCTGGCCACGTCGGCCTGGAAGACGTCGGAGTTCATCGGGTCGCGCTCCCAGTCCTTGCCGTGGTTGGTGCTGAACAGCAGGGCGCCCCCGTCCGGCGTCCACGACGGCGTTCCTCCGTCGTCATAAGGGCCGAAGGTCAGCTGGCGCGGCGAGCCGCCGTCGGCGGAAACCACGAACAGGTGGTCGTAGCCGGGCCGCAGGTCGCCGCGGCCATCCTGGCGGTAGTGCACTGCAGTGATGATCTTCAGCGGCTCGGCCCAGTGGGCGCCCTCGGGCTTCTTCAGCGGGGCGCCGAGCGTCGCGCCGTCCTCCGCCGTGAACATGGTGAAGGCGATCGAGCGGCCGTCCGGCGACCAGGCGAGCGCGCCGGGCGTCTCTGGCAGGTCGGTGATGCGCGCGCTGACGCCACTGTCGACCCAGCGTACGTAGAACTGCGGCTTGGCCCCGGGCTCGGACGCCAGATAGGCGATGCGCCGCCCGTCCGGCGACCAGCGCGGGCTCGACGCCGAGCCGGTCGTCAGCGGCTGCTGTTCGCCCGTGGCCACGTCGACCAGCCAAAGGCTGTGCCGGGCGGAGTCGGTCAGGATGTCTTCAGCCGCGCGGACATAGACGATGCGGCGTCCGTCGGGACTGATCTGCACGTCCACCGCCTGCTGCAGGGCGAAGACGTCGCGCGGCGTGAAGGTGCGCTCGGTGCGCAGCGCCTGAGGCGCGGCGGCGGCGCCGCCCCCTCCGGTCTGCTGGCCCAGCGACGGTTGGGCGGACGCCGGGCCGAGGCGCGCGGCCGCCAGCATCACCGACAGCACGCTTGCCAGAACACTACGCATCCGGATCATCTCCCCCGCCCCATCCGGCCTAACGCGTGTCCGCCCGCAGCGGAAGCGCTTACGGCGGCGACGCGCCTTCGCGGCGCGCCTCGCCCGTAGACGGGCTGGGGATCAGGCGGATGCCGGCGATCAACGCTGAGGTGTGGCCTAAGACGAAGGCGTCGGCCCAGTCCAGCGGTTGAGCCAGTCCAACACCGTGGCGTGCCAAAGCAGCGAGTCGGCCGGCTTCAGCACCCAATGGTTCTCGTCGGGCAGGTAGAGCAGACGGCTTGGGACGCCCCGGCGCTGCAGGGCGTCAAAGGCGCCCAGCCCCTGTTCGAGCGGGATGCGGAAGTC
>CAXTEX010000068.1:0-4686 GCA_964243445.1 uncultured Caulobacteraceae bacterium | reverse complement strand
GGAAGTCGCGGCCGCCGTGGATCACCAGCTGCGGCTTGGACCAGGCCGCCACATGATCCACCGGGTTGAACCGCTCATAGGCCGCAGGGTCCGCCCAGGGCGTGGCTCCGCCGTGCTCCCATTCGGAGAACCACAACTCCTCGGTGGAATAGCCCATCATGCGGTCGTCGAACACGCCGTCGTGCACCACCAGGCAGCGCCAGGGTTGGTTCCACACGCCCGCGATCCAGTTGATCATGTAGCCGCCGTAGCTGGCCCCCAGCGCGCAGGCCCGGTCGCCGTCCAGGAAGGCGTTCTGCTTCAGCGCCGCGGCCCAGCCCTTCTGCAGGTCCTCCAGCGGCCGGTCGCCCCAGTGGCCGCTGATGGCGTCGGTGAAGGCCTGGCCGTAGCCGGTGGAGCCGTGGAAATCGATCATCACCACCGCATAGCCGGCCCCGGCGTAGGTCTGCGGGTTCCAGCGGTAGCTCCAGGAGTCGGTCCAAGACCCCTGCGGTCCGCCGTGGATCAGGAAGGCGACCGGATAGCGGCGCCCCGGCTGGTAGCCGACCGGCTTGACCACCCAGCCGTGCACGGTGTCCCCCTGCCAGCCCTGGAAGGTGAAGGGCGCATAATCGCCGACTTCGACGCCCGACAGCTTGTCGGCGTCCGCATGGGTTAGCGCCGTCGTCTGGCCGTCCGACGCCTGGCCGTCCAACGCCTGGCCGTTCGTCGCCTGGGCGTACAGCTGGGCCGGCGCGCGCATCGAGTCCTGGACGTAGACGAGCGCGCCCGCCGCCGTGTCGAATGCGCTGACGTGGCCGCCCTGGGTGAGCGGCGTCGCAGCGTCCGTCGCGGCGTCGATGCGGAACAGCCGGGTCGTCCCGACGTCGTCGGCGGTGGCGTAGAGGCTGCGGCCGTCCGCCGACCACTTCAACGGCCCGGGCGAGCGGTCCCAGCCGCCGGTCAGCTCGCGCTTGGCGCCGCTGGCCAGGTCCAACGTCCAGACGGTGAAGCGGTCCGCCTCAAACCCCGGCCGCTTCATGGCGCGGTAGGCCAGGGTGCGCCCGTCCGGCGAGACCACGGGCGAGGCGTCCCAGGCCGCATTGGCGGCGGTCAGGTCCTGCGGCGCCGCCGAGCCGTCGACGGGCGCCCGGTAGATGTCGAAATTGGTGCTCCAGGGTTCGCTGCGTCCGGCGAGGCGGGCGGAGAAGAAGACGGTCCGGCCGTCGGGGCTGAAGCCGTAATCCTCGTCGCCGCCGAACGGCTTGCCGGGCACGTCGCCGTCAAAGCCCGGGGTGAGCGGAACCGGCGTCGCCGCCTCCGCCGTCTTGGCGCTGAGGTCGATGGCGAACAGGTGGTTGCGCGTACCGTCGGCCCAGGCGTCCCAGTGGCGCACGAACAGCTTGTCGAACACCTGGCCCGTCGCCTTCTGCGCCTTGCGCGCGTCGAGCCTCGCCCGGGTGGCCTGCGGCTGCTCCGCGTCGGGGAAGACCGCCATGGAGACGACCATGCGTCGGCCGTCGGGCGACAGGCGGAAGGTGTCGACGTCGAGGGGCAGGCGGGTGACCTGGACGGGCGTCAAGGCGCGGCACTCGGGCGCGCACGGGTTGGCGGCCCAGACCTGACCGCCTTTCAGGTAGTACATCCGTCCGTCCGGCGACCAGCGCGCCGAGGTCGCGCCGTCCGAGCCCGTCTGCCTGGCCGCGCCCCGACCGCCGATGTCGGCCAGCCAAATGGCGTGGAAGCCCTTGTCGGCGACGAGGTCGGTGGAGCGCAGGTCGTAGAGCACGCGACGTCCGTCGGGCGAGACCTGCGGGTCGCCGACCCGGTCCAGACCGACAAGGTCGGCGGCGGTGAAGGGGCGGGCTTGGGCGGGCAGGGCGAGCGCCGCGGCGCCCAGCGCGAGGCCGGCCAGGGCGGATTTCAGCATCACGCTACGTCTCCGCATCGCCCATACCCGTCCGCACGAAGCTCGGCGGACTCGGTTGCAGGGCTGGTGCCGCTTACAGGACTCGAACCTGTGACCCCCTCATTACGAATGAGGTGCTCTACCAGCTGAGCTAAAGCGGCGTCGTTCGGCTCTTAGCGGCGATGCGGCGCGGCGCCAAGCGGCGCGTCAGGCGCGAGCCGCGCTCTGCAGGGCGGCTATGACCGTCCCGCTGGTCAGCAGCTGGGGCAGGATGGCCGGAGTCGGGCTGTGCGGTCCGTAGACGAGATAGAGCGGCACGCCGGATCGGCCCTGGCCCGACAGGGCGGCGGAGATGGCCGGATCGGCCCGGGTCCAGTCGGCCTTCAGATAGATCGCGCCGGTGCGGGCGAAGGCGTCGCTGACTTCGTGGGTGGCGAGGGTGGTGCGCTCATTCACCTGGCAGGTGACGCACCAGGCGGCGGTGAAGTCGACGAACACCGGATGGCCCTGCGCCTGAAGCGCCGCCACGCGCTCCGCCGACCAGGGCTGAGCCTCGCCTAGGCCCGCCCCGCGGGTCGCAGGCGCGCCGGCGGCCAGGGCCGCCGCCACCGGCGTCGTGGTCACCCCGGCGATGGCGGCCAGCGCTGCCACGACCGACGCCAGGGCGAAGGCGCGCGGCGCCAGCGGGCGCGAGGCGCGCTGGGCCACGCCCCAGCAGAAGGCGGCGAAGGCCACGGCCAGGGCGGCGGCGAACAGGCGCAGCAGGGCCGCGTCGCCCGCCTGCAGCACCATGACCCAGGCGAACCAGGCCGCCGCTCCGTACATCGGAAAAGCCAGCACCTTGCGCAGCCCCTCCATCCAGGCGCCGGGCCTGGGCATGCGACGGAACAGCCCGGGCAGGAAGGCGATAGCTGTGAATGGCGCGGCCAGACCCAGTCCGAGCGCCAGGAACACCGACAGCGCCACCGCCGGCGGCTGGACCAGCGCCCAACCGATGGCCGGCGCCATGAAGGGCGCAGTGCAGGGCGCGGCGACCACGACGGCGAGCACCCCGGTCAGGGCCGCGCCCGCCAGACCGCCCGTTCGGCTGGCCGTCTCGGCCCCGATCCCCTGCAGCGACAGTCCGGCCTCGAACACGCCGGACAGGTTCAGGCCTGCGGCGAACAGCACGAGCACGAGCACGCTGACGACCAGAGGCGACTGTAGCTGGAAACCCCAGCCGACCGCCTGGCCCGCCGCCCGCGCCGCGATCAGCGCGCCTGCCAGCAGCAGGAAGCTGGCGACCACGCCGGCCATGTAGGCGAGGCCCTCGCCGCGCGCGTGGGCGGGGCTGTCCAGGTGGCGGGCGAGGGCTGTCGCCTTGATCGAGACCACAGGAAAGACGCAGGGCATGAGGTTCAGCACCAAGCCGCCCGTGAACGCCAGCGCCAGGGCGGCGAGCAGGCCGAGGCCGCCCCCGCTCACCGGCGCGGCTGGCGTCTCGTTCGCCGCCGAGGAGACGGACGCCGAGGAGTCGGACAGGGGCGGCGCGGTGGTCGCGACCGGCGGCGTCAGACCCGCCGTCCCAGGCAGGGGGGAGCCCGGAGCGGCCGAGATCTCGAAGGCGCGGGCGCCCAGCGAAAGCACCCCCTCCAGCCGCGCCGGCGGCTTGCCGTGGGTGAAGCCGTAGCCGGCGGGCAGCTCCAAGGTCACCCCGGCCGGTCCGCGGGAGGCGCGCTGGGGCGAGCCCTGGTCCAGCGCCATGCCGTCGTAGGGATAGAAGTAGGCGTGAGCGATATCGAGCCCCTTCAGCACGGCCCCGCTCGTCGACAGCGTCAGGGTCGCCCCGTGAGCCTGGAAGCGCGAGGTCAGCCCCGAGGGCCTGGGCGTCGCGGCCAGGGTCGCGGCGATGGCGCCGCCGCCATGCGGGTTGGTCTGCGGGGCGCGCGAAGCGACTGGCAGGTCGAGCGACAGCATCGCCGACTCGGGCACGCAGACGTCCTTGCAGACCAGCCATTCGGCGTTGACCTTCAGGCTGGCGGTCTGGCCGGGTCGGGCGTCGGCGGGCGCGCTCACCGGGATCGGAAGATAGACGTCGCGGGTGTAGACGTAGTTCATCAACGGCCCGGCGAGGAAGCGCCCCGGCGCCGGCCATACGATGCCGCCGGCCTTCCAGCCCGCAGGCAGGGTCCAGGTCAGGGTCGTGGCCTGGCCTGCGTCGCCTGGATTGCGCCAATAGGTGTGCCAGCCCGGCTCGATGGCCTGGTGCAGGGCGACATGGACCGTCTCGCCCGGCCGCACCGACGTGGTCTGCGCCACCAGTTCGGCGGTGACGTGGCCGGTCCTGGTCGCCGCCTGGGCCGCCGCATGCAGGCCCGGAGCATTTAGGCCCGGAGCATGCAGGCCCAGAGCGCCCGCCACCATGATCAGGGCGCCCAAGGCTCCGCGCGCAAGGCGGGAGCGGCGGGTCGGCGTGGGACTGCACATGGCGAGTAGATCGCGCGTCGGGACCGACGCCGCAAGGCTGGGCTCGACAAGGACGGCTCGCGCGGCTCACTATGGCGCTGCAGCAAGAGACGCCCGTGCCCGCGCATTTCGACGACATCCAGGTGGGCCAGGTGGTCGCCCTCGGCATGATGGCGGTGGACCCCCGCTCGCTGCAGGGTTTCTGCGACACGCTGGCGCCCGGCTGGGCCAAGTCCGACGGCGCGCCGGACGCCTTCACCTATGCGGTCTGGGCGCGCCTCGACAGCGAGGCGAGCGGCGGCTGGCCCCAGACCAAGCGGCTCGGCGTCGACGCGCTGCGCTGGATGCGCAAC
>CAXTEX010000067.1:0-12633 GCA_964243445.1 uncultured Caulobacteraceae bacterium | reverse complement strand
CGCGACAAGATCGGCTCCTTCATGGAGGTCGAGGACTGCGCCAACTGGCTGAACCGCTGGATCATGAACTACGTCAACGCGGCGGAGGGCGGGGGTCAGGAAATCCGGGCCAAGTATCCTCTCCGCGACGCACGCGTCGAGGTCTCGGCGGTGGCGGGCTCGCCCGGCAGCTACAACGCCATAGCCTATCTGCGGCCCTGGCTGCAGATGGAGGAGCTGACCGCCTCGCTCCGCCTCGTCGCGCGCATCCCGCAGAAGGCGTGAGCCTCGAGCTGCTCGCGCGGGCGGTGGAGGCGAGCGGCGCAGCGGCGGAGACCCATGCGTCACCGCCCGACGCGGCTCCGCCATCGCTCGGCGCGCGCATCTTCGAGGCGGTTCAAACACCCTCCTCCGAACCTGAGATCAACAGCTTTCTGAGGGCCGATCCGTCGGCGGCTCTGGTCCGATGGTTCGGCCCGGACCGCCTCGTTGGGGCGGACGCCGCCCGCCTGCGCCGGATGATCGACCGGGAGCTGGCCGAGATCGACGCGGCGATCTCGCGCGCCTGCGACGCCCTGCTGCACGATCCCGCCTTCCAGCAGCTGGAGGGCGCTTGGCGCGGCGTGCACTGGTTGACCGACACCCTGGGCGGCGACGGCATGACGGTGCTGCGCCTGCTCGACTGCCGCTGGGGCGAGCTGACGCGCGACCTGGAGCGCGCAGCGGATTTCGACCAGAGCACCCTGTTCCGCCTCATCTACGAGGAGGAGTTCGGCATGCCCGGCGGCGTACCCTTCTCCCTGCTGGTGGGTCTCTACGAGGTGCGCCACAAGCCCGGGCGCGGCCGCTCCACCGACGATGTCTCCGCGCTGCGGGCGCTCAGCCGAGTATGCGCGGCAGCCTTTGCGCCCGTCGTGCTCGGCGCCTCGCCGGCCTTGTTCGAGGTGGAGCGCTTCGGCGAGTTGGACCTGCGCCAGTCGATCACAGACACCCTGAGCAGCGCCGATCATCGCCGCTTCCAGGCCCTGCAGCAGTCGCAGGACTCCCGCTTCATCGCCCTGACCGCACCCCGCGTCCTCCTGCGCACGCCCTATCGGGGTCGGGAGGCGGGCGATTGCGGCTTCACCTACCAGGAGCGGGTGCGCGTGGGCGGGCGCGATGAACTCTGGGGCGTGGGCGCCCTGGCGGTGGCCCAGGTCTGCATCCGCGCCTTCGACGACCATCGCTGGCTCGCCGCCATCCGCGGCACGGTCGAGGACCGCATCGACGCGGGCGTGATCTCCGGCCTGCCCCTGGCCGATTTCGGCACCGACTCAGCCGGCACGGCGCTGAAGTCGCCGCTCGAGGTCAATATTTCCGGGGCGCTGGAGTCGGAGATGACCAAGGCAGGCGTGATCTGCCTGCGGCGCTGCAAGGACACGCCCTACGCCGCCCTGTTCAGCCTGCCGACATTGCACCGGCCCAAGATGAACCTGAATTCCGAGATCGCGCGCATCAACAGCCAGCTCGGCGCCGTGCTGAACTACGTCCTCTGCGTGTCCCGCTTCGCGCATTACATCAAGGTGATCGGGCGCGAATGGATCGGATCGCTGAAGTCTGCGGAAGCCTGTGAGACCAAGCTGCAGTCCTGGCTCTACGACTATTGTAGCGCGGGCGACAAGCTGTCCTTCGAGATGAAGGCGCGCCATCCCCTACAGGACGGCCGCATCAGCGTGCGCGAGACGCCGGGAGCGCCCGGCACTTATGAATGCACAGCCTGGCTGAAGCCGCACCTGCAGCTCGACCAGGCCATCGCCGAGTTCCAGCTGACCACCACGCTCCAGGGCGTGGAGCATGCCCTTTGACGCCCTGCCCCGGGAGGCCTCGCCCATGACGACAGCCGCAGAGCTGATGAAGGCCGGCGACGTCACCGCGGCTCGGGCCGCACTGGTCGACACGGTGAAGCGTTCGCCCTCCGACGTGGAGGCGCGCTACGCCCTGGCCGAAACCTTGATCGTTCAAGGCGATTGGCAGCGCGCCGACAGCCACCTGGACCTGGTCAGCACCCAGGACCCCCAGTGGGGGACGTTCGTGGCCCTGCTGCGGCAACTGCTCCGCGCCGCTGTGCACCGGGAAGAGGTGTTCACTCAGGGCCGCAGCCCAGACCTCGTGACGCCGCCGAGCGCCGAGATCGAGACCGCGTTACGCATCTTGCTGGAGGCTCGCACGGAGAGCGACGCTGGCGCCCTCCGCAGAGCCGCTGACGAAGCGGCGCCCGACCTGACGGGAGTGTGCGACGAACGAGCATTCGACACCCTGCGCGATCTGGATGACCGCACCGCCGACGTGCTGGAGATGCTGACCAGCACGGGCAAGTACGTCTGGACGCCGTGGAGCGCGGTCATCTCCCTTGAGCTTCATCCGGTGGAGCGGCCGCGCGACCTGATCTGGCGCGCCGCTGAGCTGGAGCTTCGAGACGGGCCGACCGGCGTCGTCTATCTGCCCATGACCTATCAGGCCGCACCGGAAAGCTTGAACGACGCCCAGCGCCTCGGCCGGGAGACGGAGTGGCGGGAGCACGCAGGCCTGACCTGCGGACTGGGGCAGCGTTGCCTGCTGATCGGGGACGAGCTTGTGCCCTTCTCGTCGGTGGCCGAGCTGGCCGTCTCTTCGGTCAAGGGCTGAGACGTGCCGCCCCGCCGCGACGCCCCCGACCTGCACGCGGGGTCCCTCCTCGACCGATTGATCGATGACGAGACAGACGGTCGCGGCGACGGCACGCCGAGCTTCGCGCGGCTGAAGGATGGCCTGCGTCGCGACCTTGAGGACCTGCTGAACACCCGCCGGCGCTTTCTGCGGCCGCCAAAGGCGCTAGACCAGCTCGACCGCTCGCTGCTGGCCTATGGCTTGGCGGACTTCACCAACGAACAGCTGACCTCGCTCAGCTTCCGCCAGGACTTCAGCGACGAGGTCGAGCACCTGGTCCGCCGGCTGGAGCCCCGCATCACCGTGCATGAGGTGCAGTTCCTCGAGAACGGCGACCCGCTGGACCGGCGGCTGCGCTTTCGCATCATCGGTGCGGTCCAGCTCGGCGGCGAGCGCCAGTCCCTGTCCTTCGACAGCTATGTCGATCCGGTTGAAGGCGCCATCGTGGTGCGGGATTGATCCGGGTGACCAGTACGCCCGTTTCACCGGCCTTGCCGGCATCCATTCCGGGCCTCCATAGCGCTGCGCCCGTGCGTTTGCGCTGGGCGCGAGGGCTTCCAGGAACAAGCCCTGGGCAGACGGGAGACGAAGTGTCTCAGCCAACTCTCGTCCGGCCCTAGCCCGTGCTCGACGACATCCTACCGCTCTACAACAGCGAGCTACGCTTCATGCGTGAGCTGGCGCAGGAGTTTGCGGCCGCCAATCCTAAGATCGCCGGCCGCCTGCGCCTGTCACAGGACAGCGTGGAAGACCCACACGTCGGCCGGTTGATCGAGGCCTTCGCCTTCCTGAACGCGCGAATGCGGCTGAAGCTGGAGGACGATTTCCCCGAGCTGACCGAGTCCATGCTGGGCCTGCTCCAGCCTCACTATCTGGCGCCCTTCCCTTCCATGAGCATCGTCCAGCTCGCTCCTCAGGCGGATCAGGCGGGACGCGCCCATGTGCCGGCCGGCCAGACTGTGGTCACAGAGGCGGTGGACGGCGAGCCGCTGACCTACCGCACGGGCTATCCTGTAGAGCTTTGGCCCATCGCCCTGACCCACGCCTCGCTTTCGGGACTGCCATTCGTTGCGCCGCCTAACCCGCGCGCGGGGCAAGCCGCCGCAGTGTTGCGGCTGACGCTGAGCTGTCTCGCCGGCGACGCGACCTTCACCGCCCTCGGGTTCGACCGGCTACGCATCCACTTGCACGGCGAATCCCGCACCGCGCAGATTCTTTACGAGCTGATCCTGGGCGGCACGCTCTCGGTCGCCCTCGCCGACAACGCCGTGGACGACGCGCCGGTGATCCTTGGACGCGACGCGGTGCAAGCGGTTGGCTTCTCTGAGGCCGAGCTGCTGCTTCCCAACCCGCCCGCCGCGGAGCCGGGCTACGCCTTGATCCGGGAGTACTTCGGCTTCCCCGAAAAGTTCCTGTTCTTCGACCTCGTCGGAATCGACGCCAAGACTCTGCTCAAGGCCGGCCGCACCCTGGACATCTTCTTCTATCTGGACCGTCACGAGCCGCAGCTCGAGCACGCCATCGGTCCGTCGGACTTCCGCCTCTTCTGCACGCCGATCGTCAACCTGTTCCCGGCTCAGGCGGACCCCATTCGCTTGGATCCTGGCCGCTATGAGCACCGGGTGGTGCCCGACGCCCGCCGCGAGTCCACGCTGGAGGTCTATTCGGTCGACCGGGTCAGCATCAGCGACCGCGCCGGCGACGAGCAGCTTTATCGTCCCTACTTCTCCTTCGGCCAGCGCCAGTCCGGCCGCGACCCGGTGAACCGCTTCTGGCAGGCGGTGCGGCGGCCAAGCCCCTACAACGGCGGCGGCGACGACGTCTTCCTGGTGGTCACAGATGCAGACGGCCATGCGGTGGCGGAGGGCGAGCACGTCGCCTCCGTGGACATCACCGCCACAAATCGCGACGCCGCCATGCGCCTGCCCTTCGGCGGCGGGAGGCCCCGCCTGACCCTGCCCGCGACCGGCCAGGTCGGGCGGTGCGAGGCCCTGACCGCGCCCAGCCGGCCCTTGCGCAGCCGACGCGGACGCGGCGCGCTCTGGCGGGTGATCTCCCACCTGTCGCTGAACCACCTGTCCGCCGATAACACCGGCGGATTGGATGTGTTGAAGGAGATGCTCAGCCTCTACGACAGCGCTGACTCGGCGGCGAGTCGGGCGGTGATCGACCGGCTCTGCCGGGTGGAGACCGGGCCTGCGGTCGCCCGGGCGCCGGCTGGAGGGCGGATCGCCTTCGCCAGCGGCGTCGACCTGATGCTGGAGTTCGACGACGCCCGCCTGTCAGGTTCGGGCGCCTTCCTGCTGGGCGCGGTGCTGGAGACGGCCTTTGCGGCCTTTGCGGCGATCAACGGCTTCAGCCGCACAAGCCTGCGGCTGAAGGGCGAGAAGGGAGTGTGGCAGGCGTGGCCGGCCAGGACAGGAACGCGACGGCTGATCTGATCGCGCGCACGGCGGAAGCGCCCGGCGAGGCCGAGGCCTTCCAGATCGTGCGGCTGATCTTGCGCGCCGCCCGTCGCGCCGGGAGCGCGCGAGCCCGCGTGGGCGAGGACACCCGCCCGGCCGCCGAGCCGCTGCGCCTGCGCGCCGCCGCCGGCCAGCGCTTCCCGTCCGCCGAGATCACGGCCGCCAAGGATGGCGAGGGCGGCAAGCCCGAACTCACCGTCGCCTTCATGGGCCTGACGGGACCGTCCGGCGTACTGCCGGACCATTATTCCGACCTTGTGGTCCAGCGTCGCCGCGCACGCGACCCAGCCCTCGCCGACTTTCTGGACCTGTTCAACCACCGGACCATCAGCCTGTTCTACCGGGCCTGGGCCAAGCCCCGGCTGCCGATTCGCTTCGAGGAGGCGCAGACCCCCTTCGACGATCCCTTCAGCCGGGCGCTCGCGGCGGTCATGGGCCTGGGGCTCACGGCGCAGCGCCCGCTGGCGGCTTTGGGCGATGGCGGGATGCTGGGTTTGGCGGGCATGCTCGGGCGAAGGGTCCGCACGCCCGGCGCGGTGCGCAGGCTCGCCGCGGCGCTGCTCGACATGCCAGTGGAGGTGGAGGAGTTCCAGGGCCGCTGGATCGCCATCACGCCGGCGGAGCGCACCCGTTTGGCCGCGCCGGTCCCTGGCGAGCGGACCTTCTCGGGGCTGGGCACCGAAGCGGTGGCCGGCGCCCAGACCTGGGACGTGCAGAGTCGCTTTCGCCTGCGGCTCGGTCCCATGAGCCTTGCCCAGTTCCAGGCCTTCTTCCGACCCGACGGCCCCCGCGCTCTGCTGAATCAAGTCGTCCGTGAGGCTGTAGGCCCTTCCATCGCCTTTGACCTGCAGCTGGTGCTCAAGGCCGACGAGGTGCCGTCGTTGCAGCTCGGCGGCGGCGCCGCAGAGGCGTTGCTCGGTCAGACCACCTGGGTGGGCGAGGCCGCGGTGAAGCAGGACCGCGACGAAGCGCTGCTGCCGGGGTGAGAACAACCGTCATCGCCAACGGCCCGATCTCGAGGTGTCGAAGACGGCTGTTCGCTCTGTCTGACGCCCTGGCCTCTGACGTGCCTTGGGTAAGCGAATGCAGGCGTTCCACCTAGATGGTGGAAGCTAGAGCAGCCCGAGGCCTCGCCAGAACTCCGCCCGCGCGGACGCCGTCTCCCGCAACGCCGGTGCGTTGAGCTCGGGGTAGGTGTCAGGCGGCGCAGCCAAACTGAGATAGGCCAGGCACTCCGCCATGCTGGCCCGCACGCCAGAACCGGTCAGCGGGCTGGCCAGGGCGAGGCGCAGACCAGCCTGATCGCGAAGCGCTTCGACCATGGCGACATTGTAGCGTCGAACGCGCACGCGCGCGGCGTCCAGCCCCTCCTGCGCCTGCGGCCGGGCCACCGGGGTCGCCATGCCCGAGCCCACCAGCACCGCCAGTAGTTCGGTCGCCGACATGGCCCGCCCTGCCGCCGACACCTCGGCCAGCAGCTCAGAGACTTGCGCGGGCCCCGCCTCTAGCCGCGCGATCATGGGACGGTAGGCCACCGCGTCGAGCTCCAGCATGCCGCTGGGCACGTCCAGGGTCAGAGAGGCGACGCCCGGCGGCTCGGCCAACGCTAACCGGACGGCGCGCAGCGCCGCTTCCCGCCGCTGCGGCGACAAGGGCTCGGCGCCTCTCACGAAGACGTCCTGGCGGAAGCTGGTAGGGGCCAGCAGGTCGCCCAGCGCCGCCGCTCCCGCCGCATCGGCGTAGGCGGTGGCGGCCTGAGCCTCCGCCCGGGTCATGCCGAGTTCGGCCAGCACGCTGAACGGATCGGCGCGCCCGACATAGGTGAGCTTGGCGTCGGCGAGCGCGCGGGCGACATCGGCTGGGAAAACCGGCCGCCAGTGAGCGTTGAGGTATTCGTGCGCCAGATAGGCGAACAGGCCCATCGGCGCCTTGTCCGGATCGTCGACGGCGCCTTTGAGCTGAAGCTCCAGTCGGCTGAAGTCGATGCCACGGGGCTGGGCTGCCCGCAGCTCCAGGGCGAAGCGGACGGCGGCGCGGATCTTGGTCAAGCTGTCGCCCGGCGTGCGTTCGGCGTGGTCCGCCATCAGCCGCTGCAAAGGCAGCGATCCCGCCCAACCGGCCATGTTGTTATAGCCCATATAGACCAGACCGCCCGGGCCGACGCAGCGGTCCAGCGCCGCCACCAACTCGGCCTGGGCCAAGGGCCCCACCCAGGTCCACACGCCATGGGCCACGGCGTAGTCGAACACGCCGAATTCCGCGGCCCGCGTCCCGGCTAGGTCCCCGAACGAGATCTCCGCAACCCGGACGTTGTCCAGGGCCGCCTCTACGATAAGCCTCTGAGCCGATGCGACATGGGCGGGATTGAAGTCCACGCCGACGAACTCCGCATGAGGATTGGCGGCGGCCATGAGACACACCCCCATACCCGTGCCGCAGCCGAGCTCGAGATAGCGGAACGGTCGGGCCGGGTCGGGGGCGCGCACGCCGCCCAGCAGCGCACAGGCGGAAAGGTGCGCTGGAGCGGTCTCCAGATAGACCCCGCTGGTGTAGGCCACATCGGCGATATAGCCCTCGCGCCACGACATTGCGGCTTCTCCGTCGTTTGATGTTCGCGCAGCGCTTGCGGCGACACGCTAATGCAGCAAGCTTACGCTAGCGTCACGCGTGGACGACGGCTTGGGGGCGGGCATGGACTTGAAGGCGCTGGTGGAGCGGCTGGATCCTGCGTCCCGCGAGGCGCTGGAGGCGGCCGCTGGCCTGACCCTGTCGCGCACCCACTACAATGTCGAAATCGAGCACTGGCTGCTGAAGCTGATGGAGCCGGCGGACGGCGACATCGCGCTCATCCTGGACCGGTTCGCCGTCGACGGAGGTCGGCTGGAGGCGGAGCTGAACCGCACCTTGGATCGGATGAAGACCGGCAACGGGCGCGCTCCGGCGCTCTCGCCCAACCTGGTCAAGCTGATCCGGGAAGCCTGGCTTCTAGCGAGCCTGCAATACGAGGCGCCGGCGGTGCGGAGCGGACATCTGCTGCTCGCCCTGCTGAGCAGCGACGACCTGGCGCCGATCGCGCGCGAGGCGTCGCGCCAGCTGCAGCTGATCGCGCCCGAGCGCCTGGCCGACGAGCTGCCGACCCTGCTCGACCGGGCGAGGACGGCGGCGGAGGACGATGCGACGCCGTCGGAAGGCGAGGCGCCGCGACCGGCGCCGGGCGGAGGCCAGGCGCTGGCGAAATACTGCATAGACCTGACGGCGCGAGCGCGCTCCGGCGAGCTGGACCCGGTGCTCGGACGCGATGCTGAGATCCGTCAGATCGTCGACATCTTGAGCCGGCGACGGCAGAACAACCCGATCCTCACCGGCGAGGCCGGGGTGGGCAAGACGGCCGTCGTGGAGGGTTTCGCCCTGCGCATCGTGGCCGGCGACGTGCCCGAAGCCTTGAAGCCCGTAAAGCTGCTGACGCTAGACCTGGGCCTGCTGCAAGCGGGCGCGGGCGTGAAGGGCGAGTTCGAGAACCGGCTCAAGTCCGTGATCGAGGAGGTCAAGCGCTCCCCCACCCCAATCATCATGTTCGTGGATGAAGCCCACACTCTTGTGGGCGCCGGCGGTGCGGAAGGCCAGGGCGACGCGGCCAACCTGCTAAAGCCGGCGCTGGCGCGCGGCGAACTGCGCACCGTCGCCGCCACCACCTGGGCCGAGTACAAGAAATATTTCGAGAAGGACCCCGCCCTCACCCGACGCTTCCAGGTCGTCAAGGTCGAGGAGCCGGACGAGGCCACCGCCATGGTGATGATGCGCGGCATGGTCGAGACCCTAGAGCGCCACCATGGCGTGCGAGTGTTGGAGGAGGCGGTGGAGGCCAGCGTGCGCCTGTCGCATCGCTACATCTCCGGCCGCCAGCTGCCCGATAAATCCGTAAGCCTGCTCGACACCGCCTGCGCGCGCGTCGCCGTCAGCCGCGCGGCGACGCCGGCGGCGGTGGAAGACGTGCGTCGGCGCATCGAACAGCTGGACGTGGAGCTGCGCATCCTGGCCCGTGAACAGGCTGGCGGCGGCGAACACGCCAAGGTCCTCGCCGAGCGCCAGTCCTCGAAGGCCGTCGCCGAAGCCCAAAGCGAGACTTTAGAGGTGCGTTGGAGCGAGGAGCAGGCGCTGATCGCGCGACTGGCCGGACAGCGCGCCGCGCTTGAAGCCGCCCACGAAAGCGACGACGAGGACGGCCGCGCCGCCGCCCGCGCCGCCCTCACGGCTACTCGAAGCGAGCTGGCGGCGTTGCAGGGCGAGCAGCCCCTGGTGTTCGACGTGGTGGACCGCCAGGCGGTCGCCGATGTGCTGGCCGCCTGGACCGGCATCCCGGTCGGCCGGATGGTGACCGACGAGGTGCGCGGCGTCCTCGACCTGGGCGACCGCATGGGCCGGCGCATCCGCGGGCAGCCGCAGGCCATCGCCACCATAGCCCAAGCCATGCGAGTGGCGCGCGCCGGCTTGGCCGACCCGCGAAAGCCGCTCGGGGTCTTCCTGATGTGCGGCACCTCCGGCGTCGGCAAGACGGAGACCGCCCTCACGCTGGCCGACCTGCTTTATGGCGGACCTCAGAGCCTGACAGTCATCAACATGAGTGAGTTCAAAGAGGAGCATAAGGTATCCATGCTCGTCGGCTCGCCTCCGGGCTATGTCGGCTATGGCGAAGGCGGGGTGCTCACCGAAGCGGTGCGCCGCCGGCCCTTCGGCGTGCTCCTGCTCGATGAGATGGAGAAGGCCCACTCGGGCGTCCAGGACGTCTTCTACCAAGTCTTCGACAAGGGCCAGCTCCGGGACGGCCAGGGGCGCGACATCGACTTTCGCAACACGGTCATCATCATGACGTCGAACGCGGGCGCTGAGACGATCGAGAAGCTGTCCGCCGACCCGGAAACCATGCCGGATGCGGCAGGCGTCGTCCAAGCGCTGCGGCCCGAGCTGCTCAAGACCTTCAAGCCGGCTTTTTTGGGTCGCGTGACGGTTGTGCCCTATGGTCCCCTCCCGCCTGAGATCATAAGGGAGATCGTGGAAATCGCGCTTGGCCGGGTGCGCGAGCGGGTCGCCGCTAATTATGGCGCAACCCTGACCTGGACGGCGCAGGCCGCGGATGTGGTGGCTGAACGCTGCACCGAAACGCAGAGTGGCGCGCGCAACATCGAGTCGATCCTTAACGAGACTGTCATACCGGCTCTGGCTGCTAGGATGTTGTCGAGGATGATTGAACAAAAGCCTACGGTCGGCATTGTAATCAGCATCGACGGGGCGGGTGAGTTCGGTTATCAAATCTCGTGATCATCGACCGGCGCCAGCCGGCGAGGTTTTTCGGGCTAGCCCGTCGGCTTGCACGCCGACGGCATAGAGGGACATGGGGATATGGCGGCCTATCTGAAACTGGACGGCTTCACAGGCAATGTGACCAAGGGCCAATACGTCGGCTGGATCGAGGTCGAGTCTTTCAGTTGGGGCTTCTCAGTTCCCGTCCAGACCACGGTCGGCTCGTCTTCAAACCGACTCTCCGCCGGCAAGGTGACGCCTGGCGACCTCCACATGGTCAAGAAGCAGGATCAGACCAGCGCCAAGTTCATGCTCGACTCCATGAACGGCGCGGTGATTCCCACCGCCACCCTGGCGGTCACCATGCCCTCCGCAAACGGCGGTCAAGACAAGTACATGGAGTACAAGATGAGCAACGTCATCACCTCCGCGTACAATACTTCGGGGTCGCAAGGTCAGCATGAGCCCATGGAGAACGTGGCGCTGAACTTTTCCAAGATCGAGGTCAGCCAGTTCTCCACGGATGCGACCGGCAAGTCTATGGCGGCCCAGCGCGGGAACTTCGACTTCATCACCGCCGCCGGCTCCTGACCAGGGACCCGCGCCCGCCTGCGCGCCCGTCCGTACCGCGTCCGACGGAAGTCGGACGCGGTGGGGCGGGTCCAGCGCGCACGGCGGACGGCGATTAAACGATGGACTCCGGGCGCGATCCAAAGAACTTCCTGAAGCTGATAGAGGCGCCCGGCTCCGTCCAGGACTTGTTTCTGTTCCGCATGGAGGGAGAGGAAGCGCTCTCCACTCCCTTCGAGTTTCGACTGACCATCCGCTCCCAAGGCGACATCGCGCCCGCCGCGTCATGGGTGGGCGCGTCGATAACCTTCATCATGGGCTTGTCGGATGACACCCCGCGCACGGTGAACGGGCAGTGCGTCCGCTTCGAGCACGCCTATCAGAAGGGCGCCTACGTCGAGTTCGTGCTGGACATTTCCGCCTCGCTCTCGACCACGCGTTTGAACCGCGACAACCGTATCTTCACCGCCAAGACCGCCAAGCAGGTGATCGCCCAGATCCTTGGCGAGCACGCCATCACTTTCGACGATAGCAAGGTGAAGAATGTCAACACGGTCCGTGAATACTGCGTCCAGTACAACGAGAGTGATTTCGCCTTCATCAGTCGCTTGATGGAGAGTGAGGGCGTCTTCTACTATTTCCGCTATGACCAGGACGCCGGCCGGTACAAACATAAGATGTACCTTGCCGACGATCCTTCCGGCTTCTTCGATGGGCAGCCCCTGTCGGTGAGTTATCGCAAGGGGCCCCAGCACCCCGGCCTGAAGGATGTCGGTACCTCCTACGCCGTTTCGACCGGCGGATGGCTGACCGGCGACTACGATTTCAAAAAGCCGACGACGCTCACGCCGGTGCAGACTTCGACGCGGCTCGACTATGCGGCCAAGCCCGCCCGCCAGTACGAGTGGCCGGCTGGCGGCTACACTCCAGACGACGTGCGTCGCTCGTCCAAGCTGGCGATGGAGCATGTGGAGACCGGCGCCCTGTCGGTGCAGGGCAGCGGGGCCTACGTCGCCTTCACCCCAGGCGCACGGTTCGAGATCGACGACCCGCGGCTGACCACCCAGGAGAAGCGCATCGCCATCCGGTCGGTCTCCCACGCCGCCTTCGATCCCTTCGGACTGGAGGAGGGCTCGCCCAGCTACACCCAGCAGTTCACCGCCGTGCCTAGCGACCAGACCTATCGTCCGCCACGCACCACGCCCGCCGCTGTGGTGCGTGGACCGCAGACCGGCGTAGTGACGGACCAGACCGATCCCGAAGGCTTCGGCCGCATCCAGGTCAGGTTCCACTGGGATCACGCGGGCGTCTCCACCTGCTGGCTGCGAATGGCCCAGCAATGGGCGGGCGGGCGCATCGGCGCGCAATTCGTGCCGCGCATCGGCATGGAGGTGCTGGTGGATTATCTGGAGGGCGATCCGGACCGTCCGCTGGTGGTCGCCTGCCTCTACAACGGCGACAACAAGCAGCCCTACGACACCCCGGCCCATCTGAGCCAAGCGGGCTGGCGCACCATGAGCCATCCTTCCGGCTCGGTGGCCAATGAATTCATCTTCGAGGACAAGGCTGGGGCGGAGGAGATCTACACCTTCGCCGGACGCAACCTGCGCCGGGTGACGGTGAAGGACGAGAGCGT
>CAXTEX010000066.1:0-12643 GCA_964243445.1 uncultured Caulobacteraceae bacterium | reverse complement strand
CGGCCCCGTCCCGCCCTTCCCCGCACCCCTGCCGGACCCGCTCCTGGCGCGCTGCACGTGAGTTCGGCCCCGTCGGTCTGCCGCATCGGCCTGGCAGGCCTCGGCACGGTCGGCGCGGGGCTGCTGGCGCTGCTGCGCGACACGCCGGACTATGCGCCGGGCGGCCGTCGCATCGAGGTCGCCGGCGTGTGCGCCCGCTCCCGCTCCCGTCCGGACGGCGCCGACATCTCGGCCCTGACCTGGTTCGACGACCCTGTGGCCCTCGCCACCGCGCCCGGGACGGACATCTTCGTGGAGCTGGTCGGCGGCTCCGACGGTCCGGCCAAGGCGGCGGTGGAGGCGGCGCTCCGCGCCGGCAAGCCGGTTGTCACCGCCAACAAGGCGCTGATCGCCGAGCACGGGCTGGAACTGGCGCGCCTGGCGGAGGCCGGCGGCGTGCCCCTGCGCTTCGAGGCGGCGGTGATGGGCGGCGTGCCGGCCGTCAAGCTGCTGCGCGAGGGGCTGGCCGGCGACCGGGTGGACAGCGTCGCGGGCATTCTCAACGGCACCTGCAACTACATCCTGAGCGAGATGGAGGCCTCGGGCCGCGACTTCCCCGCCGTGCTCGCCGACGCCCAGCGTCTCGGCTATGCGGAGGCCGACCCGGCCATGGACATCGGCGGGATCGATGCGGCGCACAAGATCGCCATCCTGGCCGCCCTGGCCTTCGGCGCCGCGCCCAATTTCGCCGCCGCCCGGGTGGAGGGGATCGAGGCGGTGTCGCGCCTGGACATCCAGCTGGCCGGCGAGCTGGGCTATCGCATCAAGCTGATCGCCTCGGCCGTGCGCGAAGGCGGCGGCGCCCTGGTGCAGGTCGCGCCGGCGCTGGTGCCGCTGGACCATCCGCTGGCGCGCGCGGGCGGCGCGCTGAACGCCCTGTTCATCGAGGGCGCGCGGACGGGCCGGCTGTTCATCCAGGGCGCGGGCGCGGGCGCAGGGCCGACCGCGGCCGCCGTCGCCGCCGACATCGCCGACGCCGCCGCCGGACCCGCGCGCCGCCCCGTGTTCCAATCCCCCGCCGCCCTGCTGGAGCCCCTGGCCGCAGGCGACGCCGGGTCCAGCGCCTCCAAGGTCTATCTGCGCCTCATCGTGCGCGACCGGCCCGGGGTGATCGCCCAGGTGTCGGAGGCTCTGGCCAAGGCGTCGGTCTCCATCGACAGCTTCCTGCAGCACCCGGTCGGGCCGACCGGGCTGGTGCCGATCGTGCTCACCACCCAGGCCGCAGGCGCTGCGGCCGTCGCCGACGCCGTGGAGCACATCTCCGCCCTGGACGCGGTGACCGAGCGGCCGCGCACCCTTCGCATCGTGCGGGGCTGACCGCCGCCTCCGCCCGCCGACCGGGTCCCGCGTGCTTTCGACTCACGGACAAGGCGCACGGGTCGGACTAGGCTGCGGCGATGGCCTGTTCTTCCCCCCTGATTCGAGTCCGGCTCGCCGCCCGTCGCGGGCGCGGCTGATGGCCGACGGCTTCGCCTCCATGGCCTATCTTGGCGTCGAGCGGTCGCTGACCGGGCGCACGTGGCGGTGGAGGCCTGCGGATGCGGCCCTGGTGCGCGCGCACCAGCACAGGCTGGGCCTCGACGAGCCGCTGGCTCGGGCGCTCGCCGCCCGCGGCGTCGACGAGGGGGCGGCCGGCGCCTATCTCGCGCCCACGCTGAAGGCGCTGTTCCCCGATCCGTCCAGCTTCGCCGACATGGACATCGCGGCGGACCTGCTGGTCGACGCCGTGGCGCGGGGCCGGCGCTGCGTGGTGTTCGCCGACTATGACGTGGACGGGGCGACGAGCGCGGCGCTGCTGGTGCGCTGGTTCCGGGCCATGGGCTGCGACCTGCCGATCTATGTGCCCGACCGGCTGACGGAGGGCTATGGCCCGAGCCCCGCCGCCTTCCGCAGCCTGAAGGCCCAGGGCGCCGAGCTGGTGGTGACGGTGGACTGCGGCGCGGCGGCGCGCGACGCCTTGGAGGCCGCCGCCGGATTGGGGCTGCAGGTTGTGGTCATCGACCATCACCTGATGCGCGCCGGCGATCCGCCGCCGGCCGCCGCCCTGGTCAATCCCAACCGGCCCGACTGCGGCTCGGGCCAGGGCGGGCTGGCGGCGGCGGGGGTGACCTTCGTGCTGCTGGCGGCGCTCAATCGGGAGGCGCGGCGTCGGGGCCTGTTCGAGGCGCGTCTTGAACCGGACGTGCGCCAATGGCTGGACCTCGCCGCTCTGGGCGCGGTGTGCGACGTCACCGCCCTGACCGGCTTCAACCGCGCCCTGACCGCCCAGGGGCTCAAGGTCATGTCCGCCTGGCGCAATCCGGGGCTGAAGGCCCTGCTGCAGGCCGCAGGCGTGGCGGAGGCTGCGGCGACCACCTTCCACGCCGGCTTCGTGCTGGGGCCGCGGATCAACGCCGGCGGTCGGATCGGGCGCTCCGACCTCGGCGCGCGGCTGCTGGCCACCGACGATCCCGTCGAGGCGGCCGAACTCGCCGCCGAACTGGACGCGCTGAACGTCACCCGCAAGGCGGTGGAAACCGAGACCTTCGAGGCGGCGGTGCGCACCTTGGAGCAGAGCGGCGGCGTGGATCCGACGGCGCCGGTGCTGGTCGCCTGCGGCGAGGGCTGGCACCCCGGCGTGGTCGGCATCGTCGCCAGCCGCCTGCGGGAGCGTTACCGCCGGCCGGCCGTGGTGATCGGGCTGGACGCCGCCATGGACGTCGGCAAGGGCTCCGGCCGTTCCCAGCCCGGCGTCAATCTCGGCCGCGCCGTGCAGGCCGCCTTCGACGACGGGCTGCTGCTGGCCGGCGGCGGCCACGCCATGGCGGCGGGCCTGACGGTCAGGCCCCACGCCGTGGACGACCTTCGCGCCTACCTCAGCGAGCGGTTGGCGGGCGAGCGCGCCGACGCCCAGGCCGCCGACGCCCTGGACATCGACGCCCTGGTCGGCGTCGGGGCGGCGGGCCGGGCGCTGTGGAGCGCCTTCCAGCAGCTGACCCCCTTCGGGCCCGGCAATCCGGAGCCGCTGTTCGCCGCGCCGGGCGTGCGGATAGAGCGGCCCATGGCGGTGCGCGGCGGCCATGTGCGCTGCACCCTGGTGGACGATGCGGGGGCCAAGCTGCGGGCGGTGGCCTGGCGCTCGGCTGAAACGCCACTGGGCCGGCGCATCCTCGCCGGCGACGGGGCGCTCCACGTCGTGGGCCGGCTGCGGCCCGACGACTGGATGGGTCGCGAGGCGGTGGAGCTGGAGATCGAGGACGCCGCGGACCCGCGCCAGGTCGGCTGACCGTTCAGGCGGGTCGGGAAAACGGCGGCGTCCGCTTGCATCCGGCGCGGCCGCCGAGCTATAGGGCGGCTCTCGCTGCGGTCCCTTCGTCTATCGGTTAGGACACCAGATTTTCATTCTGGGAAGAGGGGTTCGACTCCCCTAGGGACTGCCAGCGACATATTCTTTGTTAATTTATGATGCGGCCAACCATCGCGGGTGACGGCCTGCCCGAGTTGTGTTTCAACTTCCCAGCGTTGGGGCGCACTCGCGGTACGGACCGCGGGCCGGGGGATGGCATGTCTGGGGTCGAGTACGAAGGCGTAGAGCCGCACGAGGAGCCCGTACGCATCAGCGGCCGCGTGAAGTGGTTCGACGTGGGCAAGGGCTACGGCTTCGTCATACCCGATGATCCGAGCCAGACCGAGCTGAAGGACGTCCTGCTGCACGTCACTAGCCTTCGCATGAGCGGGCGCGAGCACGCAGCGGAGGGAGCGGCCATCGTCTGCGACGCCGTGCGTCGCAGCAAGGGCTGGCAGGTGGCCAATGTGCACGAGATCGACGAGGCGGCTGCAGCCCTCGCCCGGGCGGACGGTCGCGACCGGGCCGATGGCCACAACGGCGGGTCGCATCGCGGCGGCGTCGACGGCCACGCCCGGCGTGAAGCCGTGGACGCCCACCGCGCCACCACGCCCGCCGGTCCGCTGGAGCGGGCCAAGGTCAAATGGTTCAACCGAACCAAGGGCTATGGCTTCGTCGTGCGCGAGGGCGGCCCGGGCGACATCTTCATCCACATCGAGACTCTGCGCCGCTGCGGGGCGGAAGACCTGCAGCCGGGCGACGACGTCCTGGTGCGCTTCGCCGAAGGGCCCAAGGGCCTGGTCGTGGCGGAGATCGAGTGCTCCAGCATCGGCGACTGAGGGCCACCTGCGGCGGCTGCGTTGCGGAGCCGGCGCGGGCGTGGCAAACGGGCGGCTGGACGATATGTCGGGGCGTAGCGCAGCCTGGTAGCGCGGCTGTTTTGGGTGCAGCAGGTCGCTGGTTCGAATCCAGTCGCCCCGACCACGACATCGGACAGGGTCTGCGGGCGGCCATCCGCGGGAAGCGAACGGGAGTGGACCGGCGATGCTGGCGCGTATCTTCAAGCCTTCCAAGTCCTCCATGTCCTCGGGGCGGGCGCGCACCCGCGACTGGCTGCTGGAGTTCGAGCCCGCCTCCGCCCGCCGGCCGGACCCGCTGATGGGCTGGAGCTCGTCCAGCGACATGAACGGCCAGGTCAAGCTGTCCTTCGAGAGCGAGGCGGAGGCTGTGGCCTACTGCCAGGCCCACGGCATCGAGGTCCAGGTCGCGACGGAGAAGCCCCGCCGCCACGTCATCAAGGCCTATGCGGACAATTTCGCCGCCAACCGGCGCGAGCCCTGGACGCACTGACCGGCCCGAAGCACCGCGCCCTTAGCTCAACCGGATAGAGCACCCGCCTTCTAAGCGGACGGTTGCAGGTTCGAGTCCTGCAGGGCGCGCCATCTCTGCGCGGCGAGCGTCAGACCCATCCCAGTCGTCGGTAGCGCTGGCGCCGTTCGATCTGGCGGACGGTGCGACGCAGCGTTCGCACGGCCGCCGAAAGCACCCGCAAGGCGATGGCGACAGGGTGGCGAGCGGTCATGGTCAACCTCCGCAGGTGCGGCCAAGCTCTTGAAAAATCTCATTCCCGTCGAGGAGCGAGTCTTTCACGCGACTCAGAGTCTATCGCCATACCCGCAATGGATTCATGACGGCTTTCCGTCATTCCCGTCAGGTTCAAAGCCTAGCGCCCGCGCCGGCGGAAGCCTGCGCCGTCCTCGTGCAGCCTGGCGGGGATGGCGCGCACCGCCACGTCGAGGTTCGGGTCCAGCCCCCCATAGTCCACATAGGAGAGGCCGACCTGGATCGAGCGCGTCTCCCAGCGGCAGTCGAGCCGGTCCAGCCCGTGCTTGGCGGTGTCCACGCACACTTTCGGCGGTCCGTAATACTGCAGCAGTCCGGTGCGGATGCTGCGGGCGGCGTCGACGTTGTCGCGCGTATGGCGCAACCGCAGTCCCTTGACGTTGACGACGACCTCCAGCAGCCCCGACGGCGCGAAATAATATGTGGCCAGGGCCGGGCGGCCGAACACCTGCTCGTCCACGGCCCAGGCCGCGCCGCCGCCCGTCACCGCATTGGGGACCGGCGGGCGCGTGAAGGCGTCGGCGGCGGCTGGGCGGCCGTCGGGGAACAGCGTCGCCACCTGGGCCAGGCTCATGCCCACGCGAGAGCCGCGCCACAGCTCCGGCGACGGAGGCGGCGGGAGCGGAACGGCGACGGACGCCGTCGCGGCGAGGGCCAGGAGCGCCAGCATGGTCAGGCTTCCTGGCATGCGGCGGCGAAGCCGTCGAGCCCCGCGCGCAGGTCGGCGATCAGGTCGGCGGGCGCCTCCAGCCCCACGTGCAGCCGCATCAACGCTCCCTCGGCCGCCCAGCCCCGCCCGGGGTTCTTGACCTGGGGATCGCCGCTGACCGCCAGGCTCTCGAACCCGCCCCAGGAAAAGCCCAGGCCGAACAGGCGCAGCGTGTCCAGAAAGGCGTCCGCCGCGCGCGTCGGCGCAGCCCTCAGCACGACGCCGAACAGCCCGTTGGTCCCGCTGAAGTCACGCGCCCAGAGGGCGTGGTCGGGCGAACCGGGCAGGGCGGGGCAGAGCACCTGCGCCACCTCGGGCTGGCCCTGCAGCCATCGCGCCACCTGCAGGGCCGAGGCGCCGTGGCGCTCCAGTCGCAGCGGCAGGGTGCGCAGGCTCCGCAGCACGCTGTAGCAGTCGTCCGGCGACACCGCCCAGCCCGTGTCCCACATGATCTGGGTCAGCCGGTCGGCCAAGCCGTCGTCGCGCACGGCGACAGAGCCCATGAACACGTCCGAACCGCCCGAGGCGTATTTGGTCAGCGCCTGGATCGACAGGTCGACGCCGTGGTCCAGGGGCTTGAACAGCACGCCGGCGCCCCAGGTGTTGTCGATCAGGCTCAGCACGCCCCGCTCCCGCGCGCCCGCAGCGATGGCCGAGACGTCCTGCACCTCGAAGGTCAGGGAGGCGGGCGACTCCAGGAAGACGGCGCGGGTCTTCGGACCGGTCATGGCGAGCACGTCCTCAGCCGTGGCGCCGGGAGCGAACCATCGGGTGGTCACGCCGAAGCGCGCCAGCAGGCTGGTGCAGAACCGGCGCGTCGGCGCATAGGTGCCGGCGCTGACCAGCACCTCGTCGCCGGCCGAGAGCACCGTCATCAGGGCCGCGGTGATCGCCGCCGCGCCCGAGGAGAAGACCCGGGCCGCGCTCGCGTGCTCCAGCTCGCAGAGCGCCGCCTCCAGCGCGCCGCGCACCCCCAGGCCGCCGCGGCCGTAGGTCGGCGCCTCGCCGCCGTAGAGGCTGGCGGCGTCAGGCAGCAGCACGGTGGAGGCGCGCTGCACGGGGGGGTTGACGCTGCGGGCGGCGAAGCCGAGCCGGGCTGCGGCGCTGTCGCCGGCGTGGATCAGCCGCGTGGCTTCGGCATGAGGCGCAGGGCCGTCGTCGTGGACCGGGCGGCTCACGGGCCGGTCGCCACCGGAGCGTCGGGCCGCGCGCCCCACTCCGCCCATGAGCCGTCGTAGACCGGCGTGTCCCAGCGGCCGAGCCGGGCCAGCCCCAGCGCCGCCACGCCCGCGGTGACCCCGGACCCGCAGCTGGCCGTGACCGGGCGATCCAGCGCGACGCCTGCGGCCTTGAACAGGCGCGTCAGGGCCGCGGCGTCCAGGAAGCGACCGTCGGCGGCGTAGAAGCTGGCCGCGGGAGTGCTAAGCGCGCCGGGGGCGTGACCGCTGCGCAGACCGGCGCGGGGCTCGGGCGCCTCGCCGCGGAAACGCGCTGCGGGCCGGGCGTCGGCCAACTGGATGCGGCCGGTCGCCAGGCCGTCCAGCACGCCGTCGAAGCCCGCCACCAGCTCGGGCCTGAACCCGGCGACGAAGGTCGCAGGGGACGCCGCGGTTGGTCCGGACTCCAATGCGCCGCCCTGGTCGCGCCACGCCTCCAGCCCGCCGTCCAGCACCTGCACCGCGTCGTGGCTCATGGCCCGCAGCGCCCACCACACCCTGGGCGCGCTCGGGACCGGTTTGCGGTCGTAGACGACCAGCCGGTCTGTCGAACCGACGCCCAGCCGGCCCGCCGCCTCGGCGAAGGCCTGCGGCGAGGGCAGCATGTGGGGCAGCGGGCTCTCCCGGTCGGCGATGGCGTCGATGTCGAAGAAGGCGGCGCCGGGCAGGTGGGTCTGCAGGTGCTCGGCCTCTGCGTCGCGGCCGGAGTCCGGCATGAACCAGGTCGCATCGAGGAGCTTCAGCGCGCCCGCGGCCAGCCCGGCCCGCGCGTCTTGGACGCTGATCAGCGGATCGTTCACGCGCCGCCTCCCTGCAGCCAGGACGGGACCGGCAGGTGATGCTGGGCGAGGTAGGCGGGGTTGAACAGCTTGCTCTGATAGCGCGCGCCGTGGTCGCACAGGATGGTCACGATGGTCTTGCCCGGGCCGAGCACGCGCGCCAGCCGCACGGCGCCGGCGATGTTCACCCCCGAGGAGCCGCCCAGGCACAGCCCTTCGTGCTCCATCAGGTGGAAGACGTGCTCCATCGCCTCGGCGTCGGCGATCTGGAAGGCGTGGTCGATCTTCAGCCCGTCCAGGTTGGCGGTGAGCCGGCCCTGGCCGATGCCCTCAGTGATCGAGGAGCCTTCCGACTTCAGCTCGCCGCCGGAGTAGTAGCTGAACATGGCCGAGCCCAGCGGGTCGGCCAAGCCTATGGCGACGTCGGCTCCGCGATGCGCGCGCAGCGCCTGGGCCACGCCGGCCAGGGTGCCGCCGGAGCCGATGGCGCAGATGAAGCCGTCGACCTGGCCGTCCGTCTGTTCCCAGATCTCCGGGCCGGTGGTCAGATAGTGCGCCTCCCGGTTGGCGACATTGTCGAACTGGTTGGCCCAGACGGCCCCGTTCGGTTCGCTGGCCGCACGCTCCTCGGCCAGACGGCCGGAGACGCGCACATAGTTGCCGGGGTTGGCGTAGGGGACCGCGTCCACCTCCACCAGTTCGGCGCCCAGCAGGCGAAGCGCCGCCTTCTTCTCCTCCGACTGGGTGCGCGGGATGACGATCAGGGTGCGGTAGCCGAGCGCCGAACCGACCATGGCCAGGCCGATGCCGGTGTTGCCGGCGGTGCCCTCCACGATCAGACCGCCCGGGCGCAGCCGCCCCTGGGCCTCCGCGTCGCGGATGATCTGCAGGGCGGCGCGGTCCTTCACCGACTGGCCGGGGTTCATGAACTCCGCCTTGCCCCAGATGTCGCAGCCGGTCTCATCGCTTGCCCGGCGCAGGCGGATCAGCGGCGTTCGGCCAATGGCGTCGACCACGCTCTGGGCCTGGATCATGAGGGGACGGGGCTCCGCGACGCGGGGCGTTCCTAGGCGCAGGCGGCCAGGCGCGCAATCGTCAGGCCGCTTGCCTCGCCTGCGCGTGCGGGCCACTTACGACTGCGGCGTCAAGCGTCGCCGGAGGCCTGCTTGTCCGATCTGTCGACCCTGCGCCCCAACCCCGTCGTGCTCGCCGGCCGCGCCGATCGCCGTCAGGCGCGCGTCGGCAACGGCGAGCGGCTGAGCGTCATCGCCGGACCCTGCCAGATGGAAAGCCGCGCCCACGCCCTGGAGATGGCCCAGGCCTTGCGTGAGATCGCCGACCGGCTGGATGTCGGCTTGATCTACAAGACCTCGTTCGACAAGGCCAACCGCACCTCCGCCGCCGCTGCGCGCGGCCTGGGACTGGAGGCGGCGCTGCCCGTGTTCGCCGAGATCGGCGAGGTCACGGGCCTGCCGACGCTCACCGACGTGCATGACGCTGATCAGTGCGCGCGGGTGGCCCAGGCCGTGGACGTGCTGCAGATCCCCGCCTTCCTCTGCCGCCAGACCGACCTGCTGCTGGCCGCGGCCGCCACGGGCAGGCCGATCAACGTCAAGAAGGGCCAGTTCCTCGCGCCCTGGGACATGAAGAACGTGGTCGCCAAGATCACCTCCGCCGGCAACGCCGACGTGATGGCCTGCGAGCGCGGCGTCTCGTTCGGCTACAACACCTTGGTGTCGGACATGCGCGCCCTGCCGGAGCTGGCGCGGATCGGCTGTCCGGTGGTGTTCGACGCCACCCATTCGGCTCAGCAGCCGGGCGGCCAGGGGGCGAGCTCGGGCGGTCAGCGCGAGTATGTGCCGGTGCTCGCGCGCGCCGCGGTGGCGGTGGGCGTGGCCTGCGTCTTCCTGGAGACCCATCCCGACCCGGACCACGCGCCCTCGGACGGGCCCAACATGCTGGCGTTGCGCGATTTCGAGCCGCTGCTGGCCGAGCTGCTGGCCTTTGACGCCCTGGCCAAGCGGCGGGCGGCCTGACGCGTGGCGGAACGCGCGCCGGCTGAGCGTCGCCGCCTCGCGCTGCGCGGGATCGTGCTGGGCCTAGGCGTCGCGGCGCTGGCGCTCGTCGCCTGCGCCTACGTCTGGCGCGACGAGCTCTGGCGCACGACGCTGGACCCCGGCCAGCCCTATCCGACCTATCGGCCGCCGCCTGCGCCCGACTACGCCGCCGACTCCGGCTGGGCGCTGAAGCCCGCAGGCGCCAGGGCTCCCTCGACCTCGGCGCCGGCCGAGATCTTCTTCGTGCACCCCACCACCTACGCCGGAGGACGCGACTGGAACACGCCGATCCAGGACCGGGGCGCGGAGGATTTCCTCCAGCGCGTGGCGCTGCCGAACTACGCCGGACCGTTCCAGCGGGTGGGCGAGGTCTGGGCGCCGCGATATCGGGCGGCGAGCCTGTTCGCCTTCCTCACCCTTCGCGACGACGCCCGCGACGCCCGCCGCTTCGCCTACCGCGACGTGCGCCGCGCCTTCGACGTCTTCCTGGCCAAGGCCGCGCCAAACCGGCCGCTGGTCATCGCCGGCGTGGGGCAGGGCGGAAACCTCACCGTGCGGCTGCTGCAGGATCGCATCCTGCACGATGCCAGTCTCTCCAAGCGGATCGCGGCGGTCTATCTGATGGACACTGTGGTGGCCGCCGACGCCCTGCCGGCGACGGGTCCGCTCTCGCCCTGCCGCGAGCGTAGGCAGGCGGGCTGCACCGTGGTCTGGGCGGCCGCGCCTCTGGCGGAGCCACAGCGCGGCGCGCGGCGGCTGGCGCGGGCCCTGAGCTGGACGCCGGATGGCCGGCTCGAGAACCTGCAGGGCCGGCCCGTGGCGTGCGTCAATCCGGTCACCGGCGGAACGGACCTGCCCTCGGCCGTCGCCAAGGCTAGCCGAGGCGCCGCCAACGCCACCGGGCTGGAATGGGGCATGCGGCCGGCCTTCCTGCCGCACGAGGTCTCCGCCGCCTGCCATGGCGGGCTGCTCCGCGTCTCCGCCCCCCTCGATCCGTCGCTGCAGCGGACGAGCGGCTGGGTCTCGCGGCGCAAGATCGCGGGCTTCAACCTCTTCTACGCCGACATCGAGGCGGATGCGCAGGCGCGGGTGCAGGCGTGGAGCGGCGGCGGCCCGGCCGCTCCGCCGATCACCTCGAGCGCCGCCGTCGGCGCTGCGCGGGTGCACGCCATAGACTGAGAGCCGAGCCTGCCCGCCTCACCCGGCCGCCGACCAGTCGCCGTCGGCGCGCCAGTCGAACAGGTGCTGCAGCAGGCGGGCCGCCTGGCCGCGGGGGCTCTCCAGGCCGGGGTCGCGGGCCAGCAGGGCGCGGGCGTCGCGGGCGGCGATGGGCAGCAGGTCGCGGTGCGCGGCCGGGTCGGCCAAGCGGTAGTCCGGCAACCCGCTCTGGCGCGCGCCCATCAGGTCGCCGCCCCCGCGCAGCTCCAGGTCCTTCTCGGCGATCAGGAAGCCGTCCTCGGTCTCGCGCAGCACCTCGAGCCGCGCCTGGCCCGTCGCGCCCAGCGGCGGATCGTAAAGCAGCAGGCAGGCGCTGGCGCCGGCGCCCCGCCCAACCCGGCCGCGGAGCTGGTGCAGCTGCGCCAGGCCGAAGCGCTCGGCGTGCTCCACCACCATGATGGTGGCGGCCGGCACGTTGACGCCGACCTCGACGACCGTGGTGGCCACCAGCACGCTGACCTGGCCCGCGGCGAAGGCGGCCATCACCGCGTCCTTCTCGGCCGGCGGCATACGTCCGTGCACCAAGCCCACGCGCGGCCCCAGCGCATGGCGCAGGTCTAGCGCGCGGCCCTCGGCGTCAGCCACGTCCAGCGTGTCGGACTCGCTGACCAGCGGACAAATCCAGAAGGCCTGGGCGCCGGAGGCCACCGCCTGGCGCAGCCGCTCCACCACTTCGCCCAGGCGCGTGGTGGGCGCGGCGGTGGTGACCACGGGCTTGCGGCCCGGCGGCTTCTCGTCCAGGCGCGAGACGTCCAGGTCGCCGTGCAGGGTCAGCTCCAGGGTGCGCGGGATGGGCGTGGCGGAGAGCGCCAGCAGGTGCACCGCCTCGCCCTTGGCTTGCAGCCGCCGGCGTTCGGACACGCCGAAGCGGTGCTGTTCGTCGATCACCGCGAGCTGGAGCCTGTGGAACGCCACCTCGTCCTGAAACAGGGCATGGGTGCCGACCGCGACCTGCGCCTCCCCGCAGGCCAGGGCTTCGAGCTTGGTGCGCCGCTCCGCGCCCTTGTCGCGTCCGGTGAGCAGCACCACGCCGACGCCGACCTCGGCCAGAGGCGCGCGGAGGGTCTCCAGATGCTGGCGGGCGAGGATTTCGGTGGGCGCCATCAGCACCGACTGGCCCCCGCTCGCGGCCACATCGCCCATGGCCAGCATGGCCACCACGGTCTTGCCCGAGCCGACGTCGCCCTGCACCAGGCGCGACATGCGCTGGCCGCACGCCAGGTCGCCGCCGATCTCGGCCAGGGTGCGCGCCTGGGCGCCGGTGAGCCGGTAGGGCAGGGCGGCCCGCACCGCCTCCGACAGGCGGCTGGCGGCGATGACGGCGGCGGGTTCGGCCCGGCGCGCAGCCTTGCGCTGCACCATGGCGAGCTGGTGGGCGAACAGCTCGTCATAGGCCAGCCGCCGGCGCGCGGGCGCGTCGGGCAGCAGGTCGGCGGGCAGAGCCGGCGCGTGCGCCGCCGCCAGCGCCGCGCGCCAGGGCGCCCAGCCTTCCCGCGCGACCAGGTGCGGGTCGATCCACTCCGGCAGGTCGGGCGCACGCTCCAGCGCCGCCATCGCCAGCCGCCGCAGCGTGCGTGACGCCAGCCCGGCGGCTGCGGGGTAGACGGCCTCGTGCAGGGGCACTTCGTCTGCGCGTTCGGGCGGGACGAGATGGTCGGGGGGCAGCAGCTGCAGCC
>CAXTEX010000065.1:0-12686 GCA_964243445.1 uncultured Caulobacteraceae bacterium | reverse complement strand
CATCCTGGCCATGACCCTGCCGCGCCTGCTCGGCGACGGCGAGGCGGTGCGCTGACGATGGCCGGGCGCTAGCCATGTTCTGGAGAGGGGTGCTTGGCTACCTGCCCGTCAACATCGTGCAGGCGGTGGCCGGGTTCGGGGCTATCGTGGTGTTCACGCGCATGCTGAGCCCCGCGCAGTACGGCGACTATGCGCTGGCCTTCTCGGTCACCAGCGTCGTCGGGACCTGCCTGTTCGTCTGGATCGAGTCGGCCATGGCGCGCTTCTACGCGGCCGAGGACGAGGCCGGGCGCCTGCGCCTCTACGCCACCCTCTACCGCGCCTTCGCCGCCATGGCGCTGGCCCTGCCGCTGGTCGCCGGCGTCCTGCTGGTGCGGCTGCCGATCACGCCGGCGCTGAAGTTCGCCATCGGCGCCGGGCTCGTCTGCATCACCGCGCGCAGCCTGCTGAAGCTGGCCCAGGAACGGCGCCGCGCGGCGGGCGAGGTGCGGGGCTACGCCGTCTTCGACATGGCCCAGACCGGAGGCGGTTTCGGCCTGGGCGCGATCTTCGCCGTGCTGCACTTCGGCGGGGCGTCACCGCTGCTGGGGGCGGGCGTGGCGAGCGCGGCGTGTCTTCTGTTCGCCCTGCCGAGCGAGCTCAGGCCGGTCCGGCAGGGGCGCTTCGAACTGGAGCGGCTGCGCCGCTACGCCGCCTACGGCCTGCCGCTCTCGCTCAGCCTGCTGATGGGACTGGCGCTGGCGACGACGGACCGCTTCGTGCTGGCGGCCTATATGAACGAGGCGACGGTGGGGGCCTATCACGCGGGCTACAGCCTCTCCAACCGCACGTTGGACGTGCTCTTCCTGTGGTTGGGCATGGCGGGCTTTCCGGCCTGCATCGCGGCGCTGGAACGAGGCGGTCAGGCGGCGCTGGAGCGGACCGCCCGCGAGCAGGCCGCCTTCATGGTGCTGGTCGGCCTGCCCGCCGCAGCCGGCCTGGCCTTGGTGGCCCATCCGCTGGCTGACCTGATGGTCGGTCCCGCGCTGCGCCAGAACGCCGCTCGGGTGACCCCCTGGATCGCGCTCAGCGGCCTCTTCTACGGCCTGACCGCCCAGTATCTGAACACCGCCTTCACCCTGGGACGGCGGACAGGCCGCCAGCTCGCGGCCATCGGCGTGCCCGCTGTCGCCAACCTCGGCCTCACCCTGGCGCTGATCCCGCGCTACGGCCTGGACGGCGCCATGTGGGCCACCACCGCCAGCTGTGCGCTCGGCGCCGTCGTCTCCATCCTGCTCCAGCAGGGCGGCCTACGCCTGCCGATCCCGTGGGGGGCGATCGGCCGCTGCGGTCTGGCCACGGGGGTCATGGCCTTGGCGGTCTCGCGCCTGCCAGCGTCAGGGGGCGTCGGCGAGCTGGCGGGCAAGGCCGCCCTGGGCGCGGGCGTCTATGTCCTGGCCGCGCTGGCGCTCGACGCCGGCCACGCCCGCGAGCACGCCGCCCGCGCCCTGGCCGCCCTGCGGCTCAACGTCCAGAGCCGAAGGCTTGCGGCATGACGGCGGCGCCAGGCGCAAGGGTGCTCGACACCGACGGCCGTGCGCAGGCGCAGCCCCGCCTGTCGGTGCTGACGCCCTTCTTCCGTGACGATCCGCGACCGTTGCTGGCGGCTCTTGAGCGCGAAGCGGGCGCGCTGCGGGGCGAGGTCGAGCTGGTGCTGCTGGACGACGCCGGCGGCGACCCGGAGCTGTCGGACGCTGTGGCTCAGACGCTCCAGGCGATGAGCCTTCCGGCCCGGCTGGTGCAGCTCGCCGCCAACGCCGGTCGCGCCAGGGGTCGCAACCTGCTGGTCGAGCACAGCCGCGGGCGCCACCTGCTGTTTCTCGACAGCGACATGCTCCCGGACCGCCCCGACTTCCTCGCCGCCTTCCTGGCGCTGATCGACGCCCGCGATCCCGCCGTCGCGGTGGGCGGCTTCTCCGTGCTCCAGTGCCCGTCCAGGCCGGAGCACGCCCTTCATCGCGCCCTGGCGCTTCGCGCCGACTGCCTCTCCGCCGTCGAGCGCAACCGCATGCCGGAGAAGTACGTCTGGACCTCCAACCTGCTGATCCGCCGCGACGTCTTCGCCGCCGAACGCTTCGACGAGAGTTTCACCGGTTGGGGCTGGGAGGACACCGAGTGGGGGGTGCGCGTGGCGGCCCGCTTCGGCGTCGTCCACATCGACAATCCGGCCACGCACCTGGGCCTGGACACCGCCGCCGCCTTAATCGCCAAGTACGAGCAGTCGCCGGCCAACTTCGGCCGCATGCTGGCCCGCCATCCGCAGACGACCCGCCGCTTCCCCAGCTACCGGCTGGCGAAGGCCCTGCGAGCGTCTCCCGGCCGCCGCCTGTGGCGTCCCCTGCTCAAGCGCCTGGCTCTGGCGGATGGCGCGCCCCTGCTCGCCCGCGTCGCCGCCGCCAAGCTCTACCGAGCGGCCCTGTATGCGGAGGTGGTCTGATGGACGTCGAGCCCTACCACGCCGATCCGTCGATCAAGGGCAAGCTGCGCCGCCGGATCGTGCGCCTGCAGCATCGCCGTCCGGCCGTCCGCGGTCCGGGCCGTCCCATGATCACCTTCGCCTTCGACGATGCGCCGCTGAGCGCGTTTGTCGCCGGCGCCGAGGCGCTGGAGCGGCGCGGCGTACGCGGGACCTATTTCGTATGCGCCGGCACGGCCGGCCAGACCGGCTTCGTCGGTCCGCTGGGCGACGTCGAGGACGTGTTGCGGGTGCAGGCCGCCGGCCACGAGGTGGGCTGCCACACCCATTCGCACCTGGATTGCGGGCGGGCGGATGGCGCGACCGCGGGTGCGGACCTGGCGCGCAACGCCGAGGCGTTCGACGCTTGGGGCGTATCGCCGGCCCGGAGCTTCGCCTATCCCTTCGGCGACGTCGGTCCGCGCGCCAAGTCCGTCGTAGCCGATCGGTTCACCCTGGCGCGCGCCCTCCACCCGGGCCTGATCGCGGCGGGCGCCGACCTGGCCCAGGCGCCGGCGGTCGGCGTCGAGGGCGAGGATGGCGAAACCCGGGCGCGCCATTGGATGGCCCGGGCCAGGGCCCGCTCCGCCTGGCTCATCCTGTTCACCCATGGCGTGGAACAGGCGGTGACGCCTTACGGCTGCACCGTCGCCGCCTTGGCAAGGCTGGTCGACGAGGCGGTCGAGGGCGGGTTCGAAGTGGTGACGGCGGCGCAAGGCGCGGAAAAGCTTGGAGCCGTTCGGTGAACGACGTCGACGTCCTCATTCCCACGCTGCGTCGCCCGGACCAGCTGGCGCGCGCGCTGAGCTCGGTGTTCGCCCAGGCGGACGCGCAGTCCCTGATCGCCACGATCGTTGTGGTCGACAACTCGCCGGAAGCGTCAGCTGCGGCCACGGTGGAAACCATGCGGCCGGCCTCGCCTGCGCGTCTGCGCTATGTGCACGAGCCTCGACCGGGCGTTGCGACAGCGCGCAACGCCGGCCTGGCCGCCAGCGGCGCGCCGCTGATCGCCTTCCTCGACGACGACGAAGAGGCGCCGCCGCACTGGCTGGGCGAACTTCGCCGGGCGCATCTGGCCCTGCAGTCGGCGGTGACGTTCGGGCCTGTTCGGGGCGTGGCCGAGGGCGCGCATCCCGCATTCCGCAGCTATCTCGACCGCTTCTTCTCGCGCCTGCGTCCGGACGGCGACGGCCTCATCCCTATCGCCTACGGCTGCGGCAATTCGATGATGACGCGCGCGACGGCGCTCCATGGCCCTGCGCCCTTCGACGTGCGCCACGACCTCACGGGCGGGGAGGACGATCGCCTGTTCGACCGGCTGCGCGAGGGCGGCGCCCGGTTCGGCTGGGCCTCGCGCGCCTGGGTGCATGAGCACGCCCCGCCTCATCGCGTGCGGCTGGCCTACGCGCTCAAGCGCGCCTTCTGTTACGGGCAGAGCCCGTGCCAGACCAGCCTTCGGCGCCGTGATCCCGTCGACCTGCTCCGCAATATGGCGATCGGGGCCGGCCAGGCCTGCGTCTACGGGATCGTGGCCTTGGGCCTATTCGCCCTGGGCCGTCCGGCCGCCGCCGTCGGCTTCCTTGACCGCGCGGTGCGAGGCCTCGGCAAGGTGTTTTGGCCAGTGAACGTCCACCTCTACGGCCTCGCCACAACGCCGAAGACGCCCTCTGTATCGCTTAGCCACGCTCCTGTCCCGCTGGTGGCGCTCGAGACCCGCTAGGAGCCTCGCTGGCGAGGCAGCCGCGCTGCTCCGGAGTTTTCAGCGCCCCGAAAGGCCGACCTTCTCCCGCAACGCGTCGATCCGCTTGGAGGCGTCAGCCTTGGTCAAACCCTCGTCGAAGGCGTCGGGCTCGTGGGCCTGCTCCGACAAGGTCTTGAGATAGGAGGCCTGGGCGCCGGTCATCGGCTCGCCGCCCGTGGTCCAGTCGGACGGGTCCTTCTGGGTGTTGGAGCCGGGATCGGGCTCGGACTTGGGATTGTGGTCGGTGTGGGGATCGGCCATGACGCTCTGTCTTACGTAAACTGAAGTTGCCTTAATGTTCCAAGTCCTCGCGGGTTCCAGCACCATCGAGCGGCCCGCCGACGGCGTGTTCGACGTGGCTGTAGTCGGCGCTGGGGCCGCCGGGATCGGGGCCGCGCGCCGTATCGAGCAGAGCGCCGCCTCGCTGATCGTGCTGGAGGCGAAAGATCGGCCCGGCGGGCGGGCGCACACCCTCACGGGCCGGTCCGGCGCAGCGATCGATCTGGGTTGCGGCTGGCTCCATTCGGCCGACCAGAATCCCTGGGTGGCGCTGGCTGAGGCGGCGGGCTTCGACATCGACCGCTCACGCCCCGCCTGGGAACGGCGGCTGACCGGCGTGAACGTCTCGCGGGCTGAGGAGGCGGCGTTCAGCCAGGCTTTCCAGGCGTTCGAAGCCAGGCTGCAAGCCGCCGCCGCAGAGCCGGACCGCCCGGCGGCGGAGCTGTTCGATGAGGCGTCGGCGCCCTGGCGACCGATGCTCGACGCCTTTTCCAGCTACTATAACGGCGCCCTGTTCCGCGACATCTCCGTGCACGACTACGCCGCCTATGAGCCGACCGATGAGAACTGGCGGGTGGTGCAGGGCTATGGCGCGCTCGTGGCGCATGTCGCTGCAGACCTGCCGATCGTCTACGACGCGCCGGTGAGCTGCATCGACCGTCGGGGCGACCCGCTCAGGCTCCTGACCGCCAGGGGCGAGGTGCAGGCGCGCACCGTGATCGTCACGGTGCCGACCACCGTGCTGGCCGAGGACAGGCTGGCCTTCTCGCCGCCCTTGCCGCAGGTGATGCAGGCGGCCGACGCCCTGCCGCTGGGTCATGTCGACAAATGCTTTCTGGCCCTATCCGACCCCGACGCCCTGCCGTCCGAAGTCATGGTGTCAGGCCGCACCGACACCGCGGATACCGGCAGCTACACGCTGCGCCCTCTGGGCCGGCCCCTGATCGAAGGCTTCTTCGGCGGAGACCTCGCCGCAGCGCTGGAGCATGAGAGCCCCGGCGCCTTCACGGCCTACGCTATCGACGAACTCACCGCCCTGTTCGGCTCCAGCCTGCGGAGCGTGCTGCGCCCCGTCGCGGAGAGCCGCTGGAGCCTGGACCCCTACATCCGCGGCGCCTATTCGCACGCCCGGCCGGGACACGCCGACGCACGCGCCACGCTCCGACGACCGGTGGAGGAGCGCATCTTCTTCGCCGGTGAAGCCTGCTCGGCCCACGCCTTCTCCACGGCTCATGGAGCCTATGAGACGGGGGTTGCGGCGGCCGAGGCGGCGATCGCCGGATGCGCTTCGGGTGGGAGAGCCGCCGGTGAAACGGCCTGAGGGCGCCCGACCCATAGCGGCGGTAAAACGGCCTCCGCCCGGCGGGTAGACGAGCCGGTCAGCCCTTGTCGCGCATCAACCGGGCCTTGTCGCGCTGCCAGTCGCGGTCGGCCTCGGCCTCGCGCTTGTCGTGGGTCTTCTTGCCCTTGGCGACGGCGAGCTCGAGCTTGGCCAGTCCCTTGTCGTTCCAATACAGGCGCATGGGAATGAGCGTGCGCCCTTCCCGGTTCACCGAGCCGAGCAGCCGGTCGATCTGGCGGCGGTGCATCAGCAGCTTACGCGGACGCCGCGGCTCGTGGTTGAAGCGCGAGGCGGCGGCGTATTCTGGGATGTAGGCGTTGACCAGGACGAGCTCGCGCCCCTCCACCGCAGCGTAGGACTCCGCCACATTGGCCCGGCCCAGCCTGAGCGACTTGACCTCCGATCCGGTCAGCGACAGCCCGGCCTCGAACGTCTCCTCGATGAAGTAGTCGTAGCGGGCGCGGCGGTTCTCCGCGATCAGCTTCTGGGTCGACGGGGGCGGCTTGGTCAAAGCAAACCCGCCTCGACCATCGCCTGGCGCACCACGACCCGCGCCGGCTCCGCACAGGCGGTGATCGGCAGGCGCACGTCCTCGGTGCACAGGCCGAGCTCGCTCAGCGCCCACTTGGTCGGCGCCGGCGAGGCGTCGGCGAACAGCGCCCTGTGCAGCCGCACCAGCCTGTCCTGCCAGCCGAGCGCCCTGGCGAAATCGCCGGCCATCGCCGCCGCAAGGCCCGCCACGCAGGCCTGCGGCGCCACGTTCGAGGTCACGGAAATGCAGCCGTGGCCGCCGTGGGCGATATAGCCGAGCGCGGTGGGGTCGTCGCCGGACAGCAGCACGAAATCCTCGCCGCACATCAGCCGCAACAGACTGGCCCGCGCCAGATCGCCCGTCGCATCCTTCACGCCGACGATGTTGGGCAGCTGGGCCAGCCGGGCGAGCGTCTCGTTGGAGATGTCGCCGGCGGTGCGGCTCGGCACGTTGTAGACCAGCACCGGCAGCTGCACCGCCGCGTCCAGCGCCGCATAGTGGGCGTACAATCCCTCCTGGCTCGGCCGGTTGTAGTAGGGCGTGACCACCAGCGCCGCGTCCGCCCCCACCGTCTTGGCGTGGCGCGCCAGCTCGATGGCCTCGGCCGTGCAGTTGGAGCCGCAGCCCGCGATGACCGGAACCCGGCCGGCCGTGGTCGCGACGCATAGCTCCACCACCCGGCGGTGCTCGTCGTGGGACAAGGTCGCGGTCTCGCCCGTGGTGCCGACGGGCGCGACCCCGTGCACGCCTGCGGCCACCTGACGCTCGACCAGGCTCACGAAGGCGGCCTCGTCGACGGCACCGTCGCGGAACGGGGTGACCAGAGCGGTGATGACGCCCTTGAACAGGGGTTGGGGCATGTAGCGGGTGTTCCTGAGCCGATCCGACAGGCGCCCGCCGGAAAGCCACGCCTTTGTGGGTATGATTAACGGTGTGACAACATCGTGCCGAGATTATCCGGCCCAGGCGCTTGCCCGCAACAGCGGTCTCGCGCAGGACTGATCCCGCAGTCCCGTGTACAGGAGGTGGCCATGTCGGCGTCCCCCCGCAGCTTTGTCTTCCTCGCGTCACCGACGCGGGCGCGTCTCGGCCGCAAGGCCACGCTCGCCGCCCTGCTGGCCGCGGTCTGCAGCGGCGCCTTCGCCCAGTCGATGGATGCGCCGACGACCCAGCCCGTGCTGCCGCCGGCCGCCATCGTCGCGCCCGTCCCCTATTCCGCCCTGTCGAGCTCGCTGTCGGCCGCCGACGCGGCGCTGCTGCGGAGCGCTCTCCTGGCGGCGCGACGAGGCGACACGGCCTCCGCCCAGGGCCTGCAGGCCCAGATCGCCGACCAGACGGCCAAGCGGCTGGTGACCTGGGCGATGGTGGACGCCGCAGGGACCGAGCTGGACTACTACACGCTCGTGTCCGCCATGCGCGAACTCGGCGGCTGGCCCAGGCCGTCGCGCCTGCGCGCCGCGCTGGAGAAGGCGCTGGACTCCGCGGCCGTGCCCCCGAACCAGGTCATCGCCCTGTTCCAGGGCCGCGATCCTGAGACGCCGCAGGGCGTCATCGCCCTCGCCTCCGCCTACCAGGCCGCGGGTCGGTCCGCGGACGCCGCCTCGGTGGTCCGGCACGCCTGGCGCAACCGCGCCTTCGACGCCGAGCTGCAGGGCCGCATCCTGGCCCGCTTCGGCGCCGGCCTCACCCTGGACGACCACGCCGCCCGGCTTGAGATGCTGCTCTACACCAGCGAGACCTCCTCCGCCCGCCAGCTGATGGAGCTGGTGACGCCCGACCAGCGCGCCCTGGCCGAGGCGCGCATGGCCTTCCGGTCCGAGCGGTCCGACGCGCCGCTGCTGCTCGGCCAGGTGCCGGCGGCCTTGCAGACCGATCCGGGCTTGGCGTTCGACCGGGCCCACTACTACCGCAAGCACAATCTGGAGACGATCGCCTCGGGGCTGGTGCGCAGCTTCCCGACATCGATCCCGGAACAGCCCGAGGTGACCAAGGCCATCTGGGCCGAGCGGCGCGCCCTGATGTACGCCGCCCTGCAGAGCCTGGACTACCGAGGCGCGTACACGGCGGCCGACGACAGCGCGCTGCAGCCCGGGCAAGACGCGAACGAGGCCCAGTTCTTCGCCGGCTGGATCGCGCTGACCAAGCTGAAGGACGCCGACCTCGCCGAGCGCCACTTCGCCCGCCTGCAGTCCGGCGCCACGACCTCGATCACCACCAGCCGCGCCTATTACTGGCGCGGCCGCGCGGCGGCGGCCAAGGGCGACTCGCTCGACGCCAACCTCTACTGGGGCGAGGGCTCCAAATACTACACGACCTTCTACGGACAGCTTTCTGCGGCCAAGATCGGCCAGGCGCGGCTGGAGCTCGGGACCGACCCGGTCCCCACGCCCGGCGACCGCACGCGCTTCGAGGGCCGGGACGTGATCCGCGCTGCGCGCATGCTGGGCGACGCCGGCGACCACCAGCTGTTGGCCTCCTTCTCCATGGCGGCGGAGGAGGACACCACCAGCGCGGTGCAGCTCGCCCTGCTGGTCGACCTGACCCGCATGTACGGCGACCAGTCGCTGTCGATGCGGGTGGTGCGGGCGGCGGCGACGCGGGGGCTGTATCTGCCCCAGCGCGGCTATCCCCTGCGCACCGCGCCGGTCGGCTACGGCCTGGCCGAACCCGCCTTCGTCTTCGCCATCACCCGCCAGGAGTCGAGCTTCGACCCGCTCGCCCGTTCGGCCGCCGGCGCGCGGGGCATGATGCAGCTGCTGCCGGCCACCGCCGCCTCGGTCGCCCGCCGCCAGGGGCTGGAGTATTCGCCGGGCCTGCTGGAGGACGCCGACTACAACATGAAGCTCGGCGCGGCCTTCCTCGGCCAGCTGACCAGCGAGTTCGACGGATCCTATGTGCTGGCGACGGCGGCCTACAACGCCGGCCCCGGCCGCCCGCCGCAGTGGATCGCCACCTGCGGCGACCCGCGGGGCGGCGCCTCCGACCCCGCGGACTTCATCGAATGCATCCCCTTCTCCGAGACCCGCGACTACGTCATGCGGGTGATGGAGAACGTGCAGGTCTACCGCGCGCGGCTGGCGGGCGGGACGGCCCCGCTGACCATCGCGTCCGACCTCAAGCGCGGCGGCTGGACCCCGTCGCTCGCCGCCGCGACGAGCTATGCCGGGGCGCGGCCCTTGCCGCCCGGGTTGGGCGCCGGCGTCTCCCGCTGAGCGCACCCGACGTAGCGGTCAGCCCCCTCATGACGTCGCCCTTCGCCACCTACGCCGCCGACGGCCGCATCGCGACGGTCACCCTCAGCCGTCCCCAGACGCGCAACGCCATCGCCGACCGCGCCGACTGCGAGACGCTGGCTGCAGCGCTCCGCCGCGCCGACGCCGACCCCGCCGTCAGCGTGCTGATCCTGGCGGCGGAGGGCGAGGGCTTCTGCTCCGGCGGCGACCTGCGCGGCATCCGCGAGCGCAACGGCATCGGCCCGCTCGCCACCCCCGCCGACACCCGCGACAACTACAAGCGGGGCGTGGCTCAGATCGCGCTCGCCTTCGCCGAGATCGAGGTCGCGACGATAGCGGCGGTGCAGGGCCATGCGGTGGGCCTCGGCTGCGACCTCGCCGCCTTCTGCGACCTGCGCGTGGCCGCCGACGACGCCCAGTTCGCCTCCAGCTTCGTCAAGGTCGGCATCACGCCGGGCGACGGCGGGCCTGGATCCTGCAGCGGGTCGTGGGCTATCCGCGCGCGGCCGAGATGATCCTGACCGGCGACCGCGTGCGCGCCGCAGACGCGCTCGCCATGGGTCTGGTCAACGCCGTCGTGCCCAGGGCGGAGTTGATGAGCGAGGCGCGCCGGCTGGCGGAGCGGATCGCGGTGAACCCGCCGCGCGCTGTGCGGCTCAGCAAGCGGCTCCTGCGCGAGGCCCAGACCGCAACCCTCGCCCAGACCCTGGAGCTGTCCGCCGCCTTCCAGGCCCTGGCGCACGAGACCGCCGACCACCGCGAGGCGGTGGACGCCTTTGTCGAAAAGCGGGCGCCGCGCTTCACCGGCGCGTAAGCTCGGCGTCACCGTTTCACCGCTCCGGCGGTTGCTCTCGCGCAGACGTCGCGTTAGCCCGGACTGCGGTCCGACGCCGCGGCAAGGGAGCGCCATCATGTCCGACGCCGTGCTGGACCTCGACGAGCGGCTGCGCGCCCCGCTGGCGGCCTTCCACGGCGAAAAGCCGCCCGCGCCCGCCTGGTACGAGACCGCCATTGAGGAGACGCCGGAGCGCAGCGTCGTGTCGGTCGAAGGGGCCGACATCGAGACCCTGGCCTGGGGCGAGCGGGGGCGTCCGGGCCTGCTGCTGCTCCACGGCGGCATGGCCAACGCCGATTGGTGGGCCCACATCGCGCCCTTCTTCTCGCACACTCATCGGGTGGCTGCGCCGTCGATGTCGGGGGCGGGCCGCTCCAGCTGGCGCGACCGCTACGACGTGGGCCAGTTCGCCCGCGAGATGGACGCCGTGGCCCGCGCCGCCGGCCTGTGCGAGGCTGGCCGGCCCGTGTTCGTGGCCCACTCCTTTGGCAGTCGGCCGCTGATCCACGCCATGGCCGAGCCGGACCTCGCGCCGCGGGCGGGGATCATCCTGGACGCCGCCCTCTGGGTCCAGCCGCCGCCCCGCGAACGCCGGCGTGAACCCAAGGCCCACCGCACCTATCCCAGCCTCGAAGCGGCCTTGGCGCGCTTCCGGCTGATGCCCTACCAGACCTGCGAGAACGCCTTCATCCTCGACTACATCGCACGCCAGTCGCTGGTCGAAGTCGGCGAGGACGCCGGGGCGGAGCCCGGTTGGACCTGGCGCTTCGACCCCTTCTTCTTCCCCAAGGTCGGCGGCGCCGAACAGTTCAAGGCGGAACAGGCCCTTCGCGACGCCCGCTGTCCGGTGGCGCTCCTGTACGGGGAGCAGTCCGCCATCGTGCGGCCGGACAACCTGGCCCACACCCGCATCTACGCACCGGACGCGATCTACGCCGCCATCCCCGAGGCGGGCCACCACGTCTTCCTGGACCAGCCGCTGGCGACCGTCGCTGCGCTCCGCACGCTGCTGGAAACCATGGGACGGTGAGCGGGGCGCTGCGCATCCGTCCGCCTGGCCGGGCCCTGGTCGGGACGGTGCGACTGCCCGGCTCCAAGTCGATCACCAACCGGGCGCTGCTGCTGGCCGGGCTCGCCCGCGGCGAGAGCCGGCTGAGCGGCGCGCTGAAGAGCGAGGACACCCGCCACATGGCCCGTGCGCTGCAGGCCATGGGCGTCACGATCGAGGAGCCCGACGCGACGCGCTTCGACGTCGTGGGCCAGGGCCGGCTGGCGCGGCCGACCCACCCGCTCGATCTCGGCAATGCGGGGACCGCCACCCGCTTCCTGACCGCCGCCGCGGCCCTGGTCGACGGCGAGGTGGTGATCGACGGCGACGTGCACATGCGACAGCGCCCCATCGCGCCGCTGCTGCATGGCCTGGCGGCGCTCGGCGTCGAGGCGCAGGCGCCCACGGGATGCCCGCCCGTGCGCGTGCGTGGACGCGGCGGGGTGGACGGCGGCCGGGTGGAGGTGGATGCGGCGCTCTCCAGCCAGTACGTCTCGGCCTTGCTGATGCTGGCGGCCTGTGCTCGCCGACCAGTGGAGGTGGCGCTTCGGGGCGAAGACATCGGCGCGCGCGGCTATGTGGAGCTGACCCTCGCCGCCATGCGGCGCTTCGGTGCGCAGGTGGAGGCGGTGAGCGCCTCAGCCTGGCGCGTGCAGCCGACCGGCTATGCAGCCTGCGATCTGACGGTGGAGCCCGACGCCTCGGCCGCCACCTATGTCTGGGCCGCCGAGCGGCTCACCGGCGGCGGCGTCGACCTGGGGCAGGCGGCGGCCGACTTCAGCCAGCCCGACGCCGCCGCCCACGGGCTGATCGCCGCCTTTCCGCACATGCCTGCGGTGATCCACGGCGCGCAGATGCAGGACGCCGTTCCCACCCTGGCGGCGCTCGCCGCCTTCAACGCCACGCCCGTCCGGTTCACAGGCGTGGCCAACCTGCGGGTCAAGGAATGCGACCGCCTGCGCGCCCTGGCCACCGAGCTGGGCCGTATTCGCCCTGGGCTTGCCCGGGAGGACGGTGACGACCTGGTCGTGGACGGCGATCCCGCCCTGCCCTCGCCGGCGACGCCAGTGCGGCTTCGCGCTTACGCCGACCACCGCGTGGCCATGAGCCTGGCGCTGCTCGGCTTGCGGCTGGACGGCGTGGTGATCGACGATCCCGGCTGTGTCGCCAAGACTTTCCCAG
>CAXTEX010000064.1:0-12708 GCA_964243445.1 uncultured Caulobacteraceae bacterium | reverse complement strand
GTCGCGGTCACCGGCACCAACGGCAAGACCTCGGTCGCCACCTTCTGCCGCCAGATCTTCGCCGAGCTCGGCCGCCACGCCGCCAGCATGGGGACCCTGGGCGTCCAGGCCCAGGACGGCGCCGTCCTGGACGCCCTGACCCCGCCCGGCCTGACCACGCCCGACGCCGCCGAGGTCGCGCGCCTGGCGGCCGACCTCGCCCAGCGCGGGGTCAGCCACCTGGTGCTGGAGGCCTCTTCCCACGGCCTGGACCAGCGGCGGCTCGACGGGCTGACCCTCAAGGCCGCGGCCTTCACCAACCTCAGCCAGGACCATCTGGACTACCACGGCGACATGGCGACCTACCGCGCCACCAAGCTGCGCCTGTTCGAGCAGCTGGTGCAGAGGGGCGGCTCGGCGGTTCTGAACGCCGACGCCGCCGACTTCCCCGCCTTCGCCGCCGCCGCCGTCGTGCATGGCCTCAGCGTCATGTCGGTGGGCGAGACCGGCTCGGCCATCCGGCTGGAGGCGCGCCGGCCGGAGCCCTACGGCCAGCGCCTGTCCGGCCAGGTGCTGGGCCGCCCCTTCGACCTGCGCCTGCCGCTGGCCGGCGGCTTCCAGGCCTCAAACGCGCTGGTGGCCGCAGGCCTGTGCATCGCCGCGGGCGAGGCGCCGCCGGCCGTCATGGCGGCGCTGGAGAGCCTGCAGGGCGCGCCGGGGCGGCTGCAGCGGGTCGGCTCCGGACCGAACGGCGGAGAGGCCTACGTCGACTACGCCCACACTCCGGACGGCTTGGCGACGGTGCTCGAGGCGCTGCGGCCCCATGTGGCGCGTCGCCTGCTGGTGGTGTTCGGCGCGGGCGGCGACCGCGATCGCGCCAAGCGCCCGCTGATGGGCCGCGCGGCGCACGAACTCGCCGACGTCGTCCTCGTCACCGACGACAACCCGCGCTCCGAAGACCCCGCCGCCATCCGCGCCGCGGTGCTGGCCGGCTGCCCCGGCGCGCTGGAGGTCGGCGATCGCCGCGCCGCCATCCGCGCCGCCGTGGCGCAGCTGGTGGAGGGCGACGTGCTGGTGGTCGCCGGCAAGGGCCACGAACAGGGCCAGACCGTGGCCGGCGTAGTGCACCCCTTCGACGACGTGGCCGAGACCCGCTCGGCGCTTCGGGCCGTCCATGTCTGAGCCGCTCTGGACCTCGCGGGAGATCGCTGCGGCCACCGGCGGCGAGGCGCTGGGTGCGCCGTTCGCCGTGTCGGGGCTGTCGATCGACACCCGCACGCTGCAGCCGGGCGAACTGTTCGTCGCCTTGGTCGGAGATCGCGACGGCCATGACTATCTGGCGGCGGCCCAGGCCGCGGGCGCAGCCGGCGCCCTGGTCTCCTCTCCTCCCGCGCTCCGCGGGGAAGGAGACGATAGCCTACCCGCGGTGAGGGTTGATGAGACGCTGAGCGCGCTCGAGCGGCTCGCCGCCGCCGCCCGCGACCGCTCGCCCGCCCGGCGCTGCGCGGTCACCGGATCGGTGGGCAAGACCAGCGTGACCCAGGCCATCGCTGCGGCCCTGAAGCTCGCCGGCCCGAGCCATGCGCCGGTCAAGTCCTTCAACAACCACATCGGCGTGCCGCTGACCCTGGCCGCCCTGCCGCGTGACGCCCGGTACGCCGTGTTCGAGCTCGGCATGAACCACGCCGGCGAGATCGGGCCCCTCTCGCGGCTGGTGCGCCCGCACGTGGCCGTGGTCACCACCGTCGGGCCTGTGCACGTCGAGACCTTCGCCGACGGAGAGGCCGGCGTCGCCCGCGCCAAGGCGGAGGTGTTCGAGGGCCTGACCCCCGGCGGGGTGGCGGTGCTGAACGCTGACGATGTCTGGTTCGAGCTGCTGGCCGACGCCGCCCGCGCGGCGGGAGCGCAGGTGCTGAGCTTTGGACGCGGAGACGGCTGCGACGCCCAGCTGCTGGCGTTCTCGCCAGAAGCCCCCTCCGACCGCTTCGGATCGAGCGTCGCGCCAGATGCTCCCCCCCTGGGGGAGCTGTCGGCGAAGCCGACTGAGGGGGCTCGCGTGCACGCCCGTCTCCACGGCCGCGAGATCAGCTTCCCGATCGCCCAGTCCGGCGCCCACTGGGGGCCGAACAGCCTGGCGGTCCTGCTGGCGGTGGAAGCGCTCGGCGCGCCGGTCGCCTGCGTCCTGGAGGCGCTGGCGCGTTTCGCTCCCCTCGCCGGCCGCGGCGCAAGCCGTCCGGTGCCCGTGCCCGGCGGCGCGATCACCCTGGTGGACGAGAGCTACAACGCCAACCCGATCTCCATGCGCGCGGCGCTGGACACCCTGGCCAAGGCCCCGCCGCGGCGTCTGGCCGTGCTCACCGACATGCTCGAACTCGGCCCCGACGCCGCCCGCCACCATGCAGACCTGGCCGGGCCCATCTCGGCCGCCGACATCGCCGCCACCTATCTCGCCGGCCCGTCCATGCGCCACCTGCACGAAGCCCTGCCGCAAGGCCGGCGCGGCGTCTGGGCCGCAGACGCCGCCGAACTCGCCCCCGTCGTGGTCGCCGCGGTGCGTCCGGGCGACACGGTCATGGTCAAGGGGTCCAACGGCTCTCAGGCCTCGTTCATCGTCCAAGCGCTTCTAGACGCCGCCCCTCCCCGCCCGGCCGGAGCGACGCGCTAGAGATGCTGTATCTGATCTACCAGTCGCTGGACGCCCACCACCACTACCTGCCGGTGGCCAACCTCCTGCGCTATCTGACCTTCCGCACCGGTCTGGCCTTCATCACCGGCTATGTCGTGGCGGTGGCCATGGGCTCGCGCTTCATCCGCTGGATGCGCGCCAAACAGGGCAAGGGCCAGCCCATCCGCAGCGACGGCATCGAACGCCATATCCTGGAGAAGAAGGGCACGCCCACCATGGGCGGCTTCATGATCCTGGCCGGGCTGATGGTCGGCACCCTGCTCTGGGGCGATCTGAAGAACGTCTATGTCTGGGTCGTGCTGATTGTCACCGCCTGCTACGGCGGCCTGGGCTTCATGGACGACTACGAGAAGGTCACCAAACAGACGGTGGCCGGCGTCTCCTCGCGCATGAAGCTGCTCGTGCAGTTCGCCGTCGCCGCGCTGGCCGTCTTCCTCATCGTGCAGTTCGGCCAGAAGATGCCCGAGCCCGCGGTGCGCACCGCCTTGGCCTTCCCGATCTTCAAGGAAGCCCTGCTGAAGCTTGGCTGGTTCTACGTCGTCTTCGGCATGGTGTTCATCGCCGGCTTCTCCAACGCCGTGAACCTCACCGACGGGCTGGACGGGCTGGCCATCGTGCCGGTGATGATCACCGCCGCCGCCTTCGGCTTCATCGCATATCTGGTCGGCAACCTGAAGTTCGCCGACTACCTGCAGGTCCACCCCGTGCCGGGCGCCGGCGAGATGGCCATCATCTGCGGCGCGCTGATGGGCGCCGGCATGGGCTTCCTCTGGTACAATGCGCCGCCCGCCAAAATCTTCATGGGCGACACCGGGTCGCTGGCGCTCGGCGGGGCGCTCGGCACGATCGCTGTGGTCGCCAAGCACGAGATCGTGCTGGTGATCGTGGGCGGGCTGTTCGTGGCCGAGACGCTCAGCGTCATGATCCAGGTCGGCTACTTCAAGCGCACCGGCAAGCGCGTCTTCCTGATGGCGCCCATCCACCACCACTTCGAGAAGCTCGGCTGGGCGGAGTCCACCGTGGTGATCCGCTTCTGGATCGTCTCCATCCTGCTGGCGCTCGCCGGCCTCGCCACCTTGAAGCTGAGGTAGGCGATGATCCCGGTCAAAGGCTTCGAGACCAGATCGGTCGCCATCTTCGGCCTGGCCCGCACGGGCCTGACCGCGGCGCGCGCGCTGAGAGCCGGCGGCGCGGAGGTCGCGCTGTGGGACGACGACGCCGACGCCCGCGCGCGCGCCGCAGCCGAAGGCCTGCCGGTCGTCGATCTGGCCGCCGCCGACTTCTCCCGCTTCGCCGCCCTGATGCTGTCGCCGGGGGTGCCGCTGACCCACCCCGTCCCCCATTGGACGGTGGAGAAGGCGCAGGGCGCGGGCGTGGAGATCGTGGGCGACACCGAACTGTTCGCCCGCACCGTCAACGCCGCCGATCCCTGGAAGAGACCCAAGATCGCCGCCATCACCGGCACCAACGGCAAATCGACCACCACGGCCCTGCTCGGCCACATCCTGAGCTCCGCCGGCAAGGATGCGCTGGTCGGCGGCAACATTGGCGCCGGCGTGCTGGGGCTGGAGGGCATGCACGGCGGCGCCGTCTATGTGCTGGAGCTGTCAAGCTACCAGCTGGACCTGACCGCAAGCCTGAAGGCGGACGCCGCCATCCTGCTCAACGTCTCCCCCGACCACCTGGACCGGCACGGCGGCATGGAGGGCTATGTCTCGGCCAAGCGCCGCGTGTTCCAGAACCAGAGCAAGGGCGACACCGCCATCGTCGGCGTGGACGACGCCATCGGCCAGACCATCTGCACCGAACTGCTGGCCCTGAACCGGCGCACCATCCGGCCGATCTCCTCCGGCCGGGCCATGGGACGGGGCTATTACGCGCTGCAGGGCATGCTCTACGACGCCACCGGCGAGCGCACGCTGGAGGTGGCCGACCTCAGCCGCGCGCCGGGCCTGCCCGGCCGCCACAACTGGCAGAACGCCGCGGCCGCCTACGCCGCCGCCATCGCGCTCGGCGTCTCGCCCAAGGACGCCGCGGACGCGGTGATGAACTTTCCGGGCCTGGCGCATCGGATGGAGGACGTCGGCGCCATCGGCCGCGTGCGTTTCGTCAACGACAGCAAGGCCACCAACGCCGACGCCGCCCGCCAGGCCATGTGCGCCATTCCCAAGTTCTACTGGATCGCCGGCGGCCGCGAGAAGGCCGGCGGCATCGCGCCCCTGGCCGACCTGTTCGACCGGGTGGAGAAGGCCTATCTCATCGGCGAGGCAGCCGGCGATTTCGCCCGCGCTCTGGACGGCCATGCGCCGACGGAGGTCTGCGGTACTCTGGACTGCGCCGTCGAGCACGCCTGGCGCGACGCCGCCGCCAGCGGGCGCGAGGCGGTGGTGCTGCTCTCGCCGGCCTGCGCCTCCTTCGACCAGTTCCCCGACTTCGAGGTGCGCGGCGACGCCTTCCGCGCCCTGGTGCAGCAGCTGCGCGATCCGCCGGTCCGCCAGGCCGGATAGCGCGCCGGGCGGACGCGCTCATGCGAGGCGAGGGCGCCTGCGCCCTGTCGTCCCATGGCGCGATGTCGCGAGACCGGCCATGTAGCGGCCATGAAACGTTTGATCGTCCTTCGCCATGGCGCGGCGGAGCCTCGCGCGGCGAGCGGTGCAGACGCCGACCGCGCCCTGACGCCGCGAGGACAGGGCGACGCGGAGGCCGTCGGCCAGTCGCTCGCGCTCGCGGGCCTGATCCCCGATGTGGCGCTGGTCTCGCCGGCGCTGCGCACGCGCCAGACGCTTCAGGCCATGTCGCCCCACCTGCCCGACGTGCAGGTCCGCACCGTCGACGGGCTGTTCAACGCCCCCGCCGAGACCCTGCAGGAGGCGGCGGAAGCGGCGGAGGCGGACACGGTGCTGGTCGTCGCCCACAATCCCGGCGTCCACACCCTGGCGCTGTCGCTGGCCAAGGCCTGTGCGGCCATCGGGGTGGATGACCGCGCCTTCCTCGCCCAGGGCTTTCCGACCGCGACCGCGGCGGCTTTCGAGTTCGCCGGCGGCCGCACCGCCTGCCTGGGCGTGTTCCGGCCGCAGGGATCGCCGGATTGACCCACGTCTACAAGATCCTCTCCCGCGCCGAGTGGATCGCGGCCCAGGACGCCGCGGTGTTCGAAGGCTCCGCCATCGACCGCCGCGACGGCTTCATCCACCTGTCGACCGCCGCCCAGGCGGGCGAGACCGCGCGCCTGCACTTCGCGGGCCAGACCGGGCTGGTGCTGTTAAAGCTGCGGGCCGAGGATCTGGGCGAGGCTCTGGTCTGGGAGCCTTCGCGGGGCGGCCAGCTCTTCCCCCATCTCCACGGCGCCCTGGACCCCCGGCAGGTCCGATCCGCCGCGCCGCTGGCGCTGAACGCCGACGGCTGGCCCGATCCGGGCGGGCTGGAGACCTAGCCATGCTGCACGATCTCGCCGCCCGCACCCTGCGCCTGTTCGAGCCGGAGACCGCCCACCGCCTGACCCTGTACGCGCTGAAGGCCGGGCTGGGCCCGCGGGACCGCGGCCTGGGCGACCCGGCGCTCTCCGTCCGCCTCGCCGGCATGGACCTGCCCAACTGCATCGGCCTGGCCGCGGGCTTCGACAAGGATGCGGACGTCTTCAACCCCATGCTGGCCGCGGGCTTCGGCTTTGTGGAGTGCGGCACGGTCACCCCGCTCGCGCAGACCGGCAACGCCGAGCCCCGACTCTACCGCCTGCGTCGCGACAAGGGCGTCATCAACCGGCTCGGCTTCAACAACGGCGGGCTGGACGGTTTCGCCGAACGGCTGCAGGCGCCGCGGCGGGGCGTCGTCGGGGCCAACCTCGGCGCCAACAAGGACGCCGCCGACCGGATCGCCGACTATGTCGTCGGGCTGCAGCGGCTGTGGGGTCGGTGCGACTACTTCACCGTCAACGTCTCCTCGCCCAACACGCCGGGCCTGCGCGACCTGCAGGGCCGTGCGGCGCTGGAGGAGCTCTGCGGGCGGCTGCGCGAGGCGCGGGACGCGCTCAACCGCGCGCGCGACTACCCGCTGCTGCTCAAGGTCGCCCCGGACCTGAAGGACAGCGAAGTGGGCGACATCGTGCGGGTGGCGGCCGCCTTCGGTCTCAACGGCGTGGTGGTGTCCAACACCACGATCAGCCGGCCCGAAGACCTGCGCTCCCGTCACCGCGGCCAGACCGGCGGCCTGTCGGGCGCGCCGCTGATGACGCTCAGCACGCGCACCCTGCGCGTCTTCCACGAGGCCAACGGGACCGCGGACCTGGCCCTGATCGGCGCAGGCGGGATAGCCTCGGCCGCCGACATCTACGCCAAGGTCCGCGCGGGCGCCTGCGCGGTCCAGCTCTACACCGCCCTGGCCTTCCAGGGACCGGGCATGATCATGCGGCTGAAGCGCGACCTGGGGCGACGCCTGCGCGCCGACGGCTTCGCCTCCATCTTCGAAGCGCGCGGGGCGGGATAGCCGCCGCTACGCCAGCCAGACCATCATCCGGCTCGCGACCTCCTGGCCGCGCCCCAGGCTGAAACGGCTTTCCCGCACGCCCGTATGGAGGAAGCCCGCCTTCGTCAGCACGCGGGCGGACGCGGGATTGTCCTCGAAATGATTGGACACCAGGGCGCGCTTGCCCCAGCCCCGGTGCGCCCAATCCACCGCGCCGCGAAGCGCTTCCGTCGCGAACCCTCGCCCGCGATAGGTCCGCCCCAGCCAGTAGCCGACCTCCAGAAATCTGGACGCCGGATCGAGGTGATAGCCCGTCATGCCGATCGGCCCGAAGTCGGGATGCTCGATCAGCAGCGGCTTGTCCTGGCGCCCATCGCCTTCAGCGACCGCGGCCAGGAAGCCCTCGGCATCCTCCAGACGGTAGGGATAGGGGATGGAGACGGTCATCCGCGCGATGTCGAGGTCGTTTGCCAGATCGGCGATGTAGACGGCGTCGGACAGGTTGGGCGGACGCAGCACGAGCCGCTCCGTCCTGATCCTCGGCTCGGGCTTTTCGATATGCATCACCCCTCCCCGGACCCGGGCAGGTCCTGCGTCCCATGGGAGAACGGAAACAGGGGAGCCCGGCGATCCGGACTCCCCCGCGGGACGATGCCGTCCGGATCGCGGGTTGCGGTCCGGCCGAAGGATCGCTGGAGTTACTCGGCGGCCATCACGTCGGCGTGCTGGGTCTCGGTCAAGGTGTTCTCATTGGCCGGCACGATGGAGACATAGGTGCGGTCGTCGCGCTTGGTGGTGAACTTGACCGCGCCGGTCGCCGTGGCGAACAGCGTGTGGTCGCGGCCCAGACCGACATTGGTCCCCGGCCAGAACTTGGTGCCGCGCTGGCGCACCAGGATGTTGCCGGCCAGCGCATGCTCGCCGCCGAACTTCTTCACGCCGAGCCGCCGGCCAGCGGAGTCGCGGCCGTTGCTGGAAGAACCGCCGGATTTCTTGTGGGCCATGTCGCTGTCCTAACTCTGTACGGGCGCTCAGGCGTCCTCGGCGACCAGGGCGTGGTCGACAGGGATCGGCGCATTGGCGCGCGGCGCCAGGTTGCGGGCGCGCTCGCGCATCACCGCGCGGGTGGTGAGGTCGACCTCGCCGTCCCACCTATGGTCCGCCCCGCCGGCGCTGAGGCCGGTGACCCGCAGCACGCTCTCCTGCTGGCGGTGGTTCTTGTGGCGGCGGTGGCCCTGGCGGGGGATCTTCTTGACCGTGTAGACCTTCTCGCCCTTGCGGGTCTCGATGAAGGTCGCGGTGACCACCGCGCCCTCCACCATCGGCGCGCCGACGGTCACGCCGTCCGCGCCGCCGACCATCAGCACCTGGTCGAAGGAGACTTGCGCGCCCGGCTCGCCGGCTTCCAGCTTCTCGACGACCAGCAGGTCGCCCGGCTGCACCCGGTACTGCTTACCGCCGGTCTTGATCACCGCGTACATGGGAGAGGAACCTTGTCAGTCGGCGGAGGCACACGCACCCCGCAAAAACGAAGCGCCCGCAGGGAAGCCCCGCGGGCGATGGGGGTGGCAATACACGGACACGGCCGCCGCCGTCAATCCACATACCTAGCTTGATAGTCTTTAAGTCATTTCGAAGGCTCAGACTGCGCGTCTGACCGTGGTGCGGCGTTAGTCCCCGACACACGGACAGGCTCCCAATAGAGACTGTTGGACTGGCCGTTAGTTGAGACGAGCCGCCAAGTTCTTCCTCGGACGGTATCAAGGAGCATTGTATCTGCTTCGGTCGTCGGACTATGGACTATAATGAACCGCCCTGGGTGCGGCTCGGCGACGCTGGCCAAAGATTGCTTATTTGACTCATTTCTTTCACAAGCTGTAAGCGCCAGTAAAACAACAAGCGCAATAGCTGTTTTCTTAAACACGAGCGGATCGAGCTTCTATAAAGTGGTATTCGTTGTACCTATCGGCGTTCTCTTTAGCCCAAGATACTACGTAGGCGTCCAGCTCAGCCACCTTAGCTGCATCGTAACCCGGCGCGCCCGGCTCTAAAACTATGTTCGTGGTGATCAAGAGCCGATCAGCCACCATACCACCCGCAGGCGCATGCGACCACAGCCTCTCGCAGCCGACAACGTAGGAGTGCTCCGGAAGATTCACTATCATCTCCTTACCGCTCCACCCTTGCGAGCTAGGTGAGCAGGCGCTTACCCCTTCAAACTCTCATCAATCCCCTTGCAGGCTTCCACCAAGCCCTTCACCGAGTCCACCGACTTGGCGAACATGGCCTTCTCCGCCTCGTCCATCGGGAACTCGATGACGCGCTCCACCCCGCCCGCGCCGATCACCACCGGCACGCCGACGTACATGTCCGACAGGCCGTACTGGCCGCTGAGGTGGGCGGCGGCGGGGAGGACGCGCTTCTTGTCCTTCAGGTAGCTCGCCGCCATGGCGATGGCGCTTTCGGCCGGGGCGTAGAAGGCCGAGCCGGTCTTGAGCAGGGCCACGATCTCGCCGCCGCCGCCGCGGGTGCGCTTGACGATGGCGTCCAGGTCCTCCTGGGACAGCAGTCCTTGTTCCACCATCACGCTCAGCGGCAGGCCGCCGACGGTGGAGTGGCGGGTCATGGGCACCATGTCGTCGCCGTGGCCGCCGAGCGTCCAGGCGTGCACGTCCTCCACCGACACCCCGACCTTCTCGGCCAGGAAATAGGCGAAGCGGGCGCTGTCCAGTACGCCGGCCATGCCGACGACCTTCTGGGGCGGCAGGCCTGAGAACTGCTGCAGCGCCCAGACCATGGCGTCCAGCGGGTTGGTGATGCAGATGACAAACGCTTCCGGCGCGTGCGCCTTGATCCCCTCGCCCACCGCCTTCATCACCTTCAGGTTGATGCCGAGCAGGTCGTCGCGGCTCATGCCGGGCTTGCGCGGCACGCCGGCGGTGACGATGCAGACGTCGGCGCCGGCGATGTCGGCGTAGCTGCTGGCGCCCCGCAGCGCCACGTCGGCGCCGCTGACCGCTGTGGACTCGGCGATGTCGAGCGCCTTGCCCTGGGGCGTGCCCTCGGCGATGTCGAACAGGATCACGTCGCCCAGCTCCTCGCGCGCGGCGATGTGGGCGAGCGTTCCGCCGATCATGCCGGCGCCGATCAGGACGATTTTCGCGCGAGCCATGAGGTCTCCACAGAACTTGCCAAAAGAAGGGATGCCGGGGGGTCTAGCCCCGCCGCCTCGCCCCGGCAAGCGATCAACCCCGGGCCAGCGCCGCCAGCGGCTCGCCCGCGAGGCGACGCAGCCGCCAGTCGTCCAGGCTGCGCGAGCCGAGCGCGTCGTAGAAGTCGATGGCCGGCGCGTTCCAGTCCAGCACCGCCCACTCCATCCGCCCGAGCTCCTCGGCCACGCAGCGCCTGGCGAGCGAGCGCAGCAGCGCCAGCCCGGCGCCGCGCCCCCGCGCCTGCGGCCGCACGAACAGGTCCTCCAGATAGAGCCCCGACCGGCCCACGAAGGTGGAGAAGTTGTAGAACCAGAGCGCGAACCCCACCGCCTCGCCGTCCACCTCCGCCAGCTCGCAGAACACCTTGGGCGCCGCGCAGAACAGCGCCCGCTCCAGGTCGGCGGGGCTGGCCCGCGCCTCGTGCTCGAGCCGCTCGTACACGGCGAGTTCGCCGATGAGGGTGGCGATCAGCGCCGCATCGTCTGGGCGGGCGGCCCGCACGCAGACGCTCACGCCCGGCTCCAGGACTTCGAGTTCAGGCAGGCCCGGCTCCGCATCGCCGGAGCCGGGGTGAGCCTTCGCAGGAACGGATGCTGCGGCGCCGAGTTGATCCCGCTGTCGCGAGCGGAGTTCGGCCTCGCGGGGACGGAGGTTACATCCATGGTCGACATCCCAGAACATGACGATCAGGACGTGGCCGAGGTCTTCGACGAAGACAACACCAACATCGAGTCCCGCCGCCAGGGCGGCGCCGAGGACGCGGAGCAGTTCGAGGACATTCCCGACGTCTACGACGTCACCTCCAAGGTCGGCGACCGGGACGACGACGAAGCCGAGATCGGCGAGGACATGGACGACGACGAGATCGTCGCCTCAGCGACCGACGACGATGACGACGATGAAGAGGACGACGACCTGAAGGCCCGCCATGGCGAAGGCGGCGCGGCGGAGGACCCCGACGACGAGGCCGACCTCGGCGAGGAGGACCCCGACCTGGTGGACGGGATCGAGGCCAAGAACCCGCACGAGGTCGAACTGTCCTACGCAGGCGACCTCGCCGACCTGGCCGGCGCCTCCTCCAGCGCCGCCGACATGGAATCCAGCGAACTCTCCGACGACGATCTCCGCGACCTCGATTACAAGGACTGAGCCATGCCGGACGCCCACGACCAGACGCCGCAGCACGAAGACGACGACAAGGCCGCGGCCGACCTCGTGCCCAAGGATGAAGAGCACGACCACATCCGCCGCCGCCACGACGAGCTGCTGGACGAAGGCGTGGAGGAGACGTTTCCCGCCTCCGACCCGGTGGCGGTGAAGCACATCACCTGACGGCGGACCGCCGCTTACCGCGAATTCACTGGACGCGGACGGCCCTGCGCGGGAGCCTTACGGGGTCTTCATCCCGCGAGGCCCCATGCGCGTCCTGACCTTGCTGCTGCTCACGACCAGCCTTGTGGCGGTCGCCGGCTGCCACCCGCACCGCATCGGTCACGGCTTCGCCTTCGGCATGGCCAGGCGACCGCTGAGCGTCGGCGACCGCCTGGTCTGCCCCGATCAGGTCGGCGATCTGCAGAGGTCCGCTCAGGCGGCGGACGGTCTGAGCTGCGCCTATTCGGGGCCTCGGAATGAGGCCGTGCAGCTGAGCCTGACGGCGCTGGGCGGCGCGGACGTCGAAACCCGGCTCGCCAGCCTTGAGACGACGCTGAAGGCCGAACTGCCGGCCGCCGCGTCCTCCACGCATGGACCCGGCGTGTACGTGGGTCACGACAAGGGGTCGAGCGAGGCGCACATCGATTTCCCAGGCTTCCACCTGAACGCCTCCGACGACAAGGCGAGCATACGGTTGCCCGGCGTCGCCATCGACTCGGACGGCGGCGACGCCAAGGTCAGCACCGGCGCAGGCGGCCAGGGCGGGACCGAGGTGCAAGCCCACAATGGCGGCGCGGAGATCCGCACCGGCGGCGTCAATGCAAATGGCGCTGAGCTCACCTATCTGCTGGCCTCTGACACGCCGGGTCCCACAGGCTATCGGGTGGTCGGCTACAGGGCCAAGGGGCCGGCGAAAGGCCCGCTGGTCGTGGCCGTGTTCCGCGCCCGCGGACAGGGCCGTCACGACGACAACATCGACAACCACGAACTGGACAAGCTGATCGACATGAACGTCCACAGCTAGGCTGATGCCAGGGTCGGCGTCGATGAAGGCTTCGCGTCCGCCCAGAGCCGGTCCGGCCCGGGCCTGGCAGAGGATGCTGTCGGGCCGGCGGCTCGACCTGCTGAACCCCTCGCCCTTCGACATCGAGATCGAGGACATCGCCCATGGTCTGGCGCGGGTGGCGCGCTGGAACGGCCAGACGACCGGCGAGCAGG
>CAXTEX010000063.1:6475-13371 GCA_964243445.1 uncultured Caulobacteraceae bacterium | reverse complement strand
CCAAGGCCATGGTCCACTCCCCGCCCATCCTGATCCTGGACGAGCCCACCGCCGGGGTGGACGTGGAGCTGCGCCGCCAGTTGTGGGAGCGGGTACAGGAGCTGAATGCGCTCGGCGTCACCATCGTGCTCACCACCCACTATCTGGAGGAGGCGCAGGCGCTCTGCGACCAGATCGCCATCGTCAACCGCGGCGAGGTGGTGGTCTGCGAGCCGACGCCCCAGCTGCTACGCCGCCTCGACACGCGCTCGGTGGTGGTCACCCCCGCTTCGCCCCTGTCGGTCGCGCCGGCCCTGCAAGGCTTCGACGCCAAGCTGCGGCCCGACGGGCGCTTGGCCGTGGCCTACCGCAGCGAGGCGACGAGCTTCGACGAGGTGCTTGCAGCGATCCGCGGCGGCGGCGTGCAGATCCGCGACCTGTCCACCGAGGAGCCGGACCTGGAGGATGTCTTCCTCTCGCTCACCTACGGGGATGCGGCGACCCAGAGCCCGATGGCCTACTGACAGGCCGCCGGCATCGGCCCGGACACGCCCCGCCGTTGCGCCCGGCGCCGGCATCGGCTACGTCGGAGCCCTGTCGCCCCTGCACTCGTAGCTCAGCTGGATAGAGCGTTGCCCTCCGAAGGCAAAGGTCACACGTTCGAATCGTGTCGAGTGCGCCAGGCTCCGGTCTTCCGGCTGTTGCGGGCGAAGACGTCGTTCGGGCCGGGCTGATGGCGCCCACGCCGCGTCTGCTAGTCGGTCTGGTGTTGATGGGGGCGGCGTGCCTGACAGGATTGCGATGGGGCGGCGGGCCGGTGCGTCTGGCGTCCGCCATCATCGCCCTGGCCTGGACGCTGACGACGATCGGCGAGCTCGCCACCGGCCGCAGCGCAGAGCCGGTCATCATCGGCGATGTCGTGGGCGGCATGGGTCTGCTGGTCCTCGCCGCATCCTTCCCGACCAAGTGGCTTTGGACCATGACCCTGATCGAAGCGGCGCTCTTCCTGCTCCACGCCTGGTTCTACGGCGTCTCCGACATGCCGGGCGGCGTGCTTATCGCCGCCAACAATGCGCTGGCGGCCTCGATCCTCGTGGTCCTGGTCGTCGCCGCTCTCCAGGACCGGCGGGCGCGGGCGGCCCCGTCGGCGCCGGCGAAAGGCGAGTGGGTTGACCGCGGCGTCTGATCCGGCCCTGGAAGGCGCCGCCCACGTCGTCCAGCTGGCGCTGACGCCGGTCTTCCTGCTGTCGGGGGTGGCGGCTCTGGTCAACGTCTTCTCCACCCGGCTCGGGCGAGTGTCGGACCAGGCCGACAAGCTGTCCGAGCAGGACCGGGAGGCGCCGGGCCATGAGCTGAAGCTCGGCCTGCTCCGCTGGCGCTCGCGCGCGCTCGACTTCGCTGTCGTCCTGGCCGCCCTGGCGGGGGCGTCCACCTGCGGAGCCGCCTTGGCCCTGTTCCTGGGGGCGGTGCGCGGGTCCGCCGGGGCCAGCCTGCTGTTCTACCTGTTTGGCGGCGCCATCGTGCTGACCATGGCCGCTCTCGCCGCCTTCGTGTTGGAGATGCTGCTGGCGGCGCGGGGCGTACGCCACCTGCTGGATCACAGCGGCGGCCGCAAGCATTCCGCCGCCGTCTCGAAGTCCGGCGCGCGCTAGACGCCGGCCGGCCGGTCCGCGGCTTGCCGCTACGCCTTGGCGGCGTGCAGCGTGACCAGCCGGGCCAGGAGCGTCGCCGGATAGAGCTGGCCGATCACCGCCTCCAGATTGCTCAGGCTGCGGACGAAGGGGTGAAGCGGCAGGACATCCCCAAAGCCCGTGGTCGTGAGGGTGGACAGGCTAAAGTAGAGCAGCTCGCTCAAGGCCGCGCGATGGTCGGCGGCCAGTCCGCTGAAGCTCGGGTGCAGGCAGAGCGCCGCGGCGCGGTAGGCGTTGGCGAACACGAGCCCGATGGACAGATAGAGGATCACCCCGCCAAGGATCCGGTGCACGCTGACCCGCCCAGGCCCGAACGCCACCCGCACGACGGCGACCGCGATGGCCAGGTCGAAGGCGGAGGTGACCGTCAGGCGAAACAGATAGACGCCCACGCCGGCGTTCAGAGCGAAGGACAGGATCGCCGAGACGAGGAAGGTCGCGACGATCAGCAGCGCGGTCGTGCGGCTTCTCGCGAGCATGAGCACGGCGGCCGCGGCGAGGCCGAAGCGGAACACGTCGACCGCCGCCGGCGTGAGCAGGCCCGAGGCGGCGAGGGGCGCGACCACGAACATGGTGCAGACCTGCAGCCCCAAGACGACGCTCAGCCCGGAGTCGCGCTGCAGCCTGGAGAACTGGTCCGTCCGCATGTCTGCCGCCGTCTCGTCTGGAACACCCGGCCTCGGGCGCGGTTTAGCTGACTACAGGTTTATGGAGCGCAGCGTGGAGCATCGTCCCGGCCCGACCGAGGAAGCCGTTTCGGGACGCAGCGCGCCTTCCCAGAGCCCGCATCCCGAGCCGGCGGCCACGCCGGCGGTCCCGCCGCCGGCGGTCGGTGCCCGCGATCCGGTCGCCACGTCGACGCATGTCGCGGGCGGCACCTATGACAAGGCGGACTTCAGCCCCGCGGCCCGGCGTTCCGAGGTCCACAGCGACCAGCGTGAGCCGCAGCCGGGCTCCTCCCACGATAGGGAAACCCGTTCCGGCTTCGAAGCGGCACAGGGGCTGGAGGGTCCGGCCGGTTCGGACGTGGATCATTGAGGCCTTTGGCGGGTCAAATGCATTGACGCTGGGGGCGGTGTTCCGTATATCCGCGCGCTTCTGATTTGATCCCGGCTGAGCCGGGCCCCACATCCCAGGTTGAGAACATGGCCAATACGCCGGGCGCCAAGAAGGCGGTCCGCAAGATCGAACGCCGCACTGCGGTCAATCGCGCCCGGAGATCTCGGGTGCGCACCTTCCTGCGGCGTTTCGACGAGGCGGTTGCGGCCGGCGACGCCACGACGGCGGCGTCCGCCTTCGTGGAAGCCCAGTCGGAGCTGATGCGCGCGGTGTCCAAGGGGGTCGTGCACAAGAACACCGGCGCTCGCAAAGTGTCGCGGCTTGCGGCCCAACTTAAGAAGATCGCGGTCGCCTGACTTTTCCAAAGTTGTTGTAAATCAAGGCCGTCGGTGCAATCGCGCCGGCGGCCTTTTCTTTGTGTTCGGACGACCTTAGGCGCGACGATTCGCGCGCCCAAGCCTTGCTTCAACAATTCCCAAGCCGGTTTCAGGGCTTGTCCGAGTCAACACGTTTAATGCGTCGGCAGAGCTAAAATTCCGCGTTGACCCCCCTCTTCGTGGAGCTAGTCTGGCCTCCTCAGATTACTTCCCACCAAGGTTTTGGAACGGGGCGGGGCGAAGCTTGCCCCGCTGCGCGAGGGAAGCTGCGTCTTGGGGGCGGGCGGTTTGTAGCGATTGGAGGATCTTCCTCCGGTTGAGCGACCGGGTCTTCGGTCAGGGGCTATGACGACAGACGTGACGGAGACAATCGCTTCAGACATCGACAACGGGAACGGGCCGGCCGGGGCGGCCTGGTCGCGCGCCTGCACGACGTTGAGGGGCGAGATCGGCGAGGACACCTTCGGGTCGTGGATCGCGCCGGCCCGGCTTCGGCGCGGTCGCGGCGGCGCCCTGGTGGTGGTCACGCCCACGGGCCTGGCTCGCGACTGGATCCGGCGCAACGCCTGGCGGCGGCTCGGCGAGCTGTGGACCCAGAACGACCCGGAGCAGCGCCGGCTTGATCTCAAGTCCAGGCTGGAGTTCGAAGGCGAGCAGGGCGGGCCGGCTGCTTCCGCCGACGCCGCTCCCGGGGCGCGACCGACGCCCCGCCTGTCCTCTCCGGGCCGGATCCCGGCCGCCACGCCGGGCGTGGGCGGTTCGGTCGTGGCGGGAGGATCGCGGCCGGCGGGCCTGAACGAGCGCTTCACCTTCGACAGCTTCGTCGCCGGTCCGTCCAACGAGTTCGCCCTGGCTGTCGCCAGGCGGGTGGCGTCCTGGTCGGACGGCTGCTTCAACCCGGTCTATTTCCACGGGCCCTACGGCTTCGGCAAGACGCACCTCCTGAACGCCATCGCGTGGGAGGCGGCGCGCAACCGGCCGGACAGCCGCATCGTCTATCTGACCGCGGAGCGGTTCACCTCCGCCTTCGTCAAGGCGCTGATGGACAAGTCCGCTCCGGGCTTCAAATCGGAGCTGCGCTCAGCCGATCTTCTGCTGGTGGACGACGTGCATTTCATCGGCGGCAAGAAGTCCTCCGAGGAGGAGCTGTTCCACACCCTGGCCGCCCTGATGGGCGAAGGGCGGCGCGTGGTGTTCGCCTCCGACCGGGCGGCCAGCGCCCTGGCCGATGTCGATGCGCGGTTGCGCTCCCACCTGGGCGCCGGACTGGTCTGCGGGATCGAGGCGGCGGACCGGCCGCTCCGCCTCGGCATCCTGGAGCGCAAGCTGGCCATCTTGTCGCATAGCCTGGAGCTCGACGGGACCGCCCGCCCGGAGGTGCTTCAGTTCCTCGCCGACCGCTTCACCGAGAGCGTGCGCGAGCTGGAAGGCGGTCTGCACACCCTGGTCGCCCGCGCGGGCGAGCGGCTGTCCAAGCTGACGCTGGACGAGGTGCAGGCCATCGTGCGGCCGCACCTGCGCGAGGCGGAGCGGCGCATCACCGTGGACGACATCCAGAAGGCGACCGCCGAACACTACGGGCTGAAACAGTCCGACCTGCTCTGCGAACGGCGCACCCGCGCGGTGGCGCGTCCCCGCCACGTGGCCATGTATCTGGCCAAGGCGCTGACCACCCGCTCCTATCCCGACATCGGGCGGCGGTTCGGCGGGCGCGACCACACCACCGTGCTCCACGCCGTCAAGCGCATCGAAGCGTTGAAGGCGGAAGACGCGGCCCTGGCCGCGGACCTGGAGACCCTGACGCGCAAGCTGAGGGGCTGACGACCGCGCCAGCCGCTCCTATGTGGGCCCGCGGCAGGGCCCGCGCCCTTCGCCTCAGCCTGGAGCCTGCGCCATGGCGCCCACGACCCTTGTGAAGGCCTGGACCGGGGCGCGCGACCGTCTGCGCGAGGCGCAGGTCGACAGCCCGGTGATCGACGCCCGCCTCCTGGTGGAGGCCGCGGCCGGGGTCACCCGGCTGGACCTGATCACCGACCCCTATCGTCCGCTGACCGAGGCCCAGACCCTCGTGCTGGAGCTCTATGTGGAGCGGCGAAGCCGGCGCGAGCCGGTCAGCCATATCCTGGGACGCAAGGGCTTCTGGAAGATCATGGTCCAGGTGAACCCGCACGTGCTCACCCCACGCCCGGAGACGGAGGTGATCGTGGACCATGCCCTGCGCGCCTTTGCGGAGGGCGAGGCGTTCACCGTGCTCGACCTGGGCGTCGGATCGGGCGCTATCCTGCTGGCCATCCTGTCGGAGCGACCGGCCGCGCGCGGCCTGGGCGTGGAGGTCTCCGAAGAGGCGATTGCGGTGGCGCGGGAGAACGCCGCCAACCTGGGGCTCGCCGGCCGGTTGGCGCTGTTGCGCGGCGACTGGACGGGCGGGCTGGCGCCGGACGCCTTCGACCTGGTGGTCTCCAACCCTCCCTATGTGCGCAGCGGCGAATTGGAGGGGCTGGAGCCCGAGGTGCGCGATCACGAGCCGCGCCTAGCGCTGGACGGCGGGCAGGATGGGCTGCGCGACTACCGGGTGCTGGCCGGAGAGGTGCTGCGGGTGCTCAAGCCCGGGGGCCTGTTCCTGGTGGAGATCGGCGCAGACCAGGGCGACGAGGTCTGCGCCCTCTTCCACGCCGTAGGCGCGCAGGCGGTCGGCGTGATCAAGGATCTGTCCGACCGCGACCGCGTCGTGAGCGGCCGGAAGAAAAGTCTTGGAAATCTGCAGGCGACTCGCTAAGGCCTGAGCGTTCCTGCTCAACTCGTCGGATCGGCTGGGTGTTTGACCTGGCGGAAGACCCCGACGGTGAAGCGCGGTGTCCGCTCGCGCAGCCGCTTCGTGCGGCCCGGCGGTCGTCGGGAGCGCGGCTCAGAACCGGTCGGAAGCCCTCTAGCCAAGCGCGCGACGCTGATCGCGCCGCCCATGGTCTGCACACATGAGAGATTTCAAGAACATGAAGCGCCAGCGCGGCCGCAACCGCGGCGGCGGAAGCAGTGGGAGCAGCGGGGGCAAGCCTCAGCAGAACGCCAACCGCGCCTTCGATTCCAACGGGCCGGACAACGTCAAGATTCGCGGCCACGCCCAGCACGTGTTCGAGAAGTACCAGCAGCTGGCGCGCGACGCCTTCTCCTCCGGTGACCGGGTGCTGGCCGAGAACTACCTCCAGCACGCGGACCACTATTTTCGCCTGTTGCGCACCATCCAGCCGCAGCGGCCGCCCTCGGAAATCCTCGGTCGCGACGTATTGGCCTCTGGCCTGGACATCGACTTCGAGGAGGAGTTCGAGGCCTCCGACGAGGTCGGGGACGCTCCGGGCGACGGTGTGGAGCAGAACGGGGGCGGCGAGGCGCCTCGCGCCGAGCCCCGTCGGGACGACCGCTATGACCGGAACGACGGCCGGCGCGAGGGGGGCGATTACGGTCGCCGCGACGAACGCGAGCCGCGCTCCGACCGCTACGAGCCCCGCCGGGACAGCGAAGGCGGCGGCTATCGCGAGCGCAACGAGAACGCCTATCGCGATCGATCCGAGCCGACCCGGGATCGGGTCGAGACACGCGACCGCCCCGACCGGGATCGGCAGGACGGCCGTAGTCAGGAGAACCGCGGCCAGGAGAACCGGGGCCAGGACAACCGCGGTCAGGACGGTCGCAGTCAGGACAATCGCCAGGACTCACGTCCCCAGGACAACCGTCCCCAGGACAACCGTTCCCAGGACAACCGTTCCCAGGACAATCGTTCCCAGGACAATCGTTC
>CAXTEX010000063.1:0-6375 GCA_964243445.1 uncultured Caulobacteraceae bacterium | reverse complement strand
CGTTCCCAGGACAATCGTTCCCAGGACAATCGTTCTCAGGACAATCGTGCTCAGGATAACCGCGGGCAGGACGGCCGCGATCGCCCCCGATCCGATCGGTCGGAGCCGCGCCGGGACAATGCGCCCCGCTTCGAAGGGCGGCGCGAGGAGCGGCCTTTCAACCGTGACACTCGCCCGGACGATCGTCGGCCAGATGATCGCAAGGCGTTCGAGACGTCGGCTCCGACGGACCCCTTGCCGGTCGTGGCGCCCCTCGCCGCGGCTCAGCCGTTCCCGACCTCGACGCCCGACGCCGACGCGTCCCCGGTCCTGCGCTCCGAAGACGGCGCCATGAGCGAGGCGCCCGCCTTTCTCCAGGCGGCCGGCGGCGAGGATGGCGAGGCGCGCAAGCCCCGCGCCCGTCGTCGCCGCGCGCCGCGCAGCTTCGATCCCTCCGAGGGATCCGACGGCGACGCTCCGGCCGCGGCTGAAGACGCCTAGTCCTGGCCCACGGGACCGATCTCAGCGCCGTACGGCGCCGAGGTCGGTCTTCACCGCTTCCGCCTTGGCCTGGATCGCCGCCAACGCGGCGGGCTCCATACGGGCGAGGGTGCGGTAAGGCATGGCCATGCGCGGATTGCGCTCCAGCTTGTCCGCATTGCGCGCCAGGAAGTCCCAGTACAGCGAATTGAACGGGCAGGCCCGCTCGCCCAGCTTGTCCTTCACGTCATAGGCGCAACGGCCGCAGTAGTCCGACATGCGGTTGATGTAGGCGCCTGACCCCGCATAGGGTTTCGAGCCCACCACCCCGCCGTCGGCGAAGGTGGCCATGCCGTGGGTGTTGGGGAGCTCCACCCACTCGTAGGCGTCGGCGTAGACGACCATGTACCAGTCGTTGATCTCGTCGGGATGCACGCCGAGCAGCATGGCGAGGTTGCCGGTCACCATCAGCCGCTGGATATGGTGGGCGTAGGCGTGGTCGCGCGTCACCGCCACTACGTCGGCCAGGCACGCCATATCCGTTTCGCCCGACCAGTAGGCCCAGGGCAGCTTGCGGTCGGCGCCCAGCGCATTGGTCAGTTTGTAGTCCGGACCCTGCAGCCAGTAGACGCCTCGCACATACTCCCGCCATCCCAGGATCTGGCGCACGAAGCCTTCCACCGCGTTCAGCGGCGCCCGACCGGCCCGGTACTCGGCCTCCGCGCGGCGGCAGGCGTCCAGAGGATCGATCAGGCCCAGGTTCATGGCCGCCGAGACGTGGGCGTGCCACAGCCAGGGCTCGCCGGTCTTCATGAAATCCTGCCAGTCGCCGAACTCCGGCAGCAGGCGGGTGACGAAGCGATCCAACGCCGCCTGCGCCTCCTGCGGGTTGGTCGGGAAGTTGAAGGCGTCCATCGTGCCGAAATGGTCGGCGAAGCGCGCCGCCGTCTCGCCCATGACCTGGCGGGTGAGGCCGTTGGGCTCGACCAGCCGGCGTTCGGGGATGGGCTTGCCGGCAGGCAGGCTCTTGCGGTTCTCCGCATCGAAGTTCCAGCGGCCGCCCGCGGGTTTGTCGCCGTCCATCAGCACGCCGGTCTTGCGTCGCATGGTCCGGTAGAAGAACTCCATGCGCAGTTCGCGCCGCTCGGACGCCCAGGCCTCGAACTCGGCGCGCGAGCAGATGTAGCGGTCGTCGGCGCGCACCTCGACAGGCACGGGCGCCACATGGGCCAGCTCGTCGAAGGCCTGGACCAGCCGCCATTCGCCGGGCTCGGTCACCACCACGCGCTCGAAGGGCTGGTGCTCCAGGGCGCGCAGCACCTCGCCGTTCAGGCTCTGGGTGTTGGCCGGATCGTCCAGGCGAACGTAGCGGACCACCGCCCCGCCCTCGCGCAGCCGGTCGGCGAACTGCCGCATGCCGGCGAACACCAGCGCCAGCTTCTGCTTATGGTGTCGGACGTAGCTGGCCTCGCTCATGACCTCGGCCATCAGCACCACGTCGCGGGCGGGATCGAGATCGCGGAGCGAGGACAGCCGTCCGTCGCTGATCTGGTCGCCGAGCACCAGGCGCAGGGCGCCTCCGCCCGGCGCGCCGGACCGCCCGGGAGCGGGCGGGCGCGTCAATGCTGACCCTTGCCGGGCCAGTCGTCCTTGGGGAGCTCGCGTTTGCGTTCGTCTTCGAGGAACTTCTTGCCTTCCTTGGCCTGCTGCTCGGGCGACTTGCCGGCGGCGTCGTCGCGGGCCTCCTTGTTGTCCTCGGGCGTCACGGGTTCGGCCATGTCCATCTCCTGCTGCAGTCGGCGGATAAGCGCTGTGCTGCTCGCCGTGTTCCGGCAGGCTTTGACAAGCGGCGGGCCCCACGATCATTGTCGGCGCGTCAACACCGGGAGCCTTGCAAATGCCGACCCTCCTCCGCGCCGAAGGCAGCGAGCCGGAAGACGCGACGCTGTCGCGGCGGGCCTTGGGCGGTATGATCTTCGCCGGCTATGCGGCCGCGGCCCTGTCGGCGGAGGCCGAGCCGGTCGTCACCGACACGGCGGGGCTGATCGTGGGTCCGGTCTCCATCCCGGAGGCCGGCGGGGCCCTGCCGGCCTATGTCGCCCGCCCTGCTGCGCCCGGTCGCCATCCGACCGTGCTGGTCATGTCCGAGGTGTTCGGCGTCCACGCCTATATCCAGGACGTCTGCCGCCGTTTCGCCAAGCTCGGCTATGTGGCCGTCGCCCCGGCCTTCTTCTTTCGGGCGCCGGGCGGGGACACCCTGCCCCAGCTGACCGACTTCACCCAGATCATCGCCATCGTGCAGACCGCCCATCTGCAGCAGGTGCTGGGCGACGTTTCCGCCACCCTCGCCTGGCTGCAGGCTCAGCCGTTCGTGGACCCTTCGCGCATGGTGGAGACCGGCTTCTGCTGGGGCGGCGGCCAGAGCTGGATGATCGCCTCGCGCTTCTCCCAGCTCAAGGCCTGCGTGGCCTGGTATGGTCCCCTCGCCCATCCGCCCGCCGGCAAGGGCGAACCGGGCCGGCCCTATCCGATCGATGTGGCCGGCCAGCTGAAGGCGCCCGTGCTCGGCCTGTACGGCGGCATGGACAAGGGCATCACCGCCGCCGACATCGCAGCCATGCGCCAGGCCCTGAGCTCGGCGCACAATCCAGACCAGATCATCGTCTATCTAGAGGCCCAGCACGGCTTTCACGCCGACTACCGCGCCAGCTACGACGCGCCGGCCGCCAAGGACGGCTGGGCGCACATGCTGGCTTTCTTCACCGCCAACGGCGCCGGGCCGACCAACGCCTGAGGCGCCGCCGTCTCGCCCTATTGACCAATTAGCTCCCCTCACCCATCGCTGACGCGAGCCGTCCAGACCCGTGCCCCTATGCGTAACCTGAAGAAGCTCCTCGCCGCCGCCCCCCTCTGCCTGGCCCTGATCGGGGCCGCGCCGGAGCCGCAGAAGGCCATCGATCTGCAGCAGTACCAGGGCCGCTGGTTCGAGGTGGCGAGGCTGCACAACCACTTCGAGGACGACTGCGTCAGCGCCCAGGTGACCTATACCCCTGCGCCGGACGGCGGCTATCAGGTGGTCGACACCTGCGTGCGCGCCGGAGCCAAGCCCAAGATCTACCATCCGTCGATGAAGGTGCTGGACCCTGGCACCAACGCCAAGTTCCGGCTGACCTTCTTCCCCTTCGTGTGGAAGGACTACTGGCTGCTGGACTATGCGCCGGACAACAGCTGGGTCGTGCTGGGCGAGCCGACCGGCAAATACCTGTGGCTGTTCAGCCGCACGCCCGACCTGAAGGCGCACAAGGACGCCCTGGTCGCCCGGGCCAAGGCGCTGGGCTATGACGCTTCCAAACTGATCTACGACAAGGGCGCTTGACCGCCTGCTGGCCGGGACGCTTGACTTCGAACGAAGGCGGAACATTCTGAGCGGGTGAACGCCGCCGCCAACCTGTTCCGCCGGCCCGAGGTCACCGCGGTGGTGACCCGCGGGGCGGGGCGTCTGCTGGCCCAGCTCGGCTACGCCCCCCTGCTCGAGACGCCCCTGCCCAACGGGCGTCGAGCCGACGTCATGGCGCTCGGCCGCCGCGGCGAGATCGCCATCGTCGAGGTCAAGTCGTCGCGGGAGGACTTCCGCGCCGACCAGAAGTGGCGTGAGTACCAGCCTTACTGCGACGCCTTCTATTTCGCCGTCGCCCCGGAGTTCCCGCGCGCGGTGCTGCCTGAAGGTCCTGGCCTGATCGTGGCCGACGGGTTCGGCGGCGCCATCCTTTGCGAGGCGCCGGTGACGCCGCTCGCCTCGGCGCGGCGACGGGCGCTCACCCTGGCCTTCGCGCGCATGGCCGCCGCCCGCAGCCTCGGGCTGCTCGACTGAACAATCGAGCTGAAGGCGGCTACGCAACCTATGTTGCCGAGAAGCCACAAACTTGTAGGATTCGTTGACACCACGGGGGTTGGGCTTAAATACCGACCCATGGGTGCAAGTGCGAAGGGATGGGCATGAGCCAGCTGAGGGCGGATGCGAAGGGACCGACGGGAAGCGCCCGCGCAGCCCCGATGTCGCCTCATCTGCAGGTCTGGCGCTGGCATGTCACCATGTTCGCCTCCATCGCCACCCGGGCGACCGGCATAGCCCTCTACGGGGGATTGCTGATCATCGCGGGCTGGGCGCTGGCCCTGGCGCTGGGACCGGATGCGTATGGGACCTATGCGGGTCTGCTGGGCACGCCCCTGGGGCTGCTGGTCCTGTTCGGCATCACGGTCTCGACCTTCTACCACCTGGCGGCGGGCGTGCGGCATCTGGCGTTCGACAGCGGCAAAGGATTTCTGCCGAGTACGGCCAATATGACCGCCTGGCTCTGCATCGCCTTCGCCGTCGTCGCCTCCCTGGCGGTGTTCGCCGTCGGCCTGTTCACGCGGAGCTGAGACATGGTCGAGTCCTCCTTCCGCACCCCCCTCTCCCGCGCTCGCGGCCTCGGCAGCGCCCATGAGGGCGTGGCGCGTTTCATCAGCGAGCGGGCGACCTCGGTGGCCTTGGTCCCGCTGTCGCTTTGGGCGGTGTACGCCGGCTTGATGCTGTCCCACGGCGGCTATGCAGGCGCGGTCGCCTTCCTGCAGTCGCCGGTCAACGCCGTGCTGGCCTCGCTGACCGTGTTCGTCTCCTGCCTGCACATGAAGATGGGGCTGCAGGTCATCATCGAGGACTACATCCACCTGCCGCGCAGCAAGCTGCCGGCCCTGCTGCTGAACTCGGGCGTTTGCTGGCTCGCCGCCGCGATCGGCGTCTTCTCCATCCTCAAGGTCGCCCTGCTGGGCGCGGGAACCCATTAGTCATGGCCTCGGCGTACCCCTTCATCGACCACACCTATGACGTCGTCGTGGTGGGCGCCGGCGGCTCCGGCCTGCGCGCGGCGCTCGGCTGCGCCCAGGCGGGTCTGAAGACGGCCTGCGTCTCCAAGGTCTTCCCGACGCGGTCCCATACCGTGGCGGCCCAGGGCGGCATTTCGGCCTCGCTCGGCAACATGGGCGCCGACGACTGGCGCTGGCATATGTACGACACCGTCAAGGGCTCCGACTGGCTCGGCGACCAGGACGCCATCGAATACCTCACCCGCAACGCGCCGGAGGCCGTCTACGAGCTGGAGCATTGGGGCGTGCCCTTCTCCCGCACCGACGAGGGCAAGATCTACCAGCGCGCCTTCGGCGGCATGACCAAGAACTTCGGCGAGGGGCCGATCCAGCGCACCTGCGCCGCCGCCGACCGCACCGGCCACGCCATCCTGCACACCCTCTACGGCCAGGCCCTGCGCCGCTCGGTGGAGTTCTTCACCGAATACTTCGCCCTGGACCTGATCATGGACGAGGAGACCTGCCGCGGCGTCACCGCCTGGAAGCTGGACGACGGCTCCATGCACCGCTTCTCCGCCCAGCAGGTGATCCTGGCCACCGGCGGCTATGGCCGGGCCTATATGTCCTGCACCTCCGCCCACACCTGCACCGGCGACGGCAACGCCATGGTGCTGCGCGCGGGCCTGCCGCTGCAGGACATGGAGTTCGTGCAGTTCCACCCCACCGGCATCTACGGCGCCGGCGTGCTGATCACCGAGGGCGTGCGCGGCGAGGGCGGCTATCTGACCAATTCGGAAGGGGAGCGCTTCATGGAGCGCTACGCCCCGTCCGCCAAGGACCTCGCGTCCCGCGACGTGGTCAGCCGCTCCATGACGGTGGAGATCAAGGAGGGCCGCGGCGTCGGTCCGAACAAGGACCACATCTTCCTGCACCTGGACCACCTCGACCCCGCGGTGATCCACGAGCGTCTGCCCGGCATCTCGGAGAGCGCGCGCATCTTCGCCGGCGTCGACGTGACCAAGGAGCCGATCCCGGTGCTGCCGACGGTGCATTACAACATGGGCGGCATCC
>CAXTEX010000062.1:0-13476 GCA_964243445.1 uncultured Caulobacteraceae bacterium | reverse complement strand
GGCGTGGTCAAGGGCCTGCTGGACGACGGCGTGCTGGAGATCGTGGAGATCAGCACCCCCTCGGCCTTCCCCGATCCCGACCCGGATGGCCCCACGGCCGACCTCAACCCCAGCCAGGCCGCCGCGGCCGCAGCCCTTGGCGCCTTGATCGCCAGAGGCGGCTTCCAGCCCGCGCTGCTGGACGGGGTGACGGGCTCCGGCAAGACGGAGGTCTATCTGGAGGCGGTGGCGGCGGCGCTCAGGGCCGACCCGGCGGCGCAGGTGTTGGTGCTGCTGCCTGAGATCGCCCTGACCCAGGCGGTGCTCGCCCGCTTTGAGGCACGCTTCGGCGCCGCGCCTGCCGAATGGCATTCCGGCGTTTCGCCCCCGCGGCGGCGGCGGGTCTGGGAGGCGGTGGCGGGCGGGCGGTGCCGCATCGTGGTCGGCGCGCGCTCGGCCCTGTTCCTCCCCTTCGCCCACCTGCGGCTGATCGTGGTGGACGAGGAGCACGACGGAGCGTTCAAGCAAGAGGACGGTTTTGTCTATCACGCCCGCGACTTCGCCGTGGCCCGCGCCCGGATCGAGGGCTGCGCCATCGTGCTGGCCTCCGCCACCCCGTCGCTGGAGAGCATCTGGAACGCCCAGGCCGGCCGTTACGCCTGGCTGCGCCTGTCCGCCCGGCACGGCGCAGCCAGGCTCCCGCAGATGACCCTGGTCGATCTGCGCGCCGAGCCGCCCGAGCGCGGCCGCTGGATGTCGCCGCCCCTGATCGCCGAGATGGTCCAGACCCTGGCGCGCGGCGAGCAGGCCCTGCTCTTCCTCAACCGTCGCGGCTATGCGCCGCTGGTGCTGTGCCGGGCCTGCGGCGAGCGGATGAGCGCGCCCGACACCGATAGCTGGCTGGTGGAGCATCGCTACTCCGGGCGGCTGGTCTGCCACCTGACCGGCTTCTCGATGGCGAAGCCCGCCGCCTGCCCCCACTGCGGCGCCGCCGACGGGCTGACCTCCATCGGCCCCGGCGTGGAGCGGCTGGAGGAGGAGGCGCGCGAGCTGTTCCCCGCCGCCCGCGTGGCCGTCTTCTCATCCGACACGGTGATGGACGCCGACGCCGCGCGCGCCCTCGTCGCCCGCATGGCCGCCGGCGAGATCGACATCCTGGTCGCCACCCAAGCCGCCGCCAAGGGCCACAACTTCCCTCTGCTGACGCTGGTGGGCGTGATCGACGCCGACCTGGGGCTCAAGGGCGGCGATCTGCGCGCCGCCGAGCGGACCTTCCAGCTGCTGGCCCAGGTGGCGGGCCGTGCGGGGCGGGCCGACAAGCCCGGCCGCTCTCTGATCCAGACCTACAGCCCCGATCATGCGGTGATGCAGGCGCTGGCCGCCGGCGACCGAGACGGCTTCCTGGCGGCGGAGGCGGAGATGCGCGAGCTGTCGGGCCTGCCGCCCTACGGCCGGCTGGCGGCGGTGATCCTGTCCAGCCCCGACGCGGCGCGTCTGAACGCCTTCGCCCGAGAGCTCGCCGCCTGCGCCCCCGACGCCGACGGGGTGGAGGTCTACGGTCCCGCCGACGCGCCGCTGGCCCTGATCCGCGGCCGGCGACGCGTGCGCTTCCTGGTGCGCGCCGAGCGGCGGGTGAACCTGCAGGCCTTCATCGAGGCCTGGCGCGCGCGGGTGAAGGTCCCATCCGCCGTGCGCATGGGCGTGGACGTGGATCCCTACAGCTTCCTGTGATCGAGGTTGCTCGGGGGCTTTAGATAGACGGGATCGCTCGATTGAGTAATATGATTGCTCAAAGGAGCGCATCCATGTCCCAAGTCGCCGCCGTCGCGCAAGATCGTCTCCCGTCATCGCATCCGGCGCCGCCGACGTCGTACCTGGGCATCTTCCGCGCCGAGCCGGCGGAGCGCATCGCGATGATCAAGGCCGGCGTGCGCGCCAGGATGGTCAAGCGGCTCCTCGCGGACCTCGACGTCCCGCAGGCGGCAGGCCTGGCGGCCTTGAACCTGCCGGCGGCAACGGTGAACCGGAAGGTCGCGTCGGACCAGACCCTGTCGCCGGCGGAGAGCGAGCGGGTGATCGGCCTGGCCAGCCTGATCGGTCAGCTGCAGGCGATGATCCAGGACTCCGGCGATCCCGAGGGCTTCGACGCTTCGGCCTGGCTGTCGCGCTGGCTGCGCGAGCCCGTGCCGGCTCTGGGCGGCGCGGCGCCGTTGAGCTTGCTGGACACCATGCAGGGTCAGGCCCTGGTCTCCAACCTCCTCGCCCAGATGCAGAGCGGGGCCTATGCTTGAGCCGCACGGTCTGGCGGATCGCGACCGACACGCCCGACTACGAGGCCGATGACCTCGCCGGCGCCGGAGCCAAGGCGACCGGCGGCCGCTGGAACGTGCGCGGCGTGGCCGTGGTCTACGCCTCCGAATCCATAGCGCTCGCCTGCCTGGAGACGGTGGTCCACCTGGATGCTGGCGGCCTGCCGTTTAATCGCTTCCTCGTCGCCGTCGAGATCGACGACGCCGTCTGGTCGCGCGCCCGGCGCGAGACGGCGGACAGCCTCAAGGTCGGCTGGGAGGCCGAGCCCGCCGGGCGCGCCAGCCTCGCCTTCGGCACGGGCTGGGCGCGCTCCGCTTCCTCCGCAATCCTGATCGTCCCCTCAGCCATCGTGCCGGAGGAGGCCAACATCCTGATCAACCCCGCCCACCCGGACGCCGCCCGCATCACCGCCCGCAAGCTCCGCCGTTGGCTCTACGATCCGCGCCTGAGCAAGGCTCGCCGGAGCGCCTGACGTCCCTGGCACGCCGCCTGCGGAGAGGCGGGCGGAAGCCCGGGCGGCGTGCGCATCCGGGACAGGGGCCGGCATGAACCCGCAGACATATCGCAACTGGATGGTGGGGCAGGGGCTCTGCACGCTCTACTTCGCCCTGATGCTCGCCATGGCGGAGATAGAGGGCGCGGGCGTGCAGCGGGTCTACCTCGCGCTGCTGACGATGAGCGCCGTATGCGGGATCGGGCTGATCCTGGCTTGGCGTCGGCGCCCGCGGCTGGCCACGGTGCTCGGCGGGTCGCCCGCGGCGATCCTGGCCCTGCTTATCGCCGGCGCGGCCTTGGCCCCGCATGGGCTGGTCAGCTGAAGCCGGCGAAGGCAAGGACCCGGCGCTCGCCTCCGCCGACGCGGCGCCTTACATGGACGCTCTAGCATCCTGAGGACCACCCCATGGGCGAGCCGCCCGACGGCAACCTGGAAGCCATACCATCGCGCCGCCCGCGCGTGGGCATGGTCAGCCTGGGCTGTCCCAAGGCGCTGGTGGACAGCGAGCGCATCCTCACGCGGCTGAAGGGGGAGGGATACGACGCCTCGCCCGACTACGCGGGATCGGACGCGGTGATCGTCAACACCTGCGCCTTCCTGGACAGCGCCCGCGAGGAGAGCCTGGAGGCGATCGCGGAGGCGCGGGCCTCGGGGCGGCCGGTCATCGTCACCGGCTGCATGGGCTCCGAGGAGGCCCTGCTGCGCCAGCGCTTTCCCGACCTCGCCGCCATCACCGGCGCGCACGCCTATGACGCCGTAGTGGAGGCGGTGCATCGCATAGCGCCGCAGAGCGATCCCTTCGCCGAGATCGCGCCCTCGCCCCTGGCCGGCGGCGGGCTGAAGCTGACGCCGCGCCACTACGCCTATCTGAAAATCAGCGAGGGCTGCGACCACCGCTGCAGCTTCTGCATCATCCCCTCGCTGCGGGGCGATCTCGCCTCCCGCCCGGTCGCCGAGGTGCTGGCGGAGGCGCAGGCGCTGGTGGAGAGCGGGGTCAAGGAGCTGCTGGTGGTGTCCCAGGACACCTCCGCCTACGGCCTGGACATCCGCTATGCGCCGGGCGAGTGGCGGGGCGAGACGTGGCGGGCGAACCTGGAGGACCTGGCGCGGGGGCTCGGCCGCCTCGGCGCCTGGGTGCGGCTGCATTACGTCTACCCCTATCCCCACGTTGACGCGGTGATCCCGCTGATGGCGCAGGGCGTGGTGCTGCCCTACCTCGACATTCCTTTCCAGCACGCGAGCCCGTCCGTGCTGAAGGCCATGCGCCGCCCCGCCCACAGCGAGCGGACGCTGGAGCGGATCGCCCGCTGGCGCGACGTCTGCCCGGAGCTGGTCATCCGCTCCACCTTCGTGGTCGGCTTCCCCGGCGAGACCGAGGCGGATTTCGATTATCTGCTGCAATGGCTGGAGGAGGCGCAGCTCGATCGCGTCGGCGCCTTCGCCTATGAGAACGTGCAGGGCGCGAGCGCCCGCGACCTGCCGGACCATGTGCCGGAAGACGTCAAGCAGGAACGCCGCCGCCGCTTCATGGCCGCCGCCGAACGCATCAGCCGCGCCAAGCTGCGCGCCAAGGTCGGACGACGCATGAGAGTGCTGGTGGATACGGTGCGCGCCGATGGCGTGGCCGTGGCCCGCAGCGCCGCCGATGCGCCGCAGATCGACGGCCACGTCTTCGTGCGCGGGGCCGGCCGGCTCAAGCCCGGCGACTTCGCCGACGTCACCATCGAGCGCGCCGACGCCTTCGACCTTGTGGCCCGGCTCGGCGAGGCGACCCTGAGCCGCGCGCCTCCGCTCGCGCCGCGCCGGCTGCACCGGGTGATCACGCGGCGGTAAGAGCGTCTCCACGCACGCGCGCCCTGTCCTCCGCCGCCAGCGCCGGCTAGAGAACCGGCCATGAGCGACACCGCCGACGCCGGCCGCAAGACGGGCTGGTTCCAGCGCCTGACGACGGGGCTGCAGAAATCCTCCCGCCAGCTGACCGACAGCGTCGTCTCCACCTTCGTCAAGAAGCCGCTCGACAACGACGCCTTGGACGCGCTGGAGGAGCTGCTGATCCAGGCCGACCTCGGCGTCGACGCCAGCGCCCGGATCGTGGAGGCCTTCTCCACCGAACGTTTCGGCGCCTCGCCCAGCGAGACGGAAATCCGCGAGACTCTGGCCCGCGCCATCGCCAAGGAGCTGGCGCCCCACGCCGGGGTGTTCGATCCCCTGGCCTCGGCCGCCAAGCCTTGCGTGGTCATGCTGGTGGGCGTGAACGGTTCGGGCAAGACCACCACGCTCGGCAAGATCGCCTCGGAGCTGAAGGGGCGTGGCGGCCGCGTCTTGATCGCGGCGGCCGACACCTTCCGCGCCGCCGCCATCGAGCAGCTGCAGGTCTGGGCGGAGCGCGCGGACGTTCCCATCCTGATCAAGCCGCACGGATCGGACGCCGCCAGCCTGGCGTTCGAGGCGGTGACCCGCGCCCGGGCCGAGGGGCTCGACGTGGTGCTGATCGACACCGCTGGCCGGCTGCAGAACAAGGCCGGGCTGATGGAGGAGCTGGCCAAGATGGTGCGCGTGCTGAAGAAGATCGATCCCGCCTATCCGCACGAGACCCTGCTCGTGCTCGACGCCACGGTCGGCAAGAACGCCTCAAGCCAGGTGGAGGTGTTCACCAAGATCGCCGGCGTCACGGGGCTGGTGATGACCAAGCTGGACGGCACCGCGCGGGGCGGGGTGCTGGTGCCACTGGCCGAGGCGAGCGCCGCGCCGGTCAAGCTGATCGGGGTGGGCGAGGCCATCGAGGACTTGCAGGCCTTTGATCCGGAGGCCTTTGCCCGCTCCCTGGTCGGTCTTGGCCGACGAGGAGCTGCGGCGTGAGCGCGCCCGCGCCCGCCAAGCCGGTCGGTCGCCCCGCCTGGGTGCGGGCCGCCGTGGACTACGCCGGCCCGGCGGCGTTCGCCCTGGCCTATGTGTTGAGCCACAACCTGCTGACCGCCACCTGGGCCCTGGTCGGCGTGTCGCTCGCGGCGCTCGCGGCGGGGTATGCTCTGGAGCGGCGGGTGGCGGTCTCGCCCTTGATCTGGGGCGGGGCGGCGGTGGTGTTCGGGGTGATGACGCTGGTCTTCCACGATCCGCGCATCCTGAAGATGAAGACCACCTTCATCGACGCGGCCCTGGGCCTCTTCCTGCTCGGCGGCTTCGCCATGGGGCGCAGCCCGGTCAAGCTGCTCATGGGTCAGGCGATCAGCCTGAGCGACCCCGCCTGGCGGCGGCTGACGCTTCGCTTCGGCCTGTTCTTCCTGGCCATGGCGGCCTTGAACGAGGCGATCTGGCGAACCCAGCCGGACGCGGTGTGGGTGGCGTTCCGCTTCCCCGGACTGATCATCCTGTCGCTGCTGTTCTCCGCCACCCAGATACCCGGCATGATGAAGGATGCGGCGGCGATGGAAGCGGCGGTAAGGCTGAGCGAGCCGCAGGAATAACAAAAAGTGGCGCTCAGAAGTGTCGTGAAACCGACGCCCGCTGGAAGTATCGTCCCCATGCGGAGCATGCCGATGAAGCCGACCCTGTCGTCCATTCCTGCCCTCGATCGATCGCCGAGCCACCTGCTGCACCGCGCCCTGCAGCTGGCCCTGGACATCTATGCGGTCGAGACCGGCCCGATCGCCCTCACCCAGCGTCAGTACGCCGTCCTGGCCGCCGTCGCCGCCGACGAGGGACTGAGCCAGACCGAGCTGGTGCGCACCACCGGCATAGACCGCTCCACCCTCGCCGATCTGGTCGGGCGGATGATCGCCAAGGGGTATCTGGAGCGCGAGCGGTCGCCCGACGACGCGCGCGCCAACACCGTCAAGCTCGGCGAGGCGGGACGTGCGGTGCTGGAGGCGGCCCAGCCCCGGGTCGCCGCCGCAGACCAGCGCATCTTAGAGCTGCTTGGCGGCAAGAAGCGCGAGCCCTTCATCGACGCCCTGCTGCGGCTGGCCAAGGCGGGGGAGGGCGGGCCCCTCCCCGAACCGCAGGAGAAGCCCGCCAAGTCGAAGAAGGCCAAGAAGAGCGGCAAGAAAAAGAAGAAGATCAAGCTTCGCAGCGTTGAGTCAGACGTCGACAAGCCCGAGCCTGTACCGGAGGATGTCACGGTTCTGGAAGGATCGCGGCCGGCCTGAGCTTGGCCGGTCCCGCGCTTCTGCGGAGCCACTAGACCTTGATGTCGAGCAGCGAACCGGGTCGCAACGGGCGGCTCGGCGGGTTGGAGAGATCGACCGGTCCGAGCCGGTTCGCCGACGTGGAGACGGGCTTCGCTGCGGCGTGAGAGGCGTTCGACTGGGACAGGGCCGCCTGGAAGAAGGCGCGCTGGGCGGCGCGGACCGCTTCGCTCGCGCCGCCGGCGGGGCGCGTCGGGGCGATGAGACTGGAGCCGCCTACGGGATTGCGGATGTCCGCCATCGATCGCCTCGCTCTCCTGCAGAGGCTCGTAACATGGTTAAGCCAAGCTTAAGGTCAACCGGGCCGGCTCATCCCGCGTCGCTTTGCAGGCGTTCGAGCATGGCCTGGGCGTCGGCGGGGCTTAACGGGCCTGAGTGCTTGGCCAGCACCTTGCCGTGGGCGCCGACGGCGAAGGTCTCCGGCGCGCCGGAGACGCCCCACTCGATAGCCTCGCGACCATTGCGGTCCACCAGCACGATGGAGAAGGGGTCGCCATAGCGGTCGAGGAAGGCCTGGGTGTCGGCCGGCGGCTCCTTGTAGGCGATGCCGACGATGCGCACGCCTTGGCTCTTGAGCGCCAGCAGCGCCGGGGCCTCCTCGATGCAGGGTGGGCAGGTCGAGAAGAAGAAGTTGATCAGCACCGGACCTTTGGCGCTCGCCGCCAGACGTGCGGAGCCCGCGCCGTCCACCCGAGGCAGGAAGCCGTCCGGCGCCTTCTGGCCGACCAGGGCGTCGGGGGTGAAATGAGGGTCGTGGTGCAGGCCGAAGGTGGCGAATAGCACCGCCAGCACCGCCAGCACGCCCAGGGGCAGCAATGCGGTCAACCGCTTCATTGATCCTGCCCCGCCGCGTCCGTCTCCGCCGCACGCCGCCATCGCCTCGCTCGCAGCAGGCTGTCTACCAGCAGGGCCAGCAGCGTCAGGGCCGAGATCCCGTACGCCGGCCAGATGAAGACGGCGTAGCGTCCGACGTCCAGATTGGGCGCCCCCATCAGGCCATCGCCCGCGTCATCGCCCGCACCCCCGCTCGCCTGCGCCACACCTCCGCGCGGATGCGCACCAGCCACAGGGAACCGAACAGGCTCATGTAGCCGCCCCACATGCAGAGCAGCGGCAGGTCGTAGACAGGGGCCAGCTTGCCGGAGACGATGGTGTCGCCCTGGTGCAGGCTGTTCCACCAATAGACCGAGAAGTAGATGATCGGCAGGTTGACGAGGCCGACCAGCGCCAGGATGGCGGCGGCGCGCGCGGCCTTCGCCTCGTCGTCGAGCGCCGAGTGCAGGGCCATATAGCCTAGATAAAGCAGAAACAGGATCAGCACCGAGGTCAGCCGCGCGTCCCAGACCCACCAGGTTCCCCAGGTCGGCCGACCCCAGAGCGAACCCGTGACAAGCGCCAGCGCCGTGAAGGCGGCGCCCAGGGGGGCGGCGGCCTTGGCGGCGGCGTCGGCCAGGGCATGGCGGAAGACCAGGCCGATGAAGCTGGCGACGCCCAGGCAGGCATAGACGAACATGCCGGTGGTGGCCGCGGGAACGTGGATGAACAGGATGCGGATGGTGGCCTTCTGCTGGTAGTCGTCGGGGACGCCCATCGACAGCCACAGCCCCACGGCGAGCAGGATCGCCGCCGCCCCGCCCAGCGACGGCGCAAGCCAGCGCGACACCGCCATGAAGCGGGCGGGGTTGACCAGGAAGCTTGCGGCGCCGGACACGTCGTTGAGATACGGCCGAGGCGAGGGGTCGGCAAGCGCTCAGGCCATAGCCGCCGCTGCTCGGCGGGACGGCCGTTTCAGCGCCGCCACCAGGGGCGCGAAGCTCAGGCCCTGCACCACGACGGCGAAGACCACGACCGCATAGGTGACCGACAGGATCGCCGCCCGGGCCGGTCCAGGAGGAGCCTCCAGCGCCAACGCCAGCGACAGGGCGCCGCGCAGTCCGCCCCAGGCCAGGATCAGGCTGGCCCCGCGTTCCTCGTGGCGGAAGCGGTAGTAGGCGCCCCAGGGCAGCACCACCGCCAATCTCGCCAGCAGGACCAGCGGAATGGCCGCTGCGCACAGCCCCAGCTCCCGCCAGTCCAGCGGCAGCACCGCGCTCTGCAGGCCGAGCAGCAGAAACAGCAGGGCGTTCAGCAGCTCGTCGACCAGCGTCCAGAAGGCCCGCAGATAGCGACGGGTCGTCTCGCTGGTGGCCGACTTCAGCCCGGCGTCGCCGACCATCAGCCCCGCCGCCACCGCCGCGATCGCGCCGCTGACGTGCAGGGCCTCGCCGCCAGCGTAGACCCCCGCCGCCAGGGCCAGGGACAGGGTCACCTCCGCCGCATAGTCGTCGATCAACCGCATGGCGCGCACCACCACCGCGCCGGCGCCCAGGCCGAGCGCAAGACCGCCCAGCGCCTGACCCGCGACCTGCAGGGTCGCCTCCAGGGGCTGCACCGTCTTGCCGCCGACCGCCAGGGCGAGGGCGGCCAGGAACACCACGATGCCGACTCCGTCGTTGAATAGGGCCTCGCCCTGCAAGGTAGCCTGGAGCGCCTTGGACAGCTCGCCGGTGCGCACCGTGGTCAGGACCGCCACTGGGTCGGTCGGGCTGATCAGAGCGCCGAAGACCAAGGCCCAGCGCAGGTTCAAGGGCAACCCCAGCGCCCGTGCGCTCGCCCAGACGCCCAAACCCACGATCACGGTCGAGGCGATCACGCCGAACGTCGCCAGGCTGACTACCGCGATGTGGCGGCGGCGCAGTTCGTTCAGGTCCACCTGCATGGCGCCGGCGAAGAGCAGGAAGGCCAGCATATAGCCGACCACCGTCTCGGGGAAGTTCACCCGCCCGATCAGGTAGGAGACGAGGCTCGCGGCCGGCGATATGGCCGGGAAACGGCGCGAGGCGATGATCAGCGCCGATCCGAGCACGCCCACCACCAGCATGGCGACGCTGGGCGGCAGCCGCATCCACCTGGCGTTCAGCCAGCCGATGACGGCCACAAGGCTGATGAAGACAGCCGCCAGGTCGAAGGAGTTCATGGGCCGCCGCTTTCCCCAGACACCGTAAAGGGCGATGCGCCAGGGATCGTTCTAGTCTGCCGACGACCGACCCGGTTCGGTCAGGCCGGGCATCCAGCCGACGGCCGCCGGGCCGCCTGAGGCGCGCTGGCTAGATCACGCGCAGCAGGAGCAGGACGACCACGATCACCACCACCAGGCCGATGCCGCCGCTCGGATAATAGCCCCACGACCGGCTGTGGCCCCAGGTGGGCAGCGCACCCAGCAGGGCCAGGATCAAGACGATGAGCAGAATGGTCCCGAGCATCAGAGCCCCCTCTTCCAGACCCGCGCGTGACGCGGCGGATCACCCGTCAAGCAAACGGCAACGCTTGAATGCGGTTCCTCGCCCCACATCCGGTACGGGGCGGCGACGGCGGCTCAGGCCATGAACAGGGTCGCCGGGTGCTCCAGCAGGCCCTTGATCGCCTGGATGAACTCCGCGGCGTCCCAGCCGTCCACCACTCGGTGATCGAAGGAAGATGACACGTTCATCATCTTGCGGATGGCGATCTGGCCATGACGCACTACCGGCCGCTCGATGATCTTGTTCGGCCCCACGATGGCGACCTCTGGATGGTTGATCACCGGCGTATGCACCAGGCCGCCCAACGGGCCGAGGCTGGTCAGGGTGATGGTGGAGCCCGAAAGCTCCACGGCCTGAGCCTTGCCTTCCCGCGTCGCCTTCGCCAGACGGCCGATCTCAATGGCGAGGCTCCAGACGTCGTGCGTCTCGGCATTGCGGATCACCGGCACGATCAGGCCCTGGGGCGTCTGGGTGGCCATGCCCAGGTGCACGGCGCGATAGCGACGCACCACGCCGACCTCGTCGTCGTAGCGGGCGTTGATCTGGGGATAGCGCGGCAGGGCCTTGCACAGCGCCACCATCATGAAGGGCAGCAGGGTCAGCTTGGGCTGATCGGCCCGCTTGGTCGCGTTCAGGTGGGCGCGCAGGTCTTCGAGTTCGGTGACGTCGCACTCCTCCATATAGGCGAAATGGGGAATGCGGCGCTTGGCCTCCGACATCTTCTCCGCGATCTTGCGGCGCAGGCCGATGACCTTGATCTCGGTGATCGCGTCGGCTGGCGGCGAGGTCGGGGCGGGAGCGGCCGGGCGGGCCTGGTGCGCGTCGAAGTCGTCGCGGGTGATGCGGCCCTCGGGGCCGGTGCCCTTCATTTCGGAGAGATCCAGGCCGGCTTCGCGGGCGCGCCGCCGGATCGCCGGGGAGGTCAGGGGACGCTCGGGCGCGCTCTCGAAGAAGGCCGGAGCAACGGCGGACCCCCCTCTACCAGGCTTCGCCTGGTCCCCTTCCCCCAAGGGGGGAGGATCAAGGGCGGCCGGCCCTGCTTCCGATCCTGCCCCGACGGGGGAAGGGGATCGCGAAGCGGTGGATGGGGCTCGCGGGCGCTCTGTCTCGGGCGTGGTCGGCGGCGTTTCCCGGGCCTCCACGTTGCGTTGCCCGGAGGGGTTTGGCACGCCCATCACCGGCTGAGCCACAGCCGCACCACCGTCGGTCTCGAACTCCACCAGATGGCCGCCGACCGCAAACATCTCGCCGGGCTCGCCCCGGCGTTCCACCACCCGGCCGGAGACCGGCGAGGTGATCTCGACGGTGGCCTTGTCGGTCATCACGTCGACGAGCGGCTGGTCCTCCTCGACGGCGTCGCCGACGGCCACGTGCCAGGCCACGATCTCGGCCTCGGCTGTGCCTTCGCCCACGTCGGGCAGGCGGAAGGTGAAACGGCCCATCGATCAGCCCTCCATCGCGCGGCGCATGGCCTTGGCCACACGGTCGGGCCCGGGAAAATAGTCCCACTCGAAGGCGTGGGGATAGGGCGTGTCCCAGCCGGTCACCCGCTCGATCGGCGCCTCCAGGTGGTGGAAGCAGGCCTCCTGCACGAGCGCCGACAGCTCCGCCCCGAAGCCGGAGGTGCGAGTGGCCTCGTGCACGATGACGCAGCGGCCGGTCTTCTTCACCGAGGCCTCGATCGCCTCGATGTCGATGGGCACCAGGGTGCGCAGGTCGATCACCTCCGCGTCTATGCCGCTGTCCTGCGCCGCCGCGAGCGCCACGTGCACCATGACGCCATAGGCCAGGACGGTAAGGTCGCCGCCCTCGCGCAGCGTCGCCGCCTGGCCGAGCGGCACGGTGTAGTGCTCGGCCGGCACCTCGGCCAGGGGATGGCCGGCCCAGGGCGAGACGGGCTTCTCGTGATGACCGTCGAAGGGGCCGTTGTAGATGCGCTTGGGCTCCAGGAAGAGCACCGGGTCGTCGTCCTCGATCGAGGCGATCAGCAGGCCCTTGGCGTCATAGGGGTTGGACGGGATCACCGTCTTCAGCCCCGCCACGTGGGTGAACAGGGCCTCCACGCTCTGGGAATGGGTGTTGCCGCCGAAGATGCCGCCGCCGTAGGGGCTGCGGATGGTCATGGGCACGGTGAAGTCGCCCGCCGAGCGGTAGCGGATGCGCGCCGCCTCGCTGACGATCTGGTCGTATGCGGGGTAGATGTAGTCGGCGAATTGGATCTCCACCACCGGACGCAGGCCATAGGCGCCCATGCCGATGGCCGCGCCGACGATGCCGCCCTCGGCGATCGGGGCGTCGAAGCAGCGGGTCAGGCCGTGCTTCTTCTGCAGCCCGTCGGTGACGCGGAACACGCCGCCGAAGAAGCCCACGTCCTCGCCGAAGATCAGGACGCTGGGGTCCTTGGCGAGCATGGTGTCGAGCGCCGAGTTCAGCGCCTGGATCATGTTCATGGCCGGCATGTCAGGAGGCGCTCTCGCTTGGGAGGCTATCGTGGTCTTCCCCACAGGGTGGGAGAGTACGCCCGAAGGGCGGGAGGGGGCCGACCGGCGCCGCCGGTCGGAACAGCCCGCAGGAGGTCAGTCTTCCGCGCTCCGCGCGGCCCCTCCACCGCGTTCCGCGGTCCCCCTCCCCATCTGCGCTGGGGCGGATCAAGAGCCTCATGTCTAAAACCCCGCCTCCTGCTTCTGCCGGATCAGCCGCCAGTCCATGTCCTTGTGGACGTCCTCGAACATGGTGGCGGTCTCCGGGCGCGACTGGCCCAGGGTGCCGATGGCTTCGGACTCGCGGGCGGCGGCGCGGACCAGCTCCACCGCCTCCTTCTCGTAGGCCGCGTGCTGTTCGTTGGACCATTCGCCCAGCCCGATCAGGTGGGCGGCGAGGCGCAGCAAGGGATCGCCGAGCGGCCAGCCGCCGGCCTCCTCAGCCGGGCGGTAGCGGGCGGGGTCGTCGGAGGTGGAATGCTGGGCGGCGCGGTAGGTGTAGAGTTCCAGCACCGTGGCCCCAAGGTTCGCCCGGGCCCTGTCCGCCGCCCATTGGGTGGCCGCATACACCGCGAGGAAGTCGTTGCCGTCGACCCTGAGCGCCGGCAGGCCATAGCCGATGCCCCGCGCCGCGAAGGTGGTCTGATCGCCTCCGGCTATGCCGTGGTAGCTGGAGATGGCCCACT
>CAXTEX010000061.1:0-13751 GCA_964243445.1 uncultured Caulobacteraceae bacterium | reverse complement strand
GAGCGGTTCCTGAACCCCGAGCGGGTGTCGATGCCCGACTTCGACATCGATTTCTGCCAGGAGCGGCGCGACCAGGTCATCGCCTATGTGCAGGCGCGCTACGGGGCCGACCGGGTCGCCCAGATCATCACCTTCGGCACCCTGCAGGCGCGTGCGGTGCTGCGCGACGTTGGCCGGGTCATGCAGCTGCCGCTGGGACTGGTCGACCGGCTGGCCAAGATGGTGCCCGCCAACCCCGCCAATCCGGTGACCCTGGCCCAGGCCCTGGAGATCGAGCCCCGGCTGCAGAAGGCGCGGGAGGACGATCCCTCGGTTGCGGGCCTGCTCGACGTGGCGCTGCGGCTCGAGGGGCTCTACCGCAACGCCTCGACCCACGCCGCCGGTGTGGTGATCGCCGACCGGCCGCTGACCGAGCTGGCGCCGCTCTACCGCGATGCCCGATCCGACATTCCCGCCACCCAGTTCAACATGAAGTGGGTGGAGTCCGCCGGGCTGGTCAAGTTCGACTTCTTGGGCCTCAAGACCTTGACCGTGCTCGACCGGGCCGTCCGTCACCTGAAGGCGCGGGGCGAAGCGGTGGACCTGGACGCCCTGGCCCTAGACGATGCGGCGACCTACGCCCTGTTCGCCTCGGGCCAGACGGTCGGCGTGTTCCAGCTCGAAGGGCAGGGCATGCGCGACACCCTGCGCAAGATGGGGCCGACGTCGATCGAGGAGATCACCGCCCTGATCTCGCTCTACCGGCCGGGGCCGATGGACAACATCCCGGCCTATATCGACCGCAAGCACGGCCGCCAGGCCCCCGACATGCTCCATCCCTCGCTGGAGCCGATCCTGAAGGAGACCTACGGCGTCATCATCTACCAGGAGCAGGTGATGCAGATCGCCCAGGTCCTGTCAGGGTATTCCCTGGGCGAGGCCGACCTGCTGCGCCGCGCCATGGGCAAGAAGAAGAAGGAGGAGATGGACGCCCAGAAGGCCCGCTTCGCCTCGGGCGCGGCGGACAAAGGCGTCGATCCCGAGCAGGCCCGCTCCATCTTCGAGCTGGTGGCCAAGTTCGCGGGCTATGGCTTCAACAAGAGCCACGCCGCCGCCTACGCCCTGATCAGCTACCAGACGGCCTGGCTGAAGGCGAACACGCCGGTGGAGTTCTTCGCCGCCTCCATGAGCCTGGATCTGTCCAACACCGACAAGCTCGCCGTCTTCTACCAGGACGCCCGGCGCTTCGGCGTCCAGGTGCGCAGTCCCGACATCAACCGCTCCTTTGCCGACTTCGCGGTGGAGGACGGGGCGGTGTTCTACGCCCTCGGCGCGGTCCGGAACGTGGGTCTGACCGCCATGGAGCATGTGGCGGAGGTCCGGCGCGACGGCGGGGCCTTCGGCGACCTCTACGACTTCCTGGAGCGGGTCGACACGCGCTGCCTCAACAAGCGGGCGCTGGAAAATTTGGCGCGGGCGGGCGCCTTCGACAGCCTGCACCCCAACCGGGCGCAGATCGTGGCCTGCGCCGACGGGCTGATCGCCTACGCCCAGTCCATGACCGCCGAACGTGGCTCCTCCCAGGTCAGCCTGTTCGGCGACGACGTCGGCGCCGCGCGGCCGCGCCTGCGGGCGGTGGAGCCCTGGACCCACACCCAGCAGCTCGACGAGGAGCTGGCGGCGGTCGGCTTCTATCTCAGCGGCCATCCGTTGGAGGCCCTGTCGGACCTGCTGCGGCGCAAGCGCACGACCCTGCTGGCGGAGGCCGCCCTGCTCGCCGAGGCGGGACACGAGGCCTTCCGCATGGCCGGCGTGGTCCGACGCAAGTCCGAGCGGCCCTCTAAGTCCGGCGAGAAGATCGCCTTCGTCACCCTGTCCGACCCGACCGGCGAGTTCGAGGTGCTGTTCCCGCCGGAGAGCCTGCGCAAATGCCGCGAACTGCTGGAGCCTGGCCGCTCCATCCTGGTCAAGGTGCGCTGCAAGGGCCGCGAAGGGGAGCTGCGCTTCTTCGGCGACGATGCGGAGGCGCTGGAGACCGTGGTGGCCAGCGCCTCCGCATCGTCGCTGAGGGTCTATGTGGCGCCGGAGGCGGCGGCGGTGGACACCCTCAGACGGCGGCTGCAGAGGGCGGGCGCCCAGCGGGGAGCGGAGGTGTCGGTCGTGGCCGCGATGGCGGACGGCTGCGAGATCGAGCTCAGGCTGCCGGGCCGGTTCAACCTCGACGCGGCGCTGCGCGGCGCGCTCAAGACCGCGCCGGGCGTGCTCTATCTTGAGGACGCCTGAATCTGGAGGACGCCTGACCCGGGGCCGAGCGGGGCTTAGAGTCGCTCAGGTCGGAGGGCGGCAGTAGACGAAGTGGACCCGCGACGGGTCGGCGGCGTCGCGCGCCTCCCGGCATTGGTAGTCGTGTCCGCCCGTCCGGGCGCGCCAGGCGACGGTGGCGCCCGGATAGTGGCGGACGTCGAACACCTCGACCGAGGCTAGCGGCGCGGAGAGCTGTTCGGCGGTCACCTTGAGCAGGGCGTCAGCCTCCACCCCGCACGCCGCCAGCCCGCAACGCTGCCGACTGCTCGCGCATCCCTGCAGGGCCTGCGCGACCGCGAGCGTCAAACCGGCGCACACCGCCGCGCGACGTGCGATCCTGGGCGGCTTGCGGCTCACGGCGCGGCTCCGTGGACCAGGCGGCCGTCGACCCAGGTGGCGCGGACTTCGCCCTGCAGGCGACGGCCGTCGAAGGGGGAGTTCTTCGATTTCGACAGCAGGGCGTCGGCGTCGATCACCCGCGGCGCGTCCAGGTCGAACAGCACCAGATCGGCCGGCGCGCCCCGGGCGAGGCGACTGGCCGGCAGCCCCAGCAGGTCGGCCGGACCACAGCTCGCCGATCCGATCAGGTCCAGCAGGCTGAGCCCGCCGTCGTGGTGCAGCGACAGCAGCGCCGGCAGCAGCGTCTCCAGCCCGACCGCGCCGGGCGCCGCCTCGCTGAAAGGCAGGCGCTTGTCCTCGGCGGGGGCGGGGGTGTGGGCGGAGGTGACCACCTGCACCAGCCCCGCCGCCAGGGCCTGGACCAAGGCTTGGCGGTCGTCCTCGCTCCGCAGCGGCGGGTCCAGGCGGAAGAAGGTGCGATAATCGCCTATGTCCACCTCGTTGAAGCAGAGGTGGTTGATCGAGGCGGTCGCGGTGACCCGCACGCCCCGGGCCTTGGCCCGAGCCAGCGCCTCCAGCGCGTCGGCGGTGGTGATCTGGTCCACGATCAGGTGGGCGCCGGTCAGCTCCGCCAGGGCCAGGTCGCGCTCCAGCATCACCCGCTCGGCCAGGGCGGGGGCTGCGGGCAGGCCGAGCCAGGAGGCGAAGGCGCCTTCGGTGGCCACCGCGCCCGCGATCAGGTGCGGGTCGGCCGGCCTGTGGGCGACCGGACGGTCGAAGCCTTGGGCGTAGGCCAGCACCCGCCGGAACACCTTGGAGTCCACGATGGGCCGGTCGGCGTCGGTGAAGTAGAGCGCCCCGGCCTCGGCCATCAGGCCGATCTCGGCCATGCGCCGGCCTTCCAGGGCGCGGGTCGCGGCGCCGGCGGGATGGACGTGCACCAGCTCGATGTCGCGGGCGCGGCGCAGGATGAAGTCGACGACGGAGGGCTCGTCGATGGCCGGATCGGTGTCGGGCTGGACCACCAGGGTGGTCACCCCGCCCGCCGCGGCCGCCCGGCTGGCGGACTTCAGCGTTTCCTTGGGCTCGGAGCCGGGCTCGCCGGTCTTCACCCGGATGTCGACCAGCCCCGGGGCGAGCGCGAGGCCGGCGCACTCGTGGATCAGAAGGTCGGGCGCCGCTCCGTCCAGCGTCGGCGTCCGCCGCACATCGGCGATCACCCCTTCGGCCACCACGATGCAGCCGGGACCGTCGTAACCCTGGCCGGGGTCGAGCAGGCGCGCGCCGACCAGGGCGAAGGGGCGCTGCGAAGCCGGGTTCATCCGTTGGACCGCCGCATCGCGAGCGTGGCCAGCACCGCCATGCGCGCCGCCACGCCCATCTCGACCTGGTCCTGGATCAGGCTGGCGCGCGGATCGTCGGCGACGCCGGAGTCGATCTCCACGCCCCGGTTCATCGGGCCCGGATGCATGACGCGCACATGCGGGGCCGCGACCGCCAGCTTCTCCGCATCCAGGCCGTAGTAGCGGAAGTATTCGCGGGTGGAGGGTACGAAGGCGCCGTCCATCCGCTCCAGCTGCAGGCGCAGCATCATGACCACGTCTGCGCCGGCTATGCCTTCGCGCATGTCGTGATGGATCGCCGGCCCCCAGTCGGCGGCGCCGGCCGGCATCAGGGTCGGCGGCCCGACCAGCCGCACCTCCGCGCCCAGCAGCTGCAACAGGGCCACGTTGGAGCGGGCCACCCGGCTGTGCAGCACGTCGCCGCAGATGGCCACCGCCAGCCCGCCGACCCGCCCAAAGGCGCGGCGGATGGTGAGCGCATCCAGCAGCGCCTGCGTCGGGTGTCCATGCCAGCCGTCGCCGGCGTTGACCACGCTGCAGCTCACCTTCTGGGCCAGGAGCGCCGCGGCTCCGCTGGCCGAGTGGCGCACCACCAGCAGGTCGGGCTGCATGGCGTTCAGGGTCACCGCCGTGTCGACCAGGGTCTCGCCCTTGGTCACCGAGGAGTTCCTGGGCGTCATGTTCACCGTGTCGGCGCCCAGCCGCTTGGCCGCCAGCTCGAAGGAGGATTGGGTCCGGGTCGAGGATTCGAAGAACAGGTTCACCAGGGTCAGGCCACGCAGCAGGGCGAGCTTCTTGTCGCGCTGGCGGCTGAGCGCCACGAAGGCGTCGGCGAGGTCGAGCAAAGCGTCGGCCGTCGGGCGGTCCAGCCGGTCCACGGCCAGGAAGTGCGGCTGCGGCAGGGCGAACAGGCGCGCCTTGATGGCGGCTTCCACATCGCCGCCGTCGGCCGGAGCGGTCGTGGGCATGGCGGAGTTCTAGGCGGCTTCTTATCCGCGCTCAAGCGAGGCGCGTCAGGCGGCCTGGAAGCCCATGGCCACGCCGTTCATGCAGTAGCGCAGGCCGGTGGGGGCCGGCCCGTCGTCGAAGACGTGGCCGAGATGGCCGCCGCAGCGGCTGCAGTGCACCTCCGTACGCGGCTCGATCATGGAGAAGTCCCTGGCGGTGGACACCGCGTGCGGCAGGGGGGCGTAGAAGCTCGGCCAGCCGGTGCCGCTGTCGAACTTGGTCGCCGAACTGAACAGGGCCAGCCGGCAGCCTGCGCAATCGAAGGCGCCGCGCCGGTGCTCGCCGAGCAGCGCGCTGGTGTAAGGCGCCTCGGTCTGCGCCTCGCGCAGCACGCCGAAGGCGGGCGGCGACAGCCTGGCGCGCCACTGGACGGGCGTGAAGCGGACCGGATAGGCGGCGTCCAAGCGGCGCGGACCCATGTGGTGGGCGACGGTCAGCCCGCCGCCGACCAGGGCGGCCGCACCGGCGAAGACGAGCGATCGACGATCCATGAAGCGAAACTCCTGACAGGATGGTTTCCTAGGCCGTCAAGGCGGCGGAAGCTTGACGCCGAACATCGGCGCAGACACGCCGTGCAGCCTGCGCAGGGAGCGTGACATGGACGCAGGAGGCCTGAGCGCGGGCGCGGTCATCTACCAGATCTATCCGCGCAGCTTCCGAGACAGCGACGGCGACGGGATTGGCGACCTGCGCGGGATTACGGAGAAGCTCGCCTATGTGGCCAGCCTGGGGGTGGACGCGGTCTGGCTGTCGCCGGTGTTTCCCTCGCCCATGGCGGACTTCGGCTACGACGTGGCGGACTACTGCGGGATCGATCTCCTGTTCGGCGACCTGGCCGATTTCGACGTCCTGGTGGCGGAGGCGCACCGGCTGAGGTTGAAGGTGATCGTCGACCAGATCTACTGCCACACCTCCGACCGGCACCCCTGGTTCGAGGCGAGCCGGCAGGATCGCTCGGGCGACAAGGCGGACTGGTACGTCTGGGCCGACCCTCGCCCCGACGGAACGCCGCCGACCAATTGGCAGTCGGTCTTCTACGGGCCGGCCTGGACCTGGGACGCCCGACGCGGCCAGTGCTATCTGCACAATTTCCTGCCCGGCCAGCCGCAGCTCAACGTCCACCACCCGCAGGTGCAGGCGGCGCTGCTGGAGGTGGCGCGGTTCTGGTGGGCGAGGGGCGTGGACGGCTTTCGCCTCGACGCGATCAACTTCCTGATGCACGACCCGCGCCTGCGCGACAATCCAGCCGCGCCGGCGGATCGGCCTTGGACCCGGCCGTTCGACCGGCAGGAGCACCTGCACAACCAGTCCCATCGCGACATCGTCGGCTTCCTGGAGCGGCTGCGCACGCTCGGCGACGCCATGGGCGGTCGCTTCCTCGTCGCCGAGGTTCCGGGCGAGCGCGGGCGCGAGGAGATCGGACCCTATATGCAGGGCCGGCGAGCGCATTCCGCCTACGGCTTCGACTTTCTCTATGCGAAACACCTGGATGCGACGCTGGTCCGCACCGGGCTGGCGCCCTGGCCGCAGGGCTGGCCGGCCTGGGCCTTCTCCAACCACGACGCGCCGCGGGCGGTCAGCCGCTGGGCGGCCGGGCGGGACGAGGCGGCGTTCGCCAAACTGCTGCTGCTGCTCCTCGCCAGCCTGCCGGGCCCGATCTTCCTCTACCAGGGCGAGGAGTTGGGCCTGCCCCAGGCGGAGGTACCCTACGAGCGGCTGCAGGACCCTGAAGCCAAGGCCAACTGGCCCCACACCCTTGGTCGCGACGGCGCGCGCACGCCCATGCCCTGGACCGCCGACGCGCCTTACTCCGGCTTTTCCTGTGCGGAGCCCTGGCTGCCCATCGATGCGCGCCACATGGCTCTCGCGGTGGACGTGCAGCACGGCGACCCGACGTCCACCCTGGCGTTCACAAGGCGGCTTATGGCGGTCAGACGCGTCTGGCCCGCCCTGCGGTCCGGCGTCTGCGTCGTGCATCCGGGCGACGACGATCGGCTTGTCCTGGAACGCACCTCGGGCGATCAGCGGCTGATCTGCGTGTTCAACCTGGGTGATGGGGCGGTGGAGACGCCTGTCGAGGCCGACGGTCTGCGCGTCGTCTTCGCCACGCCCGGCGTCACGATCGACGCGCCGCCGCCGGCCCGGCTGGCGCCCTGCCAAGGGTTCATCGCCGTTGAGCGCTCCGCCTGAGCCGAAGCTTTTCGTCACCTGACAAGATGCTTCATCTGCAGTTCAGCTTTGCGCACAGAAACTGGCTTAATCCCTGGCGCATCTGGGAGCAGAGAGGAGACATCGCATGCGCAAGTTCATCACCTTGGCCCTTGCAGTGGCGACGCTCGCTGGAGCAGCGTTCGCGACATCCGCACCGGCTTCGGCCCAGCCCTACTTCTATCATCCTTACTGGCGTCACTACTATCGGCCGTATCCGTACTTCTACGGCCCGGGGCCTTATTGGGGTCCGCACTATCCCTGGCGCTACGGCCCGCGCTACGACTATCGGCGCTGGTAGACCTGTATCCAGGCGCGGGGCTTCGGCTCCGCTCCTCTTCGAGCGCGAGCGACGGCTCCGGACGCGAGCGTGAAGGTTCCCTTAGGCGCTGGTCTGCTATCCCCCGCTGACGTCCTTGTCGCGGAGCGGATCAGCGTGGGCCCAAGTCCTGGCGTGTGTATGGCGTCGCCGCGCCTTCCAGCCCTGGAAGGCTGACGCGCAGCCATGGCCGGGGTGGATCGCAAGTGGGCCGAGCGCATCCGGGCGGGCGATGCGCGAGCGCTCACGCGCCAGTTCCGTCACGAAGCCGGCGAGCTGCGTCGCCTGCTGATGGACGTGGCGCGTCCTGTCACACCCTCGTGGCGCGACTTCCGCCACTTCCTCGCAGACGTCGGGCCCTCGCCCGGGCCGGCCTATGAGCTGCAGCCCCTGACTTCGGCCGAGGCCTGGGGCCCGGACAACGCCGCCTGGATCCTGCGGCCCAAGGCCGTGAAGCCGTTGCCGCCCAAGGCGCCCTCCTCGCCCGGCTCCTCCTATTCGCAATGGACGATGCTCGCGGGCATGCCGGTCGAGTATGGCGATCTTCCCGCAAAGCTCGGCCTCTCCTTTTCCGACATCTCCGCGGTGATCGCCGTCGGCGGCAGCCTGGAGGGGATGGCGGCGCCGGCGACGGACGGCGAGGAGGACAGCGTCGAGCTGGACTGGTTTTCCGACAGCCCCTCGCATCGCCAGGCTTTCCGCCAGGCCTACCTGGCCTGGCGCGCCAGGGTGCAGGTCCGCTACCGCAGGGCCGCAACGCCCAAGTTCCTCTATCTCTACATGCTCGCCCCCGCGATGGCGCAGGCCAAGGCCAGCCTGGAGAAGGAGGGTCTCTGGACGCCGCACACGCCCGCGGGCGTGGCCCGCCGCGACGCGAGCGCGGCCTGGAAGCGGTTCAACGAACTGCTGCCCAAGGCCGTCGACATCGTCGCCGGCTTCGAACTCTATCGCCAATACTCGCTTACCCAGGACATCGGCGACCTCAGCGCCCAGGTGGTCGCGGCGGAAGCCCGCCTGCGCCAGAACAGGTGAGGTCGAGGGCCTAGCTGTAGCCGTCCTCGAGCGTCGCGAGCCGCGCGGCCTGGTCGTCGGCGATCAGCGCCTCGACCACCTCGTCCAGCGCCTCGCCCTCCATCACCTTGGGCAGGTTGTAGAGGGTCAGGTTGATGCGGTGGTCGGTGACCCGGCCCTGCGGGAAATTATAGGTGCGGATGCGCTCCGAACGGTCGCCGGAGCCGACCTGCTCCTTCCTGGCGGCGGCCCGATCCGCGTCCAGCTGGCCGCGCTGGGCGTCGTAGAGGCGGGCTTTGAGCACCTTCATGGCCTTGGCGCGGTTCTGGTGCTGGGACTTCTCCGAGGAGGTGACCACAATGCCTGTGGGCAGGTGGGTGATGCGCACCGCCGAGTCGGTCTTGTTCACGTGCTGGCCGCCGGCGCCGGAGGAGCGGTAGGTGTCGATGCGGATGTCTGCGTCGTTGACCTCGATCTCCACGTCCTGCGGCTCCGGCAGCACGGCGACGGTGGCGGCGGAGGTGTGGATGCGCCCCTGGGTCTCGGTGGCCGGCACCCGCTGGACCCGGTGCACGCCGCTCTCGAACTTCATCCGCCCGAACACGCCCTCGCCTGAGACCGAGGCGATGATCTCCTTGTAGCCGCCGGCTTCGCCCTCCGACGCGTCCTCCACCTCCAGCCGCCAGCCCTGCAGGGCGGCGTAGCGCTGGTACATGCGAAACAGGTCGCCGGCGAACAGCGCCGCCTCGTCCCCGCCGGTACCTGCGCGCACTTCCAGGATGGCCGAGGCGTTCTCGTCGCGATCCTTGGGCGCGAGCAGCAGGGCCACATCGCGCTCCAACGCCGGCAGGCGGGCGTCCAGCGCCGCCAGTTCCTCGCGAGCCATGGCGCCCATCTCCGGGTCGCCGGCCGCGGCCATCTCCTCCAGCTCCGGCCGCTCCGCGCGCACACGGGCCAGGCCGGCGACGGCGTCGGCGACCGGGCGCAGCTCGGCGTGCTCCTTGGACAGGCGCACGATCTCGGCTCCGTCGGAGGCGGCGCTCATGCGCGCCTCCACTTCCTGGAAACGCTCGAGCACGGCGTTGAGCTTGGCCTGGGGCAGGTGCATGGCGGCGGGATATGCGGCGCGGACGCGGCCACGTAAAGCACGCCGCGTTCAGGCCACACCCTTAGCCCAGGGGTGCAGGTCAGTGGGGCAGACCCCGCGCCGCAAGCCGCCGCCGGATGTCGGCCGCGAACAGCGGGCGGGGGTGGATGAGCCGACCGTCGGCGTCGTCGAAGCTGCGGTCGAAGGCGGCGCTGGCGGCCCGGACACGATGTGCGGCCCTGTTCAGGCTGCGGACGTCATGCAGATCGCTTGCGAACAGGCCGAGCGACAGGACGGCGGCGATCGTTGCGGGCAGCCATGCGGCTCGGCGAAAGGCTCCGATCTGTTCCGCCAGACCGAGCAGGACGCCGAGCTGCAGCAGTGTGGCGAAGGGGGTGTAGCGGGTCGGCACCACCGCGGTCGGCAGTTCGTCCACCCGCCCGATCGTGGCCAAACCTGCTGTGATCAGGCCGAACAGGATCAGCGCCAGGGCGGTCCCACGCAGCCGCGCCGTCGGCGCGTCGTTCGTCCAGCGGGCGGCCTTGAACGACGCCCTGAAGGCGAGCGCCAGCGTCGTCAGGGCGATGGCCAGCGCCAGGCCCGAGTGGGTCTCCTGCGTCCAAGGCAGGCCGACGAAGTGGAGGAAGTAGACGGCCATCTTCAGCAGGTGCGCGCCCGCCGATCCGCCGTCGCGGCCGAGCGACGCGCTCGGCGCCCCCAGTCCCGACTCGATGGCGGCGATGCAGACGGCGGCGCAGACGAGGAGGGCGAAGACCTGCTCGCGCCCACGGCGCTGCAGTCCGGCGGTGATGAGCAGCGCCGGCCAGATCGCCAGCCCCGCCGCATTGCCGTCGCTCGCCGCCGCCGCCAGGGCCATGGCGGCCCAGAAGGTCCAGCTCCGGAGCCCGGCCTGGGGGCCGGTCTGCAGCAGCGCCGCGGCCCCCAGCGCCGGCCCGGCCACCATCAGATAGACCGAGAAGACCGGGAAGGCGAAATCCTCCGCCAGGCTGACCTGGGTCGACAGCATGACGGCGAGCAGAAGCACGATGATCCTGGCTGGCCTGGACAGCGAGCTTCGCGTCAGCAGAAGGGCGAAGGGAATGCAGCCGATCAGCCACGCCGCCATGCCGGCGATGAGAAAGCTCGGCGCGCGGCCCCGGACCACCTCGACATCCAGCCACTCGACCGCCCGGGCCCAGGGGATGCGCTCCGCCGTGTGGGGCTCCCACAGATAGCCGAGCCAATCGTGCGTCCGCTCCACGACGAAGACTTGGCCGATCCAGTCGTGGACGTCGAAGAAGGGGACGTAGAGGTAGTCCTGCACAGAGACGACCGTGAGCAGGGCCGCCAGGGCGAGGAGCAGCACGCCGAGCAGGAGGGCCGCGATCCCCAGGCGCGCCCCGGAAGGGGGAGGCGACGAGGCCTGAACCAGCGTGTCCGGAGCGTCCAGATCGGCGAGCACCCCGGACATGTCGTTCCACCCCTGCACGCCGAGCAGGGTCCGCTCTGCGCCCCACTACGGTAATCCACGCCGACTCGCGGGGCCGGACAGAGCCCCGCCCCAGCGGACGATCGGCTCAGCCGCCTTTGACGAAGGCGGCGAAGGCGTCGGCGTGGTCGGGGCTCCAGCGCGACAGGGCCGGGCGGTTGGCGACGATGTCGCCGGCGCTCCAGGCCATGCGGCGCTCGTCCAACTCCCGCGGCGTGTCGTTGTCGGGACAGAGCAGGTAGAAGTCGCCTCGCTCGATCCCATCCAGCATGAAGTCCGCGACCTGCTCGCCCGTCCAGGCGCCGGCGGGCTTGGCGTCGCCGCTGCGGGTCATGCCGGTGTAGGTCCAGCCTGGGATCAGCAGGTGGGCGGCGAGGCGGCCGGGCGCTGCGCCCCGCAGCTCATGGGCCAGCAGTTCGGTGTAGGCCTTCAGCGCCGCCTTGGAGACGTTGTAGGCGCTGTTGCCCGGCGGCAGAGTGACGCCCTGTTTGGAGCCGGTGTTGACCACGAGCCCTGGGCCCGCCTGCGCCAGCATGGCCGGCGCGAAGGCCTGCACCCCATTGATCACGCCCCACAGGTTCACGTCGACCAGCCGTCGCCAGCCGTCCAGGTCCTCCCAGGGTTTGCCGGGGTTCATGCCGGTCCCGGCGTTGTTCATCAGCAGGTTGACCTCGCCGAAGGCGTCGTAGGCTGCGGCCCTGAGCGTCTGCAGGTCCGGCGCCTTCGCCACGTCGCAGGCGAGGGCCAGGACACGCCCCACGCCGGGGACCGCCTCCAGCGCCGACTTCGCCGCCTCCAGCTTGGCGCTCTCCAGATCGGCGATCACGACGTTCATGCCGCGGCCGGCGAGCGCATGGGCCACCGCTAGCCCGATGCCGCTCGCCGCCCCGGTGATGACGGCGGTCCGACCGGCGGAAAGGGCGGGGTGGGGCATGGGGCTCTCCGGACGCGACGGTCCGTCGCGCCTGTAGGCCCATCCCACAGCCTTGGCCAGCGCGGGAGGGCTTCGCTTCACAATGTCAAAGACCGTCGCGAGCCGGGTCGCCCCGGGCGCCGCGTCGATGGAGACTTAACTCCGGTCCGGCGGCGAGAGCGAGATGACACGTTGCCACTTTGTTCCATTTGGCGCTGCTGTTCCGCTCGGACGGAAGGAGCATAGGTCCGTCGATCTTTTCCTCCCCTTGAGACCCCGGCGAAGGCCGGAAGTCCTCAACGCGCCCGAGCACGGTGACACGCCACGTCCGCTTACGGGCAGAAAGGTCACGCGGAGGAACGACCCTTCTCGGACTCTTCAGCCTGATCCATGATGCGGAACATGGGCAGCGCAGCAGACGAAATCGTCGGCATCTATCAACGCCACGCTGGCGCGTGGACCCGTGCACGCGGCACCCGCCTCGTCGAGCGCCCATGGCTTGAGCGCTTTAGCCGACTACTCTCACCCGCCGCCAAAGTGCTAGACTTAGGATGCGGATCAGGTGTTCCGATCGCGCGCTTCCTTGTTGAGGATGGGTTTTCGGTCACAGGCGTGGACAGTGCGCCAGAGATGATCGATGCGTACAGGAACAACCTTCCCGGCCAGGAAGCTTTGGTTCTAGATATGCGAAGATTGAAGCTGCATAGGCTCTTCGGCGGCGTACTTGCTTGGGATAGTTTCTTTCATTTTGGCCACGATTACCAACGAGCCATGTTCCCCATCTTCGGCGAACATGCGCAGCCCGGTGCCCCGTTGATGTTTACAAGCGGCGCCTCATTCGGAGAGGCCGTCGGGACGCTGGAGGGCGAGCCGCTCTACCATGCAAGCCTGGACGTTGCCGAGTATTGCAGACTGTTGGAGCAGAGCGGCTACGACGTTGTGGCTCAAGTCAGCGAGGATGCGACCTGCGACGGTCGATCAGTTTGGCTGGCGCAGCGCCGTAGAGTCTGAAATCCACCCATCTTCCCCGTTCCCAACGTCCGCCTCCAGCGCCACTCACCCCCGCTCGACGAAGCTGTCCAGCACCTTCTTCTCGCCGGCCTTGCTGAAGTCCACCGTCAGCTTGTTGCCGTCCACGCCGATCACCGCGCCTGGGCCGAACTTTTGGTGGAAGACCTTGTCGCCGGGCTTGTATGCGCTGGCGGCGGCCGAAGGGTCGGACGTGGCGATCAGGCGGCCTTCGCCTTCGATCGCCTGGCCCCGGCGCGAGCCGAAGCGGTCCGACGGCGGGTTGGAGGGGGTGAAGCCGCTGCGCTCCTGCGCCCGCTTCCAACCCGGAGAGGTGTAGCTGGAGGCGAAGGCCGGCGCGTCGTCGAAGCGGCTCTTGGCCTCCATCATGCCCGGACCGCCGCCGTAATAACCCGTCTCGCTGGTGGCCTCGACCGAGCTTGGCGGCAGCTCGTCGACGAAGCGCGACGGCAGTTGCGAGGTCCAGCGGCCGTAGACCTGCCGGTTGGCGGCGAAGGAGATGCGGGCCTGCTCGCGCGCCCGGGTGACGCCGACGTAGGCCAGCCGCCGTTCCTCCTCCAGCCCCTTCTCGCCCTTCTCGTCCATGGAGCGCTGGGACGGGAAGACGCCTTCCTCCCAGCCCGGCAGGAAGACCAGCGGGAACTCCAGCCCCTTGGCGGAGTGCAGGGTCATGATCTGCACGCTGTCGGAGCCCGCGCCCCGGTCCAGGTCCATGACCAGGC